>CAZVXI010000267.1:0-3523 GCA_964631295.1 uncultured Isosphaeraceae bacterium
ATGCCTTGCGCGAGATGCCCCGACGGTGCTTGACATCGGCTGTGGCCGTGGAATTCAGCGCAACATCGATTTGCAGTGGCTCATCCGTGAACATGCGGGCGCGTACTGGGGTATTGAACCTGACAGCACGATCACGACGAGCGAAGGTCTGTTTGACCGCTATGAGAATGCACTGATGGAAACAGCCGACATCCCCGAATCTTCAGTGGATGTCGCGTTCTCTTTCATGGTGATGGAGCATGTCGCCGACCCCGCTGGATTCCTCAGCGCGGTGTACCGTTGCCTCAAGCCCGGCGGAACCTACTGGTTCGCAACCGTCAACGGGCATCACTATTTCACGCGCACCGCGAAACTGCTTAATCGTCTCAAGGTGGATGAGATGATACTTCGCATGATCAAGAAGAGCGAAGCCGTGGACGAGTATCACTATCCAGTGTGCTACCGCTGCAATACACCGAAGCAACTCCGACAACTTGCCGCTCAAACCGGATTCGCTGAGCCTGCTTTTGCATTCATCGAGCCCAATCCTCCCGCCGGGTACTTTCCCGGTCCGTTACGGCCGATCCTCTGGATGATGAACGCCAAGCGCCGCGTGATTCACAATGGCAACTGCCTGCTGAACCTGATCTGCCGCCTCGAGAAACCCGCCAGGTGAACTCAGTTCGCGCCGTAACCGAGCCATTGCATGGTCGGCGCGATCCAGCGCAGCACTTCTTCCCGCCTTTCCGGATCGACAGCGCGCGATCGACTGCTGGCCCGCGAACGGTCGAACCGAGTGTTCAGGTCGGATTCAACTTCATCGCTCGGCGGCAGGCCGCAGAACGTCACTATTTCCCGCGCGACATCGACCGACAAATCCTCAAGCCGGCACTCGAAATAGCGTTCAGGTGGCAGCGAACGACCAAAGCGACACGCCTGCTCAACACATGTGCGCCACTGCAGCGCCGCTACTTCGAGGTCGGTCATCTCCTTTGCCATCGCCCGAATGCCGGGCAATCGAGGCCCCCACTCATTTCGCCCTGTCAGCCATCGCAACCATCGCGGCGCCATCCGACGCGCAAACTCTGGTGCGTACAGCGGCAGTCGCCACGGCTCAAGCTCACGCAGTCGCTGCGTCAGGCGGCCTTTCACCACCGTCTTCACGCCCTGCGCATGTTCCTGCCAGAACGACTCGATTGACAGTACAGAATCCAGTCCGCTGCGGATGATGTTCACGAACAGGCAGTCGGGGAAGATCGCATCAACAAAGCCCGGGCGCAGCGAATTGCTCGGCGTCTTCTCCAGAAGGCGCTGCTTGCCCTGAGCACGAATCGTCCGGGCGAACTTCCTGCGCACACCCGCGCGCACAAACGGCGTGGCGTGTTCGGGCCGAAGCAGATCAGAGCGACAATCATTGCCGTACTTCCAGATCAGGCGAGGCTCAACAAGATACGCAAGATCACGGTGCCGGCTCAGCACACGCCCGAGAAACGTCGTACCAGAGCGTGGCGCACCAAGGACGATGATGGGCCGGCGAAGGACCGACTCATCGGCATCGTGGTTCACTTGCCCGTCGCCCACTTGATCAGCACATCCGCAACCTCGGGGCGGGTGAACTCAGCCGGCGGGCGCTCGCCCTTGCTCAGCAGTTCGCGCACCTTCGTGCCGCTCAAGAACACCTGGTCACCTTCGATCTTCGGGAACGTCTTGCCCGAGACCATGCCCTGCGCCTTGTGCGACCACGCAGCATGCTCGAACTTCAGAATCTCCACGCCGATCTCGCCCGGCCGGAACTCATCAAAGATGTTCTGCGCATCGTACGTGCCGTAGTAATCGCCCACGCCTGCATGGTCGCGGCCGACGATGAAGTGGCTGATGCCATAGTTCTGCCGCGTCAGTGCGTGCTGCACCGCTTCGCGCGGGCCTGCGTAGCGCATCGCGGCCGGCATCACGCTCAGCATCGTGTGGTCCGGGTGGAAGTAGTGCTCGATGATCGTCTGGTAGCACTCCATGCGCACATCCGCAGGAATGTCGCCCTCTTTCGTCTCGCCCACGAGCGGGTGAATCAGCAGCCCATCAGTGATCTCCTGCGCGCACTTGCACAGGTACTCGTGAGCCCGGTGGATCGGGTTGCGCGTCTGGAACGCGCTGACTGTCTTCCAGCCGTTCTTCTCAAACGCTGCCCGCGTCTGCTCTGGCGTGAGGCGATGCTCGGTGAACTGCTCGCCCGGCTGCTTCTCCGGCGTGACGCTCAGCACATGCACCGGCCCGCCGATGAGCCAGTCGCCTTCATCCATCACCTGCTTCACACCCGGGTGGGCAGCATCCTCGGTGCGGAAGACGTTGGGGATCTCCAGTTTCTTGTCGTGCGGGTAGATTTCTTCGATGTCGATGACGGCCAGCAGCGTGCCATCTGCATGGTGCAGTGCCGCCTGCCCGCCTTCGCTGAGGGTCTCCTTGACGCCGTCGTCAACCGCCAGCGTGATGGGAATCGCCCATGCCGGGCCGCTCGCGAGCCGCATGGAGGTGCAGATGGATTCGAAGTCCGCCTTGCCGCAGAAGCCCGTTAGCGGGCTGAACGCCCCGATCGCGATCATCTCGAGGTCGCACGCCTGCTTGGCGGAAAGTGCAATCTTCGGCAGTGAGGCAGCCTTGGCGGCAAGCTGGTCGGCCCGGTCGCCGACGGCCATCCGGTTCACAAGGCTCCCCCCATGCGGGCTGATCAGCCCCGAGCCGCCCCCGCCACCGGCAGCGGTCGAGGAAGAAGACTGAGAATGCGACATTGTGGCTGTTGTCATCATGATGCTGCGAGGGTAGCAGGCAGGCTCTCAGTGTCCACTGATATCAGGCGTTGCGGGCGAGTCGTGCGTAGTGCGCAGCCCATCGAGCAGCGATCTGCTGCCAGTCGAAGTTCTCTCGCGCGAACGCGCGAGCCCGCCGACCGACCGCGGCACAGCGCTCGCGATCAAGAAGCCAGACCGCCAGCGCTCTTTCGATGGCAGCAACGTCGGTCGGAACCACTTCCCCGACATCGGCTCTCTCAACATCGCTGCACAGATTGACCTGATCTGAAATCAGCACCGGCGTGCCGCAGCCCATGGCTTCGATCACGACGTTGCCGAAATTCTCCTGATAACTGGTCAGCGTGAACAGGTCTGCATCCTGCAGCGCAGCGAGCTTCTGTTGTCCGCCCAGCATGCCGACCAACTGCACCTTCGCTGTCATGCCGTGCTGCTCGATCAGATGCTCCACGGTCTTTTGATAACCACCATCGTCAGGGCCGGCGATCAGCAGTTTTGCCCCCGTGCGCTCAGCAACCCGAGCGAACGCTGGAAGAAGCAGGTCGAGCCCCTTCTTCTGGTGCAGTCGAGACATGAACAGCGCGAGCGGCATGTTCTCGTCAAGGCCCATCTCTCGTCGGTAGATGCCGAGTTCAGGAAGCGTGTGATAGTCGCTCAGATCGAGGCCGTTTGGCTCGACGATCGCTGGCGGTTTGAGCCCGAGCGGCTCAACGAGCGCGTGCTCCTGCTCGGTCGTGAAGTGG
>CAZVXI010000268.1:0-3505 GCA_964631295.1 uncultured Isosphaeraceae bacterium
CGCGCTCGGCCGGGGCGTCGAGCGACCGAATGCCGCCGCCGATACCGCTCGCAAGGCCCCGTTCTCATAGTCTTTGCTTCCTCATCCCGAAAAAACGACTCCCGACCCTGTTTCTTCGTTTCTTCCCTATCCCGGTCGTCGACTTGGGAACCGTCGACCTGGATGAAGGATCGGTCATGGTTCAGGGAACCTATGCTCTTTCGAGTACGAAGCCCATCGATGACATCGTGGAGTCGTGCGCATGTATATCAGCAACAGTTGATGGGGGAGTGCTGACAGCTGATTTCGATATCCGCAATGTCGGCCGCAATAGCCAGAAAGTGACTGTTGTGTTCGAGGATGAGACGATGGAGCGGGTTGAGTTCATGGCCGTGGGCGAGCGGACTACACGCTTTGATGTGATCCTCATAAGTCTGAACGATGAAGACGATCATGTCGTCATCCAGGCGAACGTCTTTGTGTTGCGAACTGGTCCTATCATCAGTGACACGGTTCCGTCCATTTCGCACGGTGAGATCGTGTCTAAGTCAGACTGGCGTGTGCTTGAAGAGTGGGATGCGACAACCCAGCGCCCAAGCCGCCAGATCATGCCGGTTGAGATACGTATTCTCAAACGGGATCTCCCGACTGAGTTGTCGGTCAACATTGGAACGTTGTCCAGTATCGTTGAGTTGCCTGAGTATGCGGTGTCGCGTTGAACAACTCTTTCAGATCGCCGTCGTGATGGCGGCCGCGTTCATTGCAACGGGAGCCCGCGGAGATCTTTTCATCCCGCCCGTAACGCGTGACGTACACGATCGGATCTGTGAGTATCCGACCGTTGACGCCGACGAGCGGTGGTTGCTCGATCGCGCCTTTGATCAGCATGAGCAATCACGATCAGATCTCGATGAGGCCTATTCCCAGCAGTTCGCCTGGGTGCAGCGGATGACTCCCCGACGGTTCGGTGCGGCGGATGAGAAGATTACGGATGACATAGTGAGACGACAGGTCGATCTGATGCACCGGCATCATCACGCCTCAACAATGATCGAAGCAGCTTACTTTGATGCTGTGGAAGAAGTCATCGGGTCAGAGGCTGCACTGCGAGAATAGCACGATTGGACCAGACAGTGGTTCTTTGCATCAGATTACTTGCCAGCAGACTTGCCGGCCGGCACAACCTTCGACGTGATCGCATTCATGCGTCACATCGGTGTGCGGGCAGAGACGCTGAACAGCCCGCCCACAGATCAGTACCGACGTGTTGTGCACGCAATGATCGTAGATCTGCAGGAGTCCATGCTGCTCAAAGATGGGACCGACGCGGACACGTGGAGCATCGATTTGGCCACCGCCCATCGCCAGGGAGACCTCGATGCCGTAGCGTCGATTTTAGAGGACCAGCTAGAGGCCGTTCAAGAGCATCACGAGGTCTGGAGTCAACCACGAGCTATCAACCTCGCCTATGGCCTCGAACTCGCGACCATGCTGCCGCTGCGATTTCGTCTCAGTCTCCGGGCTGAAACGCTGGAACGCTGCGCGCCCTATCTGGCAGATTACGGCAAGCTTCCGGAACGCGTGGCGTTGGAGACCCTTCCATCCGGCTCGGTCACCGATGATGAAGTCGAAGCCATCTTTGATCAACATGTCGGTCGGTTTGAGGCCATCTTTTCCAGCTTGGACAAGATGTATCAGCGATCATTCGGACCAGAATCGAAGGCTCTGATCTGGCTTGCGGACAATCTCGAACTCTTCGATCATACGGATGAAGCGAATCGTGTCCGATTGCAAGTTTCGGCTCTCGGTGATGAAGCGCGTAACGAACTGAGCATGATCCGTTCTACCTTCGGCCGCTTCAAAGAAGCTCTTGGAGAATAGCATGCTTGGCGAGTTCAGCATTGCGATCGCGATGACGATCCTGACGAACCATCCGTGGTTCCAACGGGATCAACCATTTGCCATGTCTGCGGCTGCCCGCGAACGCGTTGTGCAGATGGACATGCGCGCGAGCGATCAAGACCATGCTATCTCAATCGTCAGCAAAGCTCGCCAAGATTGCATGGAGTTGCAGGAACGGTTGACGAACACACTGTCATCACAACAGGTGAATTCATCAGTGGCGAGTGCCATTGCAGCAGAGTGGTTTGAAGAATCACGTCGTATTGATGGCAAGATGATTGAAGATCTGATCGGCAGGTTTCCAACCGCTTCCGATCCGATCATGTCTTCGCGTCAACGTCATTCGTTTCAGAAAGTGCGGGCGTTCCTGCCGCGAGGAAGTTCGTTCGTTGTGCCGTCTGTGTTCCAGCGAGCCATCGCAGAAGAATGCGGCGAGATCGTGCAAGAAGTACCTGCTCAAGAGTGGATCGATCTCAGCGAGTCCTGTCTCAGGTCTGTAGGACCAGCGTTCGTACTTATGGTGTCAGGGAGCGAACCACAGAATCGCCAGAACGCTTCTGTGCCAATGAGCATCGCGCAGGATGACTTTGTTGACAACCTTGATGCACAGTTCTTCGCATACATCGATCGTCTTGTCCAAGCAGGTTGTGACAATGCAAGGGAGACGTACTTATGCATGCGGTATCCCGACGTGTACGTGACCACTCCGGTGGACACCGCGCACGAGCTGCTGCTGTTGTGCGGTGTTTTATCTGATTCCGACCAGGAAGCAGTGCGTAATATCATGACACGATATCGCGCACAGCGATCGGCGTTCAGACAGACCTTGGTTGAGGGGCACCTTCGATGGAACAGTGGGCCTGTCCGACGCGCTAGGGAGGAAAGAATCGCTGAGCTGCGTGAGCGTGGTGAGTCCTGGCTTCCAATCGTTGAGCAACATCATGGCTTGCCTGCGCTGCGAGGACTTCATGCACTGGAAGAATCAACGATGAGCGAGCTGCGCGATGCAATGAGCCATCGCACAGCGGACCTGTCGTTGGCGACGAGGTTCGCACTCGGTGTGGAACTGGAGTGAAACTCCTCGTGGCTCAATGCACTCCGGAGCACGTGGGAGTCAACCGTCAATGGAAGAGAAGCGTGATTGTCCATGAGACTTCCCCACGCACGTGGGGGTGAGCCGCAGCCGTGCTGTACGGTCATCCTTGCCATCGCTCCCAGGTCGCGAGGTGGTCCTGACGGTGTTGCTGCATGCGGTCGGCGCGCATGACTGCAAGTTCGTCGCACGATCTGACGATCCGCATGAGCGGCCTGAGGTCATGCCGGTCGAGTGTGTATCGCAGGCGTTCGACCGTGTAGGCACGATCATCGGCAGACACGCCTTGGAGATGTTCCGGTTCGGCTCGAACCATGTTCGCTCGGCCGGCGAGCTGCGTAACAAAGACGATTTCGGCGGTGCGAGCATCGACCTGATCAATGTAGCGCAGCCGCTCGCAGCCGTGGGCATCGGATCCGACGGCGTCATAGGAGGGGTCGCATAGGAGGGGTCGGGAGTCGTTTATCGTATGACGTTCACGAGAGACCAGTGCAACGGCCTGAGTCGCCGGATCATGAAGGATGATGAGCT
>CAZVXI010000269.1:0-3500 GCA_964631295.1 uncultured Isosphaeraceae bacterium
GCCCTGCCCGGAGGCGACGTGATCCAACTTCAGGACAATCTGACTCCGTCGCACGCCGCCCCTGCCAACAGTAAAATCAACGTTCTGGAGCGCTACGAGGATGACACCTGTAGCAAGGTCACCATCCTTGATGCTGACTTCTCAACAGATGGCGACGGTGTGAGCGACTACGAGCAGCATCATCTCTTCGCGGGGTATCGGTTCGATGCGGAGTCTGGGTTGTATGAGGTTCGCAACCGCATGCTGCATCCCACGCTGGGAAGGTGGATGCAACGCGATCCGCTCGGGTATGTCGATGGGATGAGTGTGTATGAGTATGTGGCGAGCGCTCCACTTAGCAGTTTAGATCCCAGCGGCTTGTGGGCGAGATGCGCAGCTACGACTGGCAGTGATCCAACTATGCCATGCGATTTGCCTCCGATGGCGCCTGCTCCAATCATATGGCCAGTGAACATGGATCCTGCTGATTTCCCATTTGATGCCGAGAGCCAAAGATGTTGTTTTCTTGCCGAAGTGAAAGGGTTAGGAGTTCTTCATCAGCTATATTTTGTTACGTGTTGTAATAATGAACCCATCGCATGCGTTGCTCAGCCATCAAGGCGGCGCCGTCCTCAACCCGGGATTGGCGATGGCATACTCGATTTTGCCGGCTCGGTAATTGCGGATGTCCTTATTGATAATTGCGCAATCCGACATGAACTGCGACATGTAGGTCAGACAAGAATATGAGTAACATGCAATGAAGTCGATGACGGAGATCCGCCTAAGCCCATAGATGATCCAGCAAGGTGGTACGATCCACTTGATCGTCTGAGATGCGAGCACTGCAAAATCTTTGATAATCAGATTACGTGTCTTAAGAGGGCGATGCGGACGTGCAGTCGTCTTCGAAGTAGACAGATGCGGGATCAATGCTTGAGGAGAGTTCGTGACGAATTGGACTTCACTACTGATCTAAGGAATAGGAACTGCTCATGAGTGGACGAATATTGAATCATGATCGGTGCACCCACGTTGGAGTTTGCGTGGTGATGCTTATGTGCAATCTCTGTGGATGCGTTTCGAAAGTGAAGGATAACCGGCTGTACAATGTGCAGCGCATTTCTTCGAGTGCAGAGTTCCAGCCAGTTATTGCCGTGTGGTGGGATGATCACTCGCACCATTATGATGCTGGGTACCGTGTATATTTCTGTGCTTGGGAGGATGGCATTGTCATTGATGCTAGGTCATATCCAGGTCGAGATGAGCATTTGCGTGTTTTTCAGCTCAATCCTTCCAAGATAACAACGCTTGTTGAGAACATTGAATCTTTAGGATTCTTTGATCATGACCCGTTTACGAAGATCGATCTTAATGGAGCCACAATTTTTGCGATTCGAAATAGTGAACGATCTAATGCTTATGTTCTCAATCAACCTCCTATGAAGAGTTGGAGGGACTCTGCTGGTGATCTTGCTTTAATCTGGGATGGCGCCATTGAGATTCTAGAGGAAGTTGATCTCACAAATGCTGAAGAACTACGCATGGAGACATTAGTACATGAGCAGAATCATGAATTTCGCGGACTCAACGTCAAAACTGGACGTGCAACTTGGATGCGGACCAGTACGTGGCGCGATTGAGCATCTTGATTCCGCCATCGACATCGCAGTTTCACATCGTCCGGCATAATTATGGTTTCGCCGGTTCGATCGACGAGCGACTCAATCGTGTGCAGGCGATCAAGGATAATGTGAGCAATCTGCTGGTGGAGTATCTTTACAACGGCACTTCGCGCATGGTGCGCGCCGACTATCCGCAGATTGATCTGCGGCTCACGTATGAACATGCCGATGATGATGGTGTGTACGAACGGTTCGATCGCTTCGGCCGCGTGATCGATCAACGCTGGCTTGTGATGGGCGTGACCGACTGGGATCGCTTCGAGTATGCCGAAGAAACAGAAACTATAAAAGCCGGCTCTCCCGGTGGGTGTCGGCGAGGTCATACAGTCATTTGACGGTACGCCCCAGTTCGATCCTCGTGAAAGAAGACAACCGGCACGCCGGGCGTCACACCAGTGGCGGCGATTCGCGGCCACCAGCAACCGCCTGCCGATCGCAGCGCGGCCGGGGCTGCGGGAGAGACATCCGCTCCTGCCGAAACCGCGATGGATCCAACGGCACCCATTGAATCGCGTTGCTTCCAAGCCGAATCGCAATGGAACCCGATTGCATTGGCGCGCCTCCCAAACACTTGCGCAGCGGCCGCGAGTCGCGGTTGGCCGAGTGAACATCGTAGTACTTTCAGGAACAGGCCAGTTCGCTGCGGTTGCGGGGAGTCCGCTATTCACGATCCTGTACGCAGCGGAACCCGATGTGTGAGCTCCCGCTGTCGTATGCGGTACCGATGCGCGCGCTCGGTCTGTATGAGGCGCAGTATGAATCATTGCACAGGAACGATCCGCCGCGCACCACGCGCTTCCGCGCATTCGGCTCACTCGGATCGAACGGCTCGTCTGGTCCGGGGGGATTGATAACCACACCGGGTTCACCGACCTCTTTGACACGCATCGCGTATGTATCAGAGCGATACCAGTCGTTGCACCACTCCCACACGTTGCCCGCCATGTCGAACAGGCCGAAGCCATTTGGCGGGTATGACATCACCGGTGCGGTCCGCGCGTATCCGTCTGCGACAGTGTTCACATGCGGGAACGCTCCCTGCCAGGTATTGGCACGTGTGTGATCAATCGGATCATCGCCCCACGTATTGATTGCACCATCGAGCCCCCCTCGCGCCGCGAACTCCCACTGTGCCTCGGTCGGCAGCCGCTTGCCCGCCCACTTACAGAACGCCACTGCGTCTTCCCAGGCGATGTGTACCACCGGATGGTCGTCCATCCCCTCGATCGAACTGCCCGGCCCGGCCGGCTGTCGCCAATCAGCGCCGATTGTCCATGACCACCAATGCGCCATGTTACTCAAATCAACCGCATGATCGGGCGGCGTGAATACCAGCGATCCTGGTTGCAAGACATCATCCGGCGGTTTGGGTGTCCCTTCCGGAAGCTGCTGCTTGAGTTGCTCCCAGTCGATGGGACGCTCTGCAACCGTCACGTACCCTGTCGCATGAACGAATGCGCGAAACTGCGCATTGGTAACTTCCGTGATATCCATATAGAAGCCATCGACGCGCACACGATGCATCGGCTGTTCTGCAGGCCATGCAAGCGGATCGGCTGATCCGGCCGTGTATACCCCGCCTGGAATCCAGACCATTCCCTCCGGCACATCCGAGTGTGCGGCCATGGTATCCGTTGATGGTTCCGTTGCCGCATTGTCGACATGTGCATGTTCGTCCGCCTGCGTCTCTGCGGACTCAGAATGTTGCGAGGTGCACCCACATGGCAGGCATGCAACAACTGCACTCGCCGGGAGAATCGCCCATTTGGTCCTCATTCGTCGCATCAGTACGTGGAACGCCGGTTCGTCGAACAGGTTGGTGGACCAGTCAATGGT
>CAZVXI010000270.1:0-3470 GCA_964631295.1 uncultured Isosphaeraceae bacterium
ACCGAGGAAAAGATGGTCGAGATGAGCAACGGTTGTATCTGCTGCACGCTTCGGGAGGATCTGATGGTCGAGGTGCGAAAACTGGCCGCCGAAGGCCGATTCGACCATCTGCTCATCGAATCGACCGGTATCGGGGAGCCAATGCCCGTGGCAGCGACCTTCTCCTTCCGCGATGAAAACGATCAAAGCCTCAGCGACGTCGCCTCGGTGGACACGATGGTGACCGTCGTCGATGCCGCCAACTTCCTCAGAGACTTCGACAGCAAGCAGAGTTTGAACGATCGAGACATGGGCGTGAGCGAAGAGGATCAGCGCACCATCGTCGATCTCTTGACCGACCAGATCGAGTTCGCCAATGTTATCGTCATTAACAAGTGTGACCTGGTTTCCGACAGCGAAGCCCAGCGGCTTGAAGGCATTCTTCATCACCTGAATCCCGACGCACGCATCCTGCGCGTTTCGCACGGCAACGTCGACTTGTCACAGGTGGTCGGGACCGGCTTGTACGACGAAGAGCGCGCCAGCCAGATGCCAGGATGGGTCAAGGAACTCAAAGGCGAACACACACCCGAGACGGAGGAATACGGCATCAGCAGTTTCGTCTATCGACGCCGAACGCCGTTCCATCCCCAACGCCTGATGGACGCGATCACCTGTGGGCTCGAAGGCGTCATTCGGTCCAAGGGCTACCTGTGGGTCGCGACCCGGCCGCACTTCTGCGGAGTCTGGTCGCAGGCCGGCCCTTCGTTACAGATCGACCGGGCGGGGTACTGGTTCGCAGCTGTTGGAAAGGAACGCTGGCCCGAAGACCCCGGAACGCGTGACTGGATCGATCACAACTGGGACGACGAGGTCGGGGATTGCCGGCAGGAGATCGTCTTCATCGGTGCGCAGATGAATCGGCAGAAGATCGAAGAACGTCTCGACGCGGCCCTGCTCACCGACGATGAGATGCGCAGTGGGCCGGAGTCTTGGCGTGATTTCGATGATCCCCTGCCCAGTTGGGAACAGCCCGAGCCTGCTGTCACCTGAAGACTTCCCCTTTGCTGCACACAAAGGGAGCAAGACTATGAAAGTTGCCTATGTCCTTTCCAGCAACATGTCGGCAACAATCAGACTCGCAACCATGATTCTCCCTTAATTGCAGGATGGCTCGCATGGGGCTGACGTCGTGGGAATGTTTTTCTTCGACGACAATTTATTTTGTCTGCGTGCCGGCGATCCGGCGAGATCGAGCCCGGTCGAACGGCTCGTTGCCGTTCCGGCCGTATTCGCGAAGCACGGCCCTCCGGGCAGCGGCGGATGCTGCGGCGTGCCGGGTTGCGAACCCGGCCATCACGCGTCTTGGGCGCTCTCCGCCCGGGCCCGGTTGACGAGACGCCCGGTTTGCGAAGCTGGGTGGATGACCACCCGGGAACGGCACGCATCATTCACGGACTCACAGGCATTTGTGCGTTGACTCTCCGCCGGATCGTGTCATGCTTGTGGGCACGCAGAAAAGCCGTGGACATCAGTCCGCGCTGACTATGGTCCGAGAATCGGAGGCGAGCATGTACCGCAGAGCAGCGACAGTCCTTTCGGCGGCAATGGTTTCAACACTCTTGTTCGCCCAGCCAGCCGACGCACAGCAGCGCTCACGCGGCGACGTCGATGGCGCATCATGTGCAAACCCGATCGATGCTGGCGCATTCCCCGGCCCGGCATTCATCGACACACGCTCCACATGCGGTGCAGGCGACAACTACTCAGAAACCGAAATGGACGAGTTCGACGGCGGCGAAGACCTCATCTACACCTTCACACTCACCGAAGACACATGCATCACAATCTCCCTCACGGGCGATGAAACAGCCGACCCGGACGCAGAATGGTCCGGCATGGCGCTGTACGAAGAGACCTGCGATCCTGAAAGCGAAATCGCCCTCGTCGTTGCAGCAACATCGCTCAACCCGGAGTTCATTGATATCGACCTTGCCGCAGGCACCTATTTCCTTTTGGTCGACTCCTGGCCACCGCCGAACTGCTTCGACTTTCAACTCATCATCCAGCCATGCACCACCGGCGCCTGTTGCCAGCCTGATGGAACATGCAGCATCGAGACCGTGCCCGACTGCACAGCACTCGATGGCATCTACGCCGGCGACGATGTCCCCTGTGAAGGTCTCACCTGCTTCCCGGCAGAGGGCGACAACTGTGCAGACCCCTTCGTTCTCAATATCCCGGCTGATCTGAACTTCGCCACGATCGACAGCACCGAAGGACGCGGCAACTCGTTCAGCGGCTCCTGCATGGGCGACTGGGACGGCAGCTTCGAAACCGTCTACCAACTCAACGTCACAGAAGATACCTGCCTCGCCGCCGTCATGACCGCAAGCAACAACCTCGCAGGCATGGCCATCCTCGATGACTGCGGAGACCCGGCTGGCGCAACATGCATCCAGACCGCAACAACAAGCGCCAACCCCGACATCCTCCTGCTCAATCTCGATGCGGGAACCTACTACCTCATCGTTGATGCATTCCTCGGCGAGCCCGAGTTCATCTACATTCTCGATCTCATCCCTTGCCCGGTCGGCCCGTGCTGCCTGCCCGACGGCTCATGCATCGAAACCGACCTGCTCGACTGCGACAACCAGGGCGGCATCTTCCAGACCGATGCCCTCTCCTGCGCTGAAGCGCCCTGCGGCGTCGACAATGACATCTGCGAGAATGCCACCAACCTCAACGCAATCCCACGAGGTGAGGGTGATGGCGACAACGTCTGGTCCGTCACCGCGAGCAACGAAGGAGCCGTCGGCGATATCAGCACCGGATGCGCAACATTCGGCGGCGAAGATGCCAACGATGTATGGATCGAGTGGACCGCGCCCTGCGATGGCGTCGCCCGGTTCGACCTCTGCGAAAGCAACTTCGACACAGTCATGACAATCTACGACTCCTGCGATACCCCGCTCGATGATTTCCTTGAATGCAACGATGACTCCACAGGTATCTGCGGCGGGTCGCTTCAATCCGAAATCGAGGGCGAAGTCTTTGCAGGCACAACCTACTACGTGCGCATCGCCGGCTGGGATAATGCAGAAGGAACCTACACGCTCAATGTCACCCTCGACATTCCGGGCGATGCCAATGCGGATCTCAACGTCGGACTCGCAGACCTCCTCGCCGTCCTCTCCAACTGGGGCACGGCCGGCCCGACCGGCGACGTCGACGACGATGGCGCCGTCGACCTTTCCGATCTGCTCGCTGTCCTCTCCAACTGGGGCAGCAACTGCCTCTGATCGCATCACCACACGCCGCGCGCCACGTCGCGGAACATCGAACTCCAACCAGCCCGCGCATCACTCCACGATGCGCGGGCATTTCTTTTTGCCCAACCTCCCCCGTGTAGCCGCGAGGCGCACGCCGAGCGCGCCCCGCTTTCCGGAGACTCTCCCGAGGATTGGGGCTTCCGTGGCCCGCATGCATTC
>CAZVXI010000271.1:0-3460 GCA_964631295.1 uncultured Isosphaeraceae bacterium
CTCCGAGAGATGATCTCGCTCAGCACGCGCCTGTTCCATTCGTCGTTGATCGGTCACGTCGACGGCAGTCGCGAGTCGCATGCGGCGTCCATCCGGAACACCGCCGAGATCAGCCGATGTCAACAGCCAGATGCGCTCGTCACCTTCACGGGTCCGTGGGTATACCTCGATCGCTTCCTGCGCAGAGCCCTCCCCTGCGTTGCTGTTGTGGTAACGGTTGAAGCACTCGCGCATCTCATCCGCGCTATGGCCATATGCCAGGCGCATCCAGGCGTCCACATCTGCCAGTTCCTCTCGTTGGTACCCAGTGATCTCAAGCCATGCATGATTCACATGCAGGATCTCCCCGCCTTCAACATGCATCATCATCGGATTTGGTGATCGCTCGATCGCCTCACGGAACCGTCGCTCGGTCTCGACGATTTCCTCGTGCATAGCGATGAGATCGTCGTGTGCAGACTCCAGTGCATTCTCTGACCGCTTCCGATCGGTGATATCTATGAACATGCCAAGCAGACCGAATATCTCGCCGTACTCATCGCGCAGCGGCACCTTACTCGTGAGAAGAGTCTTCTCTGATCCGTCGGCCTGGCGCTGCGGCTCTTCAATGTTCAGCACTGACTCGTTTGCTTCAATCACCTCACGGTCACACTCGCGAAAGAAATCCGACTGCTCGCGCTTCCACACGAGGTCGTAATCGGTCATCCCGACAATCTCCTCCGGTGACTCGAGCCCGGCGATCGTCGCAAAGTTCTTATTACATCCCATGTAGACGCCGTTGCGATCCTTCCAGAAGACGGCGTGGGGAATCGTGTTCAGTGCGTTGGCAAGCAGCGCGCTCTGTTCATTGAATGCCTTGTCCGCGAGATGCTGATCTGTGACATCAAACAGGACACCATCGAGATGCGACAAACGACCACTGAAATCACGAACGGCCTGCCCGTACTCGCGAACCCACCGGTCCGTTCCATCCGCATGCCGCAGACGATACTCCAGTTGGAACGGCTCTCCCCGCTCGATCGACTCGTGGACGATCTCGGCATTCCGCGCGTTGTCCTGCGCCTCAATGAGGTCGGCGAAACTGATGCTGTTTTCGTCACCGAGGAATGCGGCCGGTGGATATCCCGTGAGGAGTTCTGCGCCATCGCTCAGATACAGCATCGTCCACCGCTCATCCAGACTGCAGCGATAGACGGCGCCGGGCAGATTGGCGATCAGCGTGCGCATGCGTCGCTCGCTCTGTTCGAGTTGATCCGATGAATGTATGTGATCGATCCGGGATGCAATCCGGTCGGTAAACAGCCGCAACAGTTCTCGCTCCTCCCTGAGGAACACATCGCCGCTTGTGGTCCGATGTTCACACGTATAGATCACCTCAATAGTGCCGACTGTTCCATCGGCTGGGTAAAAATCCTCAGACAACTTCCAAGGTGACTCGACCCATTTGCCTGAAACATAGGTCCGTCCTTCATAGACGATTCGGGCGACACAATCTTCAGCATGTTGCCAGCCCGGGGGGATGATGGCAACGACACCCCGCAGCATCTGATCAATCGACAGCTTCGATTCCTGAAGAAACACGGACAGATTGTGTAGTGCGGTCATCTCCTTCACGCGTTCCCGCAGTGCATGAACGAGTGCGCGTCTCTCATCCTCTGATTCCCGTTGGACGGTGATGTCTTCAAGCAGTCCGGCCATACGAATGGCCACGCCTTCGGCATTGCGGAAGAAAGTCTTGCCGCGCGCCCGAAAATGCCGGTAGCCTCCGTTTCGCATCCGCAGACGATAGCTCACGTCATAGGTATCGCCGTTGAGATGACTTCGCTCGATTTCCTGGAACGTTGGCTCGATGTCGTCCGGGTGCAGGTGGTCTCGAAACGTATCAATCACATGAGGGAATGCATCATCTTTGCCATATCCCAGCAGCTCTTGAAAACGTGGTGAATACCACACCTCACCGGTTTGCAGGTTCCAGTCCCACAGCCCATCGTCCGAACCGTGAACCGCGACTTCAAGACGCTCTTTGGTTCTCCTGAGTTGCTCGCTGAAGCGGCTCAGTTCACAGGCTTTGTGATCAGAACGCTGCGCAATGAAAAGAATCACGCCCAGCAAAAGCGACAACAAGATTCCAGCAGAGGCGATCGTCTCGGGCAGTGTCGACAGCGCGGTGTGTGCCAGATCGGTCGTAGGGTAGAGCAGCAGTTGGGTTTCTGCGGGCGTCGATTCGAGATGGACTGCTGTGATGACCAGATGGTCGGATGCAGTCAAGTCAGGTATGGGCAGCGGCGTCACCGCCTGCCCGTCGATTTGGAGAACGTACTGCCTTCCAACAGCCTCTTCTGCGTTGAGGACGCGACCGAGCACTGTCTCCAAGTCATAGGTGGCCATGAGGCACCCGCCACTGGCACGTCCTTCGACGGGAATAGCGATCAACAGCTCAGGCGGCTGCACCTTGATGCGAGGGGTGCCATCTGACGTTCGATCACCCAACATCTCAGCGGCGAACGCTTCGAACGAACGCATGCTGTGCCACCGCGCTTCTTCGTCCGGCTCGGAGAGTTGCCAACCGCCCGGCTCACCGGCTGGGAACCAGCTCAACGATTCCAGGCCGGGAAAATCTCTGATGTACGATCCAGCGTCATCCTGCCAGGACTCGACAGACCATGGAGCGCCGACGGTCCGCGCGGTCAATCGATCAAGGGCACCGACAGTGGATCGCAGGTCGTCCGCCAGCTCGGCAGCTGTCTGCTCAATCTCTGCTGTAAGAAGCCGGTGAAATGCGCGCTCATCCTGTGCGCGCGCCCAAGCGGCCAACGCGATGCTCGTCGCTATGCCGAAGGTAACCAGCAGAGCGGGTATGATCGCTTTCATCCAGTTTTGGTCAGATCGACGACCCATCAAACGCTCCGTGACGACGACGACCGGTGCCGGAAGGGCAGGTGCTGCAAGGACGGACTCCTGCCTCCGCAAATCTTGCGCATCATGCCAGTCAAATCCTGACCGGCCGAACTACGGCTCACTCGGAGTGGATCGGCTCGATACGTCCAGCGCTTGTGCGGCCTGTGGAAAATGGACCGACTTTGCGGGCTGGGGCAGATGTGAAGGCGTCTGGATATCGCGCCCCCGGGGTGGCGAACCGTGAACCGAGCCGCGCATGCTCAGGACGCAGCCCGTTCGCTCCCTCTGCAACACGTACACGCAAAAAGCCAAAAGTCGGGGTGACAGGATTTGAACCTGCGGCCTGTCGCCGCGGCGACCGCTTTACCGCTGCTGTGCATCATGCAGCAGGTGATCGAGTTCATCACGGCCACGCCCGGTCTTGAGGAATCCTTCGCGCCGGACGGCTTCGGCACGTGAGTTGAAGGACTCTGTATGCACCAGCCGCCACGGGCCGCGGCCGCGCGTGGACTTTGTCTGACCGGTGTTGTGTTCGTGCAGACGTCGCTGGAGATCGTGACAC
>CAZVXI010000272.1:0-3364 GCA_964631295.1 uncultured Isosphaeraceae bacterium
TGATGCGGCGGCGGGCAGCATTGGTCAACTGAGGATCACACCGGCCTCGTCATTCCCGCCCGCCTCGGCGGGTGAACTCCAACGGGAATCCACGTGGGACTGATGTGTTGGGGTTATTCACGGTCTGTGGATGCCTGCTTTCGCAGGCATGACGGGGCGCGCAGGCATGACGGGCGCGTTGTTGCAGAGCGTTGCTATGCCGCGATACTCATGCTCACCGGCACGGACCACGGGCCGGTATCACCCCGGCGGGAGACCCAGCGGGCGAAGTAGGTCGCGCGCTTGCGATCATCATCGTGCGTGAAGCCGACGCCAATCGGGTTGCGTGTGTACATACCTGCAGGACGCGCCTGCTCCGGGTCGGTTGCCTTCTCATCGCCGATGGCGACGCGCAGCTCCAAAAATGCCGCACCGAACGGTTTTGCGCTGCTCTCGGGTGTGTACGTATCGCGATAGCGCAGCGTCTGGCTGTAGGGCGTGCAACCCACGATCGACAGCAGCGGGGAACTGGCGGGCACAGCGATCCGCGACCGGCCGCGATTCACAGGTCGAATGCGCAGCGAGATCTTCGCATCATCAGAGATGCCCGCATTGTGCTTGATGAGCACTGCATACTGGCGGCAGATTGCTTCGGCAGAGTTTGATGCCAGGTCCTTCGCAGCGACCGTGACCGTTGTGCGCGTGTCCTGCGTGTGTGCCAGCCGATACTGCTGCTCGAACTCATCAACCGCTGCGCGCACTGTCTGCGCATCGCTGGGAGAGACGCCGTACTTCGAAGACTCGTTGACGAGCTTGTTTGCAAAGTTCTGCATCCATTGCAGACGCGCAGCATCCTTGCGGGGGATGTAATCATTCGCCATGGCGTTGCCTCCCAGCATTGGGCCGTTGACCGCGCCCGCACCGGTCTTCCGGGCAGGCGGATGGGCAGTGCATCGGTATTCGGACGTCGCGACGCCATGCAGATTGCCGTTGGCGGGGCAGACGGGCATCGCGGAGCCATCGCGATCCACACAGACCGCACAAACAGACGTCGCGGTGTTTGCAGGATGCGTCTCGGCAGGTTGCAGATGCATCCGGAACGGAACGCGTGTCATCTCTGAGCATGCGAGAGACGTCCGCGGCAGGTCGTGCGAGATCCCGTACATCCCGACTGGTATCCCCGTGCGTTGAAGACACATCACGCCGCGCAGAGGACGCATCACCGGCCGTTGAAGATGCGCCACCAGACACGCGATGTGCATCACCGACGACTCAAAACCCGTCCCCGGCGATCAATAACGCATCCCGGACGATCCGGGAGACTCCCCGGAAAGGCCGTGGTGCACAGCCACAGCAAAACTTCAATCGTCTCGCTGCTTTCGCAGATCCGCGCAGACGATCTCATTGCCGTTGCGTGCGAAGATGTGGCCGTGCGCGAACGCAGGGTGCGACCAGCATACGCCGCCTCGCCGGTTGAGCTGGTCGATGGTCGGTTCGATCACCTGGCAGCGGGCGATCTCCTTGAAGCCCTCAGGCGTGAGCTTGCTGATGAGCAGCTCGCCGCGTTCGTTGAACATCCATGTGCGCTCGCCGTTTTGCACGAAGTGAATCGTTGACCAGCGCTCCCTGGGTACTGCGGTGAGGTCTTCCCACACGCGGTCGCCTGTCATGAGTTCCAGGCAGCGCAGCTCTCCATAGCTGTCCACGCCGTAGATGTGCTGATCAATGATCACCGGCGTTGAGATGATGCTGTGCAGCGCAACGGTGCGCAGTTCGCTGCCGCCCACACGTCGCCAGACTTCTTCGATGCGCAGCTCATCAGGGAGCAGCCGCAGCAGCAGCGAACCATCGTAGAAACCCGTGAAGAACACCAGCCCATCGTGATACACGGGCGACGCGACGCCAAGCGGCATGTTCTTCGGCGTGAACGGATGCTCCCAGTGCAGTTTCCCGGTGGAAGGATCAACACCGATGATGCGATCGCCTGTCATGCAGATGAGTACGCGGTGGCCTGCATGATCGACGATAATCGGCGATGAATAGTTGCCACGATCACTGAGCGCTCGCCATTGCTCTTTGCCGGTGCGGCGATCGAAGGCAACGAGATACGCATCGGTCCCGGATACGGGCACGATGAGCAGGTCATCTTCGATGATCGGCGTGGCAGTGATTCCCCAGATCGGCATGTCGATGGTGTACTGCTCAGCAAGATCGTGCTTGAAGATGACATCACCCGTTGCTGCATCGAAGCACAGCAGATGCCCGGCAGCGCCGAGCGAATACGCTTTGCCATCATGCACGACAACCGAGCAGCGCGGCCCGGCGTTGTACGACACATCGCGATATGAACACGGGTAGCGATGCATCCAGCGAACAGCGCCCGTCTCACGATCGAAACACCAGACGCGCTCAGCAGAGCCATCCTCCGCATCTTCACCTGCGTCCGGGCCGGTGACGCGATCAGTCACGAACACCATGTTGCCTGCCACCGTCGGCCCGCTGTAGCCGCTTGCGACAGGCATCCGCCAGCGAATGTCGATCTGACCTTCCGGCAATGTCTCGACGAGGCCGGTCTCATGCCAGACACCATCGCGGTTCGGGCCGCGCCACTGTGGCCAGTCGTCAGCGAGGGCGACGGCGGCGGGAGCGACAAATGATGCCGCGAGCATGATGAGCACAAGTGCGATGAGCCGATGGTTGCGTGTGCGATTCATGGGCAATGGTATGCGGGCCGGGCGATGTCGGTGTCGATGTCGATGTCCTCGTGACCTGATTTGTTTGCCACATCCGGCGGCGGTTGTTGTAGGATGGCTCGGACCTGATCTGACTCACAAGGAATCGTCATGCATATCAACCATGTCTCACGGCGAAGCTTTCTCCAGACAACCGCGGCAACGGGCGCATCGGTTATCGCAGGGCCGGCATTCGGCTCGGTCTTCCGCGATACGACGCTGCGCGTGCTGTCGATCGGCGTCGTCGGCACGATCGGCGGGACAGACCGCAAGACTGTCAACTCCCATCCGAACACAGAGATTGTCGGGCTGTGCGATGTCGACGCCAACGCGATGGCGGAAGCCGCCAGCGATCATCCGGATGCCTTCCAATGCGAAGACTACCGCGAAGCGTTCGACAGATACGGCGACAGGTTCGATGCAGTCATCGTCGCGACGCCTGACCATTCGCACTGCTCGATCATGACGATGGCTCTGGCGCGCGGCAAGCATGTGTATGGGCAAAAGCCGCTTGTGCAGCAACTTGAGGAGCTTGAGTATCTTCAGCGCGCGATTGATGCCCGGCCGAACCTTGTGACGCAGACGGGTGCACAGCGTATTGAATCGACGGCCCGCCGCGTCGCATGCGATATCCTCAAGAGCGGGGGGCTCGG
>CAZVXI010000273.1:0-3354 GCA_964631295.1 uncultured Isosphaeraceae bacterium
GTTGGTGGCTTGTCCTGCATGGATTCAGGATATCGGCCAAAGTCGGCACGTCGATTCGCCGAAGTCTTGGTTGGCAATCGAGAAGTGAGGGGATACGCTTGCCGTCCTCACCAAAGGGAGACCCCATGACCCAGCAGATTGCGACGAATATTACCTGGCACGAAGGCGAAGTAACTGCGGAGGAACGCCGCAAGAACCTCGGCCAGGCCGGCTGCTCGATCTGGATGACCGGGCTTTCCGGCTCGGGCAAGAGCACGATCGCCGTCGCGCTCGAGCAGGTGCTCATCGCTCAGGGCAACCATGCCTATCGGCTGGACGGCGACAACATCCGCCACGGGCTCAACAAGAACCTGGCATTCTCTGCGGAGGATCGCGCGGAGAACATCCGCCGCATTGGCGAGGTCACCCGGCTCTTTGCCGATGCGGGGATCATCACGATCAACAGCTTCATCAGCCCGTACACCGTTGATCGCGATCAGGTGCGCAAGATCCACGAGGAGAATGGCCTGCCGTTCTTCGAGGTGTACGTGGATTGCACGCTGGAGGAGGCCGAACGCCGCGACCCGAAGGGGCTGTACAAGAAGGCCCGGGCGGGTGAGATCAAGGGCTTCACCGGCATCGACGATCCATACGAAGAGCCGACGCATGCCGAGCTGCACCTCAAGACGCACGAGATGAGCGTGGAAGATTCCGTCCGCGCGATTCTTGAAATGCTCAATCAGAAGGGCATCTTCGGCGGGTGACCGCTGGTGAGCCGGTGGGCCGCGATGCGCAGCGAAGCGCCTCTCAGAATCATTGAAAGCGCGGTCGGCTTCGCCACGCGTGCTGATCGTGAGCATGTGCGGGTGTCTGCAAAGTCGCGCCGAAGTTTCAGTTCACCACGCCGGTCGCGAAGGGGTTCCATCGTCGCATGAACAGCGTTCGCACGTTGGCATTGCCCTCCTCGCCATCGGGGGGGCCGAGCGTGCCGATGTCATCGAGGGAGATGCTGCCGTCGAGCCGTGCGTTGGGGACGATGAAGTTGTCACGCCGGGCGATCGGCACGCCGCCGAAGTTGGCGAATCCACCGACCGCGTTTGCGACTTTGCTGCCGCCGATGTGTGTCCACTGCGGGATGTTGCCGACATATGGTGGCCGCAGTTCCGCGGAGCCAAAGCCTGGTTGGGGCGGGCTGGTGTTTGGCAGTGTGATCTCGCGAACGGACAATGTTCCGAGATTGGTGGTCGCGTTCTGGTCGACCATGTAGGTCGGAGCAAATGCGATCGTTTCGGCGGTGTTGCGGACTTCCGACAAGCGCGTCGCAGCGACGGGCGTGTCGCTCAGCCATGGCGCATCGCCCGCGGCAGGGCCGTGGACGGAATCGCCGCCGAGGTAGATCGAGTTCAACCCGAAGGATGGCACGAAGCCGATGCCGTAGCCGGTCGCGCCGCGTGTTCCGGGTCCGTAGACGCCGCTGTCCACTTCCGATGAGATCACTGCATCAAAGCGCTTGGAGGAATAGTCCATCGTGAGTGCTTTGAGGTCGTTGTTCAGGTAAGGCAGCAGCCGCCAGACATACGCGCCGGTGTCGACATCATTGAGCAGCGATCCGCCGAGGTTCGACGCCTCGACATCCACGGGCCCGCCATTCACTGCAAGGTCACCGGGCGCGATGTATCCGGGCATCAGCCGCTGGTTGTTGTCGGTGCAGTAGGTGAGATACCCGCGGATGATGTCGCGCAGGGAGTTGGCGGAGCGCGTCTGCTGCGCGCTGGTGGATAAGCCTTTGAACGACACAAAGATGATGCCTGCCAGCAGCGCGATGATGCCGACGACCACCAGCAGTTCTGTGATGGTGAAGGCGCGTTCGAGTTGTCGTGTGCGTCGTCTGGTCATGTCGTGTCGTGTCCTCATCCCGGGTTTCAATCAACCGCCGCCGAAGATGCGGATGTCGTCGTATTCATCCATGTCGGTCGGCTGGAATGTGGCGAGATCGGCCACGACGGTCGGTGTTTCCTGGCTGCCCGGGCCATCGACGATTGAGAAGTAGAAACTGTCGGGGCCGGCAGAGAGCAGCATGAAGCCGCCGCGCGCCTGTCCTGCGATCGCCCCGTGTCCGACGGCATTTGCCCAGCCTTCGACCGGATCGAGGTTGAGAATGCTCCCTTGCGGGCCGGTCTGATCGATGCCGAGTTCTGCCAGTGCGGTCGAGCCGATGTAGTTGATCGCGCCTGCGCGCAGGAACTGCGGCGTGTATGGATCAGCCGCCTCACCGGCGACGAACAGCAGCCCCGTCGAACGCGACTGCCTGAGGTACACGATCGGCATGCCCCATGAATCCACGAGGTCGGGCAGCGCGAGGGCACCTTCGTTGAGTTGCCCGGGCACGGTGCGCAGGATGCCTTCATCAGGGGTGAAGTAGGGCGCGAATGCCTTGCCATCGATCACGGGGCCCTCACCGACTCGGTCAAGATCGATCTTCAGCCGCCATTGGCTGCCGCCGTCGGCGAATGTCAGTTCCACGCCGGTGTAGCTCAAGTAATCAGTTTCTGCGTCACTGCCGACAGGATCCGTCGGCGCGAGCACGCGATAGCCGCCCATGAGATCGAGCAGTGCGTTTTCCATGTTGCTGATTTGCGGCCCGCCGTCGGCGCCGCTGGTGTCGTTGGCCAGCACACGGTCGGGGATCACGCCCGGATACCGGCCGTGTTCGAGCTGGAACTGCTGCGCTGCGGATGCGAACTGGTTGAGCACCGCGCGGGTTTCACCCTTGAGCGCCGACTGCCGCGCTGTGCCAAGTGCCACAAGCAGGATGCCAACGAGCAGGGCGATGATGCCCACCACGACGAGTACTTCGATCACGGTGAATGCGCGTCGCCGATGCGGTGCCCGCCGGTGGTCGGTCGGCCGGGTGTCGCAGCAGTGATTTGTTTTTTCTCGACTGAACATGAGCGTCAAATCCTCAGGCAGGTCTCCGGGACAATCCCGGGAATCGATCCGATCAATCCCGCTCTGGCGATGCCCGGCTCGCTGAGCCCGTGTGACATCTCCGGCGCGGGGGACCTGCCCCGTCACGCTCATCCGCTTCAGCTACAGATTAGCATCGGCACACCGGCCGGTTCCATTGAATTGCTCAAATGCGGGTTGCAGGGGCCTGCCACGCCGGTCAGGCGATGCCAGCCGCGGTCCGAAGCCGCTGCGATGTACCCCGGACGGCGCCCAAACCACGCGCACGCCGGGCCCAGATCTGCCTCGCGAGGCAGCGCGACTACTCCGCGCGCTCGGCTGGCATGTCGTGAGCGGACCGCAGAAAGCCATCGAGGTATCGCTCGGCGAAGAGATCGACCGCCGACACGGTTGCTGCGTTTGACACGC
>CAZVXI010000274.1:0-3353 GCA_964631295.1 uncultured Isosphaeraceae bacterium
GCGACCCGGGCAGCGAACAGGTGATCCAACTCACCGTCATCTCCCGCGGCAACGGCGTCGATGATGAATGATGACTTGTGTGTCTGATCTTTCGGCAACAGCGATTCAATACATGGTCAGCGGCTCAGGTTGAAATTTGGCGCAGTGGCCGTTGACGGCAAGAGGCACCTCACGCCCTCACGGTGTCCCGCCATCACCAACTCATCGGCCTGACACTGCGCCCAGCATCCTCAGCCGTTTGACCGCTGCGACGCGGGGGCATCCGGTGAGGGCTGATACTCCACATCCGGCGTGCACTCCAGCAGCGCGAACGCCTCCCACGCCAGCGCTTCGTGTGGGAGCACGCTCCACGACGTGTCGGGCTCATCCGATGTGCCGGCCAGCGCCGGCAGATCATGCGCGCCATTGGCGGCCGAATGTTCCGGCAGTGCATCGATGAATCCCTGCTCGCCGAACAGATGACTGAAGCCGCTGTCGCGCAGAGTCACACGTGCATTGCCGATGACCATCGAAACGGGGGGCGACCACGGGCTCATCTCGCCGCGCGTCGTCAGCCAGCGTGCGTAATACGTCACGTACATGCCTTCAATGCCGCAGCAGCCGGGGTAGTGGACCTCGAACGGCCGTTTCGTGTACGCACCGAGCAGCCGCGCATGCGTGCGCAACATGTTGGGCTTCTCGCCGATCGCTCCGAACAGGAGCAGATGCGAAACACCTTTTGGCTTCGCCTTCGACTTCGACATCGCATCCAGATAACGCACCACGTGGCTGCCATTGGGCGAGCGCAGCACCACAAGTCTCGGGTATTTAAGCGTGCCCGGCATCTCGCCGCCAGGCAGCGAAGCGATCTCCGCATGCGCATCATCCGTGCGAATGCCGAGCGAGCGCAGTTGTGCATCCGTGATCGTCGGATCATGCTTCAGCCGCATCGCGATATCGCGGCACATCGCAACCGCTTCCGCGCGCGCATTGTTCTTGCGGACCACCGCTTCCTGCGATCGTCCCGCTTTGTGTGCTGTCACCGTCGCCGCTTCGATGAACGTGCGGATTGTCCGCTGCACATACTCGAATATTTGTTCATCATCAAAGCCGAAGTGCTTCGGATCGCGTTCGATCTGCGTGATGAACCGCTGCATCCATGCACTCTTACCGACATCGGAATCCGGCAGGTACGGCTTCTTGCGACGTGGATTGGACATGACACACCTTTTTGCAGTTTCACGCGCGATTCACCTGCACATTTGCCCTGCTGGCAACCGCTGCCATCGCGCTGGCAGGCGATGCCAACCTGCTGTCATCGGCTGACACGCTGCTGTGATGAAGTGAAATCCGGCTGGCGGGTGTTGAAACCTTGCTGGCACGCTCTGCCAACATGCTTGCGGTGGCTGCCAGCATGCTGCCAGCGGCTGCCAGCGCGCTGTCAGGCGCCCATTTGGCGAAAAGCATCGCACATTGGCGCAGTTCATGCGCGGATTGGGTGTCCTGAAAGATCGATTGGCGGTGTTGCAATATTGACTGGCAGTCCTGGCTGGTTGGCTGCGGATCCTGACGCGCCGGCTGGTGGTCTTGATCGAACCACTGGGTGAAACCACGGTTCCACTGGGCCTCTTCGTGCGCTCGTTGGTGCAGATCAGCGCGCGATCAGCCGCGTTGTATACGCGAACAGCGCCGTGGTGCACGCCGACTTCGGGAATTGCTGCGCCAGGATTGGGCATGTTCCATCGAGATCTGGACGTGTTCCGGAGATTTTCTGACATGTTTTATTGACCAAGCGACATGAGCGGCCGAAGTTGCCGGTTGATTGCACGCGGCTGTGAGATTGCCTGAATGTGTTGCAGTCGGTGCAGACGTACTTATAGACATCGAGCGCGCCAGAGCCCTGCGTGCTGGCGAGGCCGTCAACCTGGATGTAGCAGGTCTGCGCGGGCGTGAGATCACAGAGGGTGAGGCGCGCGGCGAACCATGGTGTAGCATCTTCCTGCGATCAGCGTCCAAGTGAAGATAGGCACAATGAAGCCACAACCCGCGAAAGAGAATGCACAGGTGCGCTTCGTCTCTGCGTCTCTTCCCTCACTCAATCATCGAGCACGAAGCTGCACATGGTTTGCATCCAGTTGCTGCGGGGCAGGAAGGTGTAGTGCTTTGTGGTGTTCTGTTCGACGAAGCCATCATCGCCAATGGTTGTGGGCGGGACGGGCAGACGGACATCGACATGGCCATCCACGAAGGCGAGGTTGACGAGAACCTGGTCATCATCGTACCAGCGCTGGCCGCGGTCTCCGCCTTCCTGGTAGTTGTAGATCGGCAGTGGCGCGATCATCCATGTTTTCGTGGGGTCGCTGACGGTTGGCATGCGCCCGCCGGGTTTGCCGCCGGTGCTGTCCGGAATGAGCGTGGTGCAGCGTTCGGAATCGAGGGCGTGATCGTTGAGTGTGTAGCTCGTGCCGACGAAGTCGTACATGTTTTCGATGTGCGGGAGGAACGGCGGCTGCGCGGGCTGGCCCTTGTCGAGCGGGCAGTGAAACACAGGGACATCTTCATCAGTGAAGTTCGTTCCGAGGTATGCGTTGAGCGGCCGGGCGTTGGCCCCCCACTCGTTGATGCCGAACATTGGCAGTTGCCCGCGCTTGCCGCCGAACAGCGAGCCGACGATGACCTGCTCGCCGGTGATGGGATCTGTCCCGGTGACCTGCGGCAGCGCGCCTTTGTTGGCCGCGAGATAGTTGATCGTGGCGGTGGAAAGTTGCCGCAGGTTGCTCGCACATTGCATGATCGCGCTGCTGCGCCGTGCCTTGCCGATCGCAGGAACGATAAGCCCGATGAGGACCGCGATGATGCCGACGATGACGATCATCTCGATGATCGTGAAGCCGCGTACGGATCGTGAGGATGATGGTGAACAGCGTTCGGGGTTCTGGAAGGTGCGCATGAGGGAAACTGTTTTCTGATGTGAGTTGTGATGTGGGCGAAACAACGATGATGTAAGCCACGCCGCACTGGACGGCGGCATCTGACGATACCGTCAGAACAGGAAAAGGATCAAGAACGCGATGAGTACAATGATCGAGACAAGCATCACCCATCGCTGGCGGAACCATTCTTCGATGGGCGGCCTGCGGAGCGTGTGCCCGCCGAGGTGTTGGCCGCACTCCGGGCAGAACTCGGCCTGATCCCAGATTTCCGCGCCACAGGCCGAGCAGTAGCCGGTATCACCTGAGAATCGATCGATGTCTTCCGGGCTGGGGCCGAGATCGTTCATGGAGCTATCGAAGCGCGCGAGACTGCTTCGGGCAAGCATGATGCTTGGAGTGGATGCAAGCGACGACTACGATGGAAGTTACAGAGAGCAGCGC
>CAZVXI010000275.1:0-3352 GCA_964631295.1 uncultured Isosphaeraceae bacterium
TGACTGAGTCCGTGCAGCGCGAGCGTCTTGATGCGCTCAGCATGTTCCGGGCGGCGTGCGATGACCATCCCGCCCTCGCCTGTGCAGATGTTTTTCGTCGCGTAAAAGCTGAAGCATCCGAAGTCACCCAGCGTGCCGACAGGCCGACCGCGATACGTCGTTTCGATCGCATGCGCGCAGTCCTCGATGACGATCAGGTTGTGCTCTTTCGCGATGCCCATCAGTCGTGACATATCACATGCCCGGCCGGCGAAGTGCACCACAAGCAGCGCTTTTGTCTTCGGCGTGATGTGCTTGCGAACCTGCTCCGGATCGATATTCATTGTCTCGGGATCGACATCCGCAAGCACAGGTGTAGCGCCCGCGTGTACGATGGCGTTGATCGTGGAGACGAAAGTCAGCGGCGAGGTGATGACTTCATCGCCCTCGCCAATCCCCGCTGCCAGCAGGCTCAGGTGCAGCGCTGCTGTGCAGGAGTTCACCGCGACGACGTTCCGCGCCTGCTTGAAGTTGCCGAACGCCCGCTCGAAGCGCGCGACCTTCGGGCCCGTCCCAAGCCAGCCCGTGTCGAGGCAGTCAAGGACAGCGTTCTTCTCCGGCTGACGAATCAACGGGGCACCGAATGTCAGGAACTCTTCGCGTGGTTCGCTCATGTGCGTCTCATCCTGCTCAGCAAGAGCCAGCGGTGTGTGAACCATGCCCGCTCATGTCGACAGACAGCCGCTGCGCGGGCTTCGCCCATGTCGCGCGCACGGTACGGCGGCGATGGGCCGGGAACATCGATGTCGAACGCAACGTCCTCAGCACCAGTGCTGCGCGTTGTCGTCCACGATTTCCAGCAGATCAGCATCAATCTCCAGCGCAGTAGCGCGCTGCAGTGCATGAATCTGCAGGATCAGTCGGTCGGCGCGGCAGTGTGACTCGATCACACCCTCCACACCTGCAAACGGGCCGGACGTCACGCGCACGCGTCGTCCGGCAGTCAGTTGGTCGCATGGCTCGAGCGCTGCCCCACCATTGAGCGCAGCGCGCAGATGCGCGAGTTCTTCAGTGATCTGCTGCTGGTCGGGCACATCAATCACGCGCGCCAGGCGCTTGGTCTCGATGGCCAGCCAGGTGTCTTCGACAGTGCCGTGCAGAAACACATAGCCCGGGAAGAGCGGTTGCTGCACGGTGCGTTTGCGATGCTGATAGCGCCGCGTGCGTTCGATGCATGGCAGGAAGTGCGCCACGCCGCGCGCTGCGAGTGTTTGTGCGATTGCCTTTTCCTGTCGCGCCCGAGTCTGCAATACGAACCACCGCTCGTCAGGCGGGGCGTGCAGTTGCACGTCGACGATTCGTGTGGGCTGGCCAGAGCGCGGCTCGGGCCGGGTCTGCGCGAGGCTCGTCGTGGGTGCGTATCGGAGGGACAATGCTCATGCTCCTTTCCCGCCGCAACATGGAGACGGGCCGCGTTGGGTATCGGTTGGATTGCACCGCCGGATTATCCGGGGTGGGCGATTTGTCGCGTCCGTGTGGATTCGGCCGTCATTGGGGGTTCTCGGACGCGCGGCTTTGCAGGTTGGGCCTTGCAGAGCAGGCATTTGGCGGCATCGTTGGCGTGAAGCCGCTGCCCATCGGCGGCCTGATCCCGGCAAACCAAAGACATGCTCATCCACGAACTATCCACAGCGGCGATGCCCTTGTGGTTCGACCCGCTCGAACCGTGCCTCGCACTCGCCATTTCGCCCATAACAGCCGGTACGGCAGGATGTTATCTGACGCTGGCCGGCCTGCTGATCGTTCGCTGGCGTCGTGTGCGAACAGCGCATCCACATTCGCGACGCGACCAGCCACGCCATGCTGTCTGGCTTGTGCTCGCCATTGCCGTGGCCCTGATGGGGATCAATGCGGCCACGAACGGTTTCGAGCGGATCGCCGACCTCGGCCGGACGCTGACCGACGCCGCGGGCTGGTATGAGCATCGCAGGCCTGTTCAGGGGGTGGTGTGCATGTTGATCGGCGTGCTGGCCGTGCTGCTGATCGCGCATATCGTGCGCGACGGTTGCTCGGTGCGTGGCGGGATCCGCCAGCGCCGGCGGGCAGCGGTGGCGGCCCTGCTCTCGGCCCTGCTTGCGTTCGCGGCGGTGCGGAGCATCTCCTTGCACCAGATCGACGCATTGATGAACATCCGCGTGGGTCCGTTCGCGGCTCACCACATGGTGGAGATGGGCATGCTTCTTCTGCTGGCGATTGTGTGTCTCTTGCCGCCCAACCCCGGGCTTCGCGTGGCGGCATCGCGGACTGGCGTCAGCCCAGACGAACTTCAGAGTGCCGGCTAGCGCTCATCATCGCGCTGCCGCAGCGCCCAGATGGCAAGCCCGACCATCAGCCCGGCCCCGGCTGCGTAAACCATCTGCACCAGCGGCCCGCTGCCGGCTCGCATCTGCAACACCCAGCCGACCGAGGACACCCCGGCAATCAGCAGGGCGGCGGCAGCCAGTGTGTATCGCATGGATCTTGGCATGGGTGAGATCACTCTCTGGTGGCGTGCAGCCGGTGCAGCATATCTCGCAGTCGATGGCCTCGCTGGCTTGCAATGCGATGCTCGGGCGGCCGGTGATGTCGAACCAGAGTCATGCAGTCATTGCGTGATGAACCACGCGCGGAACTCACCAGATCATTCAGCGCACACGCAAGCGCGAGGCTCCGGCATGGCACATCGCGAAGGGAAAAGTGGAGCATACCGGGCTCGAACCGGTAACCTCTGCCTTGCAAAGGCAGCGCTCTCCCAATTGAGCTAATGCCCCTCGTAAGACGCACATGATAGCGGCCCCGCCAGCGAACGGCGATGCATCTCACGAGTGGTTGTCGGCTCATTGAGCATCGGCCGCCAACGAAAAAAGCCACGCGGGTTCGTCGGCCCGCGCGGCCCTGCGGTGATCGCCATGTTCGTGACCGCGGTAACGTCCCGGGCCATTTGATGGCGCGATCAGTCCGGGTGTCAGTCAGTTGTTGTCGGCATCGTCAGCGGTATCCGGAGCAGCAATGGCTGCCGGCACATCATTGGCCATGACAGAGGCATCACGCTCCATCTGCGGCGCCAGCAGATCAATCCGCCTCGGGCTGATGAGATTCAGCCGCAATGCGGGGTCATACGCACGGTCGCCCATGATGCCGATCAACTGCCCGAGCATGCCGGTGAGGTCGAAGTGTCGGTCCGGCTCGAGGTATGCGACGGTGCGGCCTGTGCCCGGGTCTTGCAGGCGCAGCAACTTCGGCAGGCGCGATCCGTCGTAGATTGTCGATGCCGTCAGCCTGGTCGACCACCGGGCCGCGCGCGGTGTTGATCAGGTAGGCGGTGGGTTTCATC
>CAZVXI010000276.1:0-3339 GCA_964631295.1 uncultured Isosphaeraceae bacterium
CGATGTAGAGGTTCACGATCTCCGTGAACGCTTCGGAGTCGAGGTCTTCTTCCGTGAGTTCGCGCAGCGATGCATACGCGGAGCGTGTGATCGGCAGCAGGTCGCCGCCGAGAAAGTGTTCGACGCGATCAATGCCCATGAGGATGGCCGTCTTCGGATTGACCGAGCCGCGAAACCCCGAATCGAGGTGCGCGGTGACGGTCAGGCCGTACTGATGCGCGCGGTCGATCAATGCCTGCAGTTGCAGCGTGTTGATGGCTTTTGCCTTGAAGCCGCGCGCGCCCTTCGCTGCCCATTCATCCACGCGATCGTACACTTCCTGCGCATCAGCTCTGCGGCGCATGGACAAGCCGTAGTACGGGCCTGATGAATAGATGCGCGGCCCGATCTGTTCGCCTCGCTCCACGCGCTGGCGCATCTCCAGCATGCGATCAGGAAAGTACTCACCCGCGGGGAACGTAGACGTCACGCCATTGGCGAGATAGATCAGCGGGTAGTGGTCGACCCACTCCTGCCGGCGCGTGCCCGCAATCCGCATGTTGTAGTGCGCGTGCAGGTCGAAGATGCCGGGCATGATCGTTTGATCATCTTCGAGTTCGATCACCGGCATCGGCCGATCGGCGATGTACTGATCCGCATCATCCGGCTCTGCATCGACTGCCATGATCCTCCCGCTGCGGATGATGATCGCGGAGTTCGGCCGCAACTCATCCGACACCGAGTCAAACAGCTTCCCGCCGGTGATCATGAGATCCTGCGCGGTCGCCATGCGCGGCAGCGCGATCAGCAGCAGCAGGGCGGCTGCGATGAGAAAGCCCGCAAGGCGAAACGGACGATTCGTGTGCAAAGTCATTCTCGATGCGGGCATGTCCATGTACTCCAGCATGTGGGCAAGTCAGTTGTGATTCACTGGAGTGTACTGGCTCTGGCGGGCCGCGGTTGCTGATCAACATCGCCGATGGCATCAGCACAAGGCATCAGGTACGATGTATCGGGATTGGTCGGCGCCGACTGAAAGGCAGTGGATATGACGATGTTCAATCGCGGGTAAGCTTGGATACTGATTCTCGGGATGACGCTGGCGGCTGCCGGCTGCGGCGAGCAGTCGTCGCAAACCACGGAGGGCACGGCGCCTGGCTCCACCATCACGCCGAACACCGCTGAGCAGACATCGGGCGCGGGTGGGGCGATTGGCCGGACGGACTCGGGATCGGACGATTCACGTGAAGACATCGCACGCGAGTTTCTCTTTGCGTTCTTCACTGGCGATGATGTTCAGATGCAGGCTTTGTCCATCGATCATCCGGATATACAGTACCTCTGGAAGAATCCGCCGCCGGGCACTGATCGTTTGCGCGATTCACTGCGCACGATGGAGTTTGCCGAAGCGAAGCCGGGTGATGTACTCCCAGATGGAACCACTGCCGGCCCGGAAGTGTCGCAAGCTGATGTGTGCATCCTGCTGCCTCAGCAGATCGGATTTCAGATGTGGGATGTCAAGTTGAAGCGTGTGGAAGGCGCCTGGCTCGTCGATCCACAGCCATTCATTGCACCGCTCAAGCGCGAGCATGAGTTCCGTGAGACGCAGGCAGCCGCCAATGCGAAGTCTGCAGCGGAAGACCGCATCCGCGATGCACTGCAATCACTGGTTGACTGCACCGGCCAATCACGCGAGTGCTTCGTGAATATCGAGGCGCAAGAGAGATACGTGTCCTTCGCGCGCGGCGCTGGCCGCTCGTTGCTGCTCAGTGTGCAGCATTTCGATATGACCGAAGACCAGGCAGCGCGGGCCGAAGCGCTTCTCAATGAGTTGGGTGATGTGGCGAAAGCACAGTTGACATTCACCGTCCCGCTCGATCCTGATGTTGACCGCGCCACCGAGATCACGCTCGAAGTCTTTCGCGAGATTTTCATGATCGAAGGCGATCTGCAACAACTGATCTTCGAAGGATGAGCTGCGCCATTGCGGGATGAACGGCCAGATCATCCCGGCCAGGCACAGCAGGCCAACCGTCAGGTAGATGATGCGAAAGATCAGCGGGCTGCCCGGCTCGAACGTCGCAATAAAGCCGAACACGCAGAAACCCGCTATCGGCAGACACAGGATGGCGATGATCCAACGCATGCGGGTACTCCCTCACGCTGCCCGAAGCGAACTTAATACACCTCCACCATCATTCGCGCTGTCGGGCGGATGTGGCGCTTCATGTCTGCCTGCTGCCACTGCTCGATCGGCTTCTCCGCGATGTCCGGCTGCATCGTCTGGTAGCCACGATCGAGCCCCGCCTTCGCCAGCACCTGGTACACGCCGAACTGCATGCCGATCAGGCCGCACATGTAAATCAGCGTTCGCGGATCCTCAAGCAGCGCACGGAACGTGGTATCCATCTGCTCTTCAACCAGTTGATGCACATACAGCCCGCGCGAACCATCGGGCCTGCGCTCGCGGCTGATCGCGGTGTGATAGTGGAAGTTCCCGTGCATCTCCGCCAACTCCGTGAACAAATCGTCATACAACAAGTCCGTCGTGTAGGGCGAACCCATGATCAGATGCACATCATTGGGGAAAGACGAAGCATGCTCCGTGCCGCCTGCCGAGCTTTCGGGGGCGAACAAATCAAGCACGAACCCACGGAACGGCGCGATGCCTGTCCCCGTCGCGAGAAACACATAATTGTGCTGCGCCGGATCAACAGGCAACAGAAAACGCTTGCCGTTGGGTCCGGTGAGTTTCACCTCATCGCCCGGCCGCAGATCACACAGGTGGTTGCTGCACACGCCGAGGAACAAGTCATGCCGCGTCGCATCATCATCGGGCTTCTGCGGCCAGTACTCATCAATCGTGCGCTTGGGCGTCGTCGAGATCAGGTTCGCCTTGCCATCCTCACCAGCCGACCCATTCGCGATTGAATACAAACGCACCTTATGCGGCTTGCCGGTTTCGTCCACACCCGGCGCGATGACGCCAAACGATTGCCCGGCCAGGCACACACCTTCCAGCGGCGTGCCCGCGACATCGATGACAGTATGCCGGACGAAGCTCGCGCTCTTGCCCTTCATGCACCTGTCGTTGGAGACAACACGCCCGATGACAGGGCTCTTCGGCGGCACAAGATTCATCTTCGCCACCGGCAGCACCGGCTCGATCAGCTCCGGCCCCGGCTGAGCAACATGTGTCTGGTCATTCACGGTGAGGCAGTGTACCAGCGATGCGCCCCACCCGGCAAATCAAACCGGTCAAAGCACTCCATGCAGATCGCTTTCCGCGACCATGGCGGTTGCGCCCGGGCGTATCGTGACGCCGAGACCAACGCTCACCGCGCGTCGCTGAACGTTCAT
>CAZVXI010000277.1:0-3329 GCA_964631295.1 uncultured Isosphaeraceae bacterium
GCCCCCGCGTTGGACAGCTCGCCGTCGTCGAGGCCGCCCTGGCCCCATTCGGCAAAGACGCGGATCTGATCGGCGCGCGCTGCCGTGCCGTCGCGATTCAGATCACCCTCGCCGAAGCTGCCCCAGTTGCTGAGGATCTTCTGAAGATAGCCGAGACCAGTCTGCCCGCTGCCATCAACATCTGCACCCGGCATGTGCCGGGCTCTGTCTGGTATGAACTCATCTGAGAAGAGCCATTCCGGGCATGGCTTACAGCTCCTCGGACGGGCTGAGCAGGACGAGCAGGACACCGCCGAGGATTCCGATCGACGCCAGCACGAGGCGCGGTGTCAACAACTCGTGTAACAGCATGACGCCGGCGATGGCAGTGATTGCAGGGACCGTCAACTGAACGATCGACGCGGATGTTGCGCGCAGGTGCGGCAACGCTGCATACCAGATCACATAGCCGATGCCGGATGTGATTGCGCCCGATGTGGTTGCTGCCAGCCAGCCGGTGGTTGTCGGCAGGTGGGCGATGAACCAGATGGCGATGGGCAGGACGAGCACGCTGGCGCGCACGAAGTTCCCCGCGGTGGCAGCGATCGGGTCTGTTGCGCCCTTGCCTCGCACGCTGTAGATGCCCCAGCCGATCCCTGCGCTTGCCATGAGCGCAGCGCCCATCGGTGCTGGCGCGCTTGCGCCCGGAAGCAGCAGCCATGCAGTGCCTGTCGCCGCGATCACCATGCCGCTCCATGCGCGCAGTCGTGGCCGCTCGCCGCGCCAGATCCCCCAGCCGATCATCGTGGCCTGCACTGCTGCGAAGAGTATCAGCGCGCCCATGCCGGACTCCAGTTGCCGGTACGCGATTGAGAATCCGAGCGCGTACACCGCGAGGGCTGCAGCGGATGACCACGTGCCTGATCGAACGCCGGGCGCGCCGCTGCGCACAAGGCAGATGACGACGAGCACGACCGCGCCACTGGTGAGTCGGATGATGGTGAAGGTGCCCGCGTCGGCGTCGCCATCAGCAAGTGCGAATCGGCAGAGGACGGAGTTGGCCGCGAACGCGAACATCGCGATCGTCGTGAGCGTGACGGGCAGTGGGCGCATCGTCTGTTGCATGCTCATGCATCCAGTGCGGCGCGCAGGTCGTTCCACAGATCATCGGCGTGTTCGCACCCGACGCTGAGCCGCAGCAAGCCAGCGGGCACGTGTTCCTGCCCGGGGAGTGCGGCCCGGCGTTCGATGGTCGATTCGACACCGCCGAGGCTCGTTGCGTGGCGAATCAACCCCACGCGCTCGCAGAGGGTATCAGCCTGGGCTGCGCCTCCGATGACTTCGAACGAAAGCACGGCGCCAAAGCCGCGCATGAAGCGCAGTGCGACATCATGCGTTGGGTGACTTGCGAGGCCCGGGTAGCGCACTGTCGACACGTTGTGGTGTTGTTCGAGGCGCAGCGCGAGTTGCATGGCGGTTGCTGCACTGCGCGCGAGCCGCACGCCGAGCGTTCGCATGCCGCGCGTCGCGAGGAAGGCTTCGAGCATGCCGGGCGTTGCGCCGTGCGTGCTGCGCGATGTACGAATGCGATCGGCAAGGTCGGCATTGCGTGCGATCACCACACCTGCGAGCAGATCGGAATGCCCGCCGAGAAACTTCGTTGCGGAATGCACGACGACCTCTGCGCCCATTGCGAGCGGCTGTTGGATGATCGGCGTCGCGAACGTGTTGTCGACTGCGAGCAGGCTTCCATCACGCCGGGGCGCGTGCGCGATTGCGGGCAGGTCGGCGACGACAAGCATCGGATTCGTCGGCGATTCGAGCCAGAGCAGGTCATGGGAAGCGCCCGCGTCGATCCACGCCTGCGTGTTATCGACAGGCAGACGATCGACGGACCACCGCCCCTGTGCGCGGCCGATCTCAGCAAGCTTCGCGACGCCGTGATAGCAGTCGTTCGGGATTGCGACGCGCGCGCCGACAGCGAGTTGATCAAACACTGCCGCCGCCGCTGCCATGCCGGATGCAAACGCAACAGCTGCGCCGCCCTCGAGTCCGCCGACGACATCTTCCATCGCCTCCCACGTGGGCGAGCCATCATCGCGTGCGTAGCTGCGCCCGGTGCCGGCAAGATAGTTCGATGCGGGAACGAGCGGCACATTCAGCGGGCTCCCGGGCGTCTGGTTGCGCCCGCCGACGATCGCCCATGTCTCCGGTTTCAGGTGGTCAGGTTCGTGCATGGTGTGCATCGTCGCGTGCGCGGGCGATAGAGGCAAGTGCGATGTGAATGCAATGGGCTGGGTCGGATTCGAACCGACGACCAATCGATTATGAGTCGACTGCTCTGACCACTAAGCTACCAGCCCGCGGAGAAGCCATTGTAAGCGATCAGCATGGCATCGGAATGTGCCTGACCCACAGCTCGACGAAAAAAGCGTGGCCCCGTTGTGGAGCCACGCTCATTGCGAAACGTGTGTGTTGCCCTGGCAAGCTTACGCGCGTCGTCGTCTGCGTCCGCCAGCCAGCCCTGCGATGCCGAGCAACGCGAGAGCGCCTGGCGTCGGCACCGTCACAAGGATGGCTGAGGTGCCAAGCAGCGTTGATCCATCGCCGCTCCACGCTTCGAGCACGAAGGAGTACTGTCCGAGCGCATCGGGATCGAATGTGCCTGCTGGCGGGTCGATGAATGGCAGGCCGCCATCTGCGAGGAACGCAAAGTCGAGGTTCTCTGACCCTTCGGCGAGCGTTGTCGTCGACAGATCGCCGCCAAGGGTGTCGACTGCCGTATTAAAATCGAGCGTGCCGTGATCATCGAGATCTGTTCCAAATGTCGGATCAAACGTGTAGCGCAGGTTGAAGTTGTAATCGTCGAACGTGCCGCCGCCGTCGATGTTCATATAGAAGTTGAAGTTCCACGCAGCCGCAGGAATGGTCGGCCCGGCGCCATCCGGATCGAAAAGGCCTGGCGGGGCGAAGAACGTGCCCGCGCCATCATTTGCAAGTGGCCCGACAAATCGCTCATGCGCGCTCATGCCGAGTGTGATCGTGTCATCGCCGACTTCGATCGTTGTTATGGCGACGTTGTCGTTGTCAATTCCGCTGCCGCCCCATGTGGCCTCGGGCAACTCGCCGAACACGTCGAACGACGGGACGACTTCATCGGCGAGGGTGTCTGCCGCAGGCGCGATGACGGCGAAGCCGCATGCCATGGCCGTGAGCGTGAGTCTGATGCTGTTCATGGTCTATCTCCAGTTCTGATTGTGATGCAGTCAACGACACTCATGCGGTGCGCCGTCGGCGTCGAGCAGCGATGCCAGCGAGTCCGAGCAGCGCAAGGGCACCTGGTGCAGGAA
>CAZVXI010000278.1:0-3326 GCA_964631295.1 uncultured Isosphaeraceae bacterium
ATGCCCTGCACATTCGTGCCCGGACCCCCGGCGTTGTTTCGCCCCTGCTGGAACAACTCGCGCACAACACGAATGAAGTTATCAACAGAAATATTCTCCAGCGGGAACAACTGCACCGTCACAGCATCGGTGATTGGCAGCGAATCGAACAAGCCAACCAGTTCCACAAGTGCATTCACATTGCTTTCCGTGGAACTGACAATCAGCGCGTTCATCGACTGTGATGGAATCACACGAATCGGCTGCGTGAGATCGAGATTCAAGTCACCTTCATCAAGCCCGTTGCGCCGGACCGACAACCGCCGAACCTGCTCCTGCACTGCCTGGGCAAGAGCCGTCTGACTCTGCTGATTGCCGGGCGTCAATACCTGCCCGACCAGTTGCGCAACGGCATTCGCCTCCGCATTCCTCAGATGCACAATGCGAACCGTGCTCTCAGCAAGTTCCGGCTCCGCATCAATCGCCTTGAGCAGCGACACAACCGTATCGCGATCCGCGGGATTCGCCAGTACCACGATCGCATTGCGACCTGTGAGCAGTGCCGTCCGAATCGGCTCAGAAACAACGCGCGAGATCGAATCCTCAGGCTGGCGCTGGTCGAGCCCGATTGTCTCAACAACCTGCTGCGCCTGCTCGGGTGTGATGTGTTCGAGCTCGATGATGAATATGCCCTGCCCCGCAGCGGGTGCCATGGCATCAAGCTCCCGCACGGTTTGCGAGATTTCATCGAACAGGTTGCCGCCAGCCGCGATGATCAGGTTGTTGCCCATCGCATCGATGTCGATCGACAACGGCTGGTTCTGCTGCTCAGCCTTGGCCTGATACGCCTCACGAATCGCCTCCGCCACGCGCGCTGCGGGAGCACTGGTCAGTTTCAATACCTTGACAGACAAGCCCTTTGCGCTCGACGCCTGCTGCAACGCCTCCGCAAGCACACGAATCTGCTGAAAATCTTCTTCCTCTGCACGAACGATGAGTGTCGACGATGCCTGGTTCGGCACGATGCGCAGCGACTTCCGCCCGCGCTCATTGCCTTCCTGCTGATACAACGCGATGAGCGACTGCGCAAGTTGCTGCGGGTCGCCATTCAGAACCGGAATCAACTGCGGAGGCGGCAGCTTGGCGTAGTCGGCAACATCCAACTGTGCGATGATGCCTTCAACCTTCCGCAGATTCTGGCGACTTGCAGATACGATCACTGAGTTCGTCTGCGGCTCGGCAGCAGCCCGGACCCACTCATCAGACTGAATCAGCACATCAGGCGTGTCTCGATCGCGCCGCTGCTGATCTCCCTCATTGTTCTGCTGGTTCCGCCCGCGACTCCCCTCGCCCGCCCGGTCACGTTCGAGCCGACCCTGGAACGCATCATTCACCGCCTGCGCGACGGAACGAGCATCAGCATACATCAGTGGAAGCACCTTCAACTGCAGCGATGAGTCGTACTCAGCACTGTCGAGCTTTGCCAGCAGCGAGCGAATGTTCTCCCACTCGCTTTCATCGGCAGAGATCACGAGTGAGTTGGTGGCAGGGTCCGCCACGATGCGCGCGTTGATGCGCCCGGGCGTATCTGCTTCGATCGCCAGCGGGCCGTAGAACACTGAAAGCGCCTCCTGCACCTGCTCGGCCTGCGCGAACTGCAACGGAACGAAATCCGTCACCCGCTGACTTTCGGAGGGCAGGTCGATCTCCCCCAGAATCTTGTTGATCTGCTCGAACTGATCAGCAGTCGCAGCAACGATCAACTGATTCTCAACACGGTTGTAATCAATGCGCGGCGCAGGCTGACCATCGCCCCGATCGCGTGTGAAACTGCGAAGCGTGAAACTCACATCCGAAGCAATCGCATGCTCGAGCGGAATGATGCGATACTCAACCGGGCTGCGCGTCGGCACGCTGTCCACGCGGGTAATCAGCGTTTCGATAACCGGAAAAGACTCTTCCGTTGCAGTCACGATCAGCGAGTTGCTGCGCGTGTCTGCGACGATGCGGGCCTTCACTTCAACAGCCGGGCCTTCCAGTTCATCCAGCCGGATCGTGATGCCGGTCGTCTCGCCGGTGCTCGTCAGTTGCAGCGTATCGCTGAGAATCTCGACGACATCCTCAGCCTGTGCTGTCTCAAGCCCGTAGGTTCGAATAATCGTCTCATCAGCCGCGGGGCCTGTATCGAGTTGTGCGATGAGCGCCTCAGCCTGTTCGAACTGCTCACGCGGGGCGCTGACGATCAGCGAGTTCGTGCGAATGTCCGGCGTGATGATCAGGCCCTGCGAGCCACGACGCGATGCAAACTGCTCGCGAACGATGCGGGCAATCTCATCAGCGTCGCCATCTTGAAGCGCGATGATCTCAATCCGGCGATTTCCCGAGACATCCTGTACATCAAGCTGGCCGAGCAGATCGCGCAGCGTTGCAAGATCGGTCGCGTTCGCGGAAACCACCAGTGCGTTCGCGCCAGGGCTTGGGATGATCGTCGCAGTCGGTCGCGGCTCATTTGTGGCATCAGCGCGATCTTCCAGAAACTCACTGAGCGTGTCAGCCAGTTCATCCGCATCGGCATATTGCACACTCAGCACAGTGATGTTCTGATCCGCAGGCGTAATCTCTGCATCAATCTGCTCAATCAGCGCACCGGCCTGTTCCACCTGCGCCGCAGTGCCGGACACAATCAGCATCCGGCTTCGCTTGTCGGCCTGAACGCGGATGTCATCCCCGGCCGGCTCCTGCCACCATTCGCGCGGCGTGCTGAAGGACTCTGCAATCACATCCTCCACAATGTCGATGTCTGCATGCTCCACAGGGAACATTCGCACAATGCGCTGCGCGCCAGCCGACGGCGCAGCATCGAGCACATCGATCAACTGCTCAACGAGTTCGAACTTGTCACCTTCACCCGTGGCGATAATGGCGTTCAATCGCGAGTCGGCGCGAATCGCCAGCGTGCCTCGTTCCGGTTGGTTCGATTGCGGGCCGAACGCACCCCAGATCATGAACTGATTACCCTGGTTCCACGTCAGATCATTGATCAGTGCCCGCAGCGTCTCGTTGATCTCCGACGCCTTTGCATGCTTGAGTTCGAATACCCGGAACTCCAGTGCATCGGTCGCTTGCGGCGAATCAAACTCCGCGACGAGTTCACTTATCTGTGCAAAATCTTCATCATTGGCTGCGACAAGCAGCGTCTTGGTCGTGAAGTTCCCGACAATCGATACGCGCCGGGCGCGTTCACGCCGACCGCGGCCGCTTGATGCAATCCGCGCACGGTCGTCATACAACTGCTGAAGCGTCTGCGCGACTGCCGCGGGGTCTGCCCGCTCCAGCGTGATCGTGCG
>CAZVXI010000279.1:0-3300 GCA_964631295.1 uncultured Isosphaeraceae bacterium
ATCTCCGAGTACTACGCATGCTGCATCATGGCGACACGGTCGGCGACGGCGATCCCCAGCGCACCGCCCGAGCCACCTTCGCCAATCACAACCGACACGATCGGCGTGGGCAACCGGCTCATTTCGCGCAGGTTCATCGCAATCGCCTCTGCCTGTCCGCGCTCCTCGGCCTTGATACCCGGATACGCCCCCGGCGTATCGACAAACGTGACAATCGGAAGCCCGAACTTTGTGGCGAGACGCATTTTTTCCAGAGATTTGCGATACCCCTCCGGATGAGCACATCCAAAGTGGCAGGCAAGTTTCTCTTCGGTTGTCCGTCCCTTGCGATGCCCGACGACCATCACTTTGTGAGCACCAATTCTCGCCAATCCTGTGACCATCGCCGGGTCGTCGCCAAAACGACGATCACCGTGGAGTTCGCGAAAGTCCCGGCAGATCAGGTCAATGTAATCTCCGGTGTGCGGGCGGCCCGGGTGGCGTGCCACTCGAACTGTATCCCACGGGGATAAGTCCGCGTATAACTTGGCGAGCATGCTCGTCCTGCTCTCACGCAGTTTGCCGAGTTCTTCATCGAATGCGTCAGCATCTGGTCGACGCTCGATCGCAGCGATCTGCTTGTCGAGTTCGACCACCGGCTGTTCGAACGGCAGAGCATACGTGCCGGAATATTCGATGGTCTCTGGCATTGGCATCTCGCGCAAGAGCTGGCAAAGAGCGTATGGTAGGGCAGCCTGAGGTGCAACGCGTATCTCAATGCCCGCGACAGGAGATGTGAGTTTTGGCGAAACTGGCAGTCATCGGTGCAGGCAACATGGGTGGAGCAATCGTCCGCGGCGCGATCAAGAGCCGGGTTCTCGACGCCGTGGACATTCTGATCATTGATCAGTCCCCAGCCGTGCGCGACGCCTTTGAGGAGGCGGGCTGCGCAGTCTCAAAGAGCCTGGCTGATGCGCACGGCCATGAGCAGATTCTGCTGGCAATCAAGCCACAACAGTTTGCCAATGTCGCGGAGGCGATCGGAGAACTGCAGGATCAGACGATCGTCATCACTGTGATGGCCGGTATTTCGAGTGCATCAATCCGCAGGAGGCTTGGCGACCATGCGCGCGTCATCCGCGTGATGCCAAACACGCCATGCCAGATCGGCGAAGGAATGTCAGGTATTGCGCTCGGGGAGGGGGCGGCACCGGAGGACAAGCAACTTGCCAACGATCTGTTTTCCGCGATAGGCGATGTGCTCCACGTACAGGAAGGGCAAATGCACGCCGTCACTGCCATCAGCGGATCGGGACCTGCATATCTCTTCCTCCTCGCCGAGTCGATGCAGCAGGCTGCGGAGCAGATGGGCCTTCACGGCAGCGGCGCGAGACTCATGGTTTCCCAGACACTGTACGGCGCGTCGAGATTGCTCCGCGAGACAGACAATCGAGCAGTCGATCTTCGCCAGGCGGTGACCAGCCCCGGTGGCACGACGGCGGCAGCGATCGAAGTGATGTTTGAAAAGGAACTGCCGGAGACCGTCATCGAAGCCTTGCAAGCTGCCCGTGATCGGGGATTCGAGTTGGACGCAGGATGACACCGCCTATGTGATCTCCAAATTGCGATTTGCCGGTTTTTCCTTGCAAGTTGCCGCGAGAACTGGTGGAATCCACCGGGCTCGGAGGATGGAACCATGCAACATCGATTGCGTACCGGATTCTTCTTGTTTGCAACTTTTCTCGTTGTGGGAGGGGTATCTTCACAGGTAGGCGCGCAAGGTGCCTGCTGCCTGTGCAACGGCGAATGTGTGTCCACCAGCGAAGCAGCGTGCGCGGAGTTCGACGGAATCTATCACGCCGGCACGTCCTGCGATGACCAGAGCTGTCCGCCCTTCGGGGCGTGCTGCCTTCCTGATGGAAGTTGTGTTGACAGTATCACAGAACCACAGTGCGATGCGTTCTTCGGCATCTTCACAGAGTGCGCATCCTGCACCGGCGTTGACTGCAGTCCATTCACGCCAGGCCAAGCCGATCGCTTCACGGCCAGTTCCAAGGGCAGCGTGTTTTTTCTTCCACGTGTCGAACTTCGCTGGCGCTTGAACGATGATGGCGATTATCAACTCATCCAAGACACGTTCATCAACGTGCACAACGATTTCATCGGCTCTGTTGAACTACGGCTCCTGTTCGTGCAGGGCGACCCGGCCACGGCCAACGAGCCCGGCTGCGAGTCTTTGACCGATCGCATCACACTGACTGCGGATCACCCGGTCGTCTGGTCATCGGCGACTGGCGACCTGAACGGCGATGCCTTTAACTCGGCAGTGATTCCGTTCACTGACCTCGACCCGGGTACGCCGCCCGGCAGACCTGATCCGAACGGCTCCGCTGATCGTGTGTTGCGCGGCTACATCGTCGGATGGGCGGTGAACTTCCTTGATCAAGAAATCCACTGGAACCATCTCGCTGCCACCGCCACGATTGTCAACTACGCCGAGGGCGCAAGCTGGGGCTACAACGGCTATCACGCAGCGGCGGTCAGCGAAGATGTCACGACAGGCGATCCCACTGGCACGCCCGGTGTGCTCAACTTCGACGGCGTTGAGTTTGCCCGCGGCTACGACACGCTGAACTTCAACTTCCCGGCCGTCGGATCCACGCTCTACTCCGGAAGTGATGTGTTCGTTGCAGGTGGTGAGCTCACCCTGCAGCCGATGTCGATCGACACGATACCCGGAGGCGATGGCCCGGTCACCACGCAAGCCCAGATCACCGTCTACAACGAGAACGAAGTCAAGTTCACGGACATGCAGCGCTGCGTTGCATGTTGGGACAGCACCACGATGGGCGACTACGCGCCAGTCAACCGCTTCGATATCGTCCTTCTGCAGACTGATGTCGGTTGGGCGCGTGTCGATGCGTTTGCCAGTGCCGAGTGCGAAACCCCGGCATCGGCCGCAGCGCTTGTCGGGGTTGTTGAGCGGCAGGTCGCATCTCCGGACGATATTCGGCTTGACAGTGCCGGCTTCAATCTCGTCGGAGCTGGCGTGCAGGAGGCCGTCATCCGGTGGGAACTTCCTGATCTCACTGATCGCTCGCGATCGCTCACCGGAGCCCCGAATGATCAGCCGAGACGAGAACGCTTCGCACCATCCGGCCTCGTTGATCGCAGCGCGACGCTGCGCGGACCGGTCCTGAACGATCGGTTCAGCTCCAGTAAACGCGGCAACTTGTTCGTGCTGCCAAAGATCGAAGTTCGCTGGTCGGATTCCGGCGAGGTCACGCAGGACACATTCATCCACCTCACCAACACATTCAG
>CAZVXI010000280.1:0-3300 GCA_964631295.1 uncultured Isosphaeraceae bacterium
GTCCATGCCCGGCGCGAAGCACGTGCCCGCGTGAATCGCCTGCAGGGCGGCAAGGTGATCGGCCAGACCGAGTTCGCTGGATCAATCAACGCTGCGTACAACCTTTCCGCCAATCACTCAGTGCCGGACCTGCCCGCAGGCGTTCGCGTCATGGATATGTTCGTTCTTGACGGCCCCGGCTTTTTTGGCACGCCGGGCGTTGATGATCTCAAACTCGCGAACGGTTTTACTGGCCAGCCGGTCTACGGCATGCTGAACCTGAACACAGCCTCACCGGAGGTGTTGCGTGCACTGCCGCACAACTATCGATTGCTGCTTGAGTATTTTCCTTCTTTTGCCGAAGCACCTCCGAACGAATCGCCTCGCGTGCTGTTGCCCGAAGGCATTGTGCAGTATCGCGAGGGTTTCAGCGGCGACAATACGCTTGACTATGGTTTTCGCAATGGTCCGGATTACTCGACACGCGATGCCAATCGTGGCGGGTTCTTCGCAGACTGGTTTGATGATGTCGATTCGCCGGACGGATCCTCGTCAACACTCGCAGCCCTGCGCAACGATCGAGGCCTCGCATCGATTGGTGAAGTGATGCTTGTTGATAAGCCAGCCAACAGTCTCTATCAGGATTGGGATGCATCGTTCATTACAGGCATTGATGTCGAGCAGTGGCAGATGTCATTCGCTGCGAATGACCAGTCTCCTGACCTGATCAGTGCGAACACGCCTTTCGGCCCGGACTTCTTCGGCTCAATGCAGTTGAGTACGGATGTGCAGTTCGTCGATGTTGACAATGATGGCTCCCGCGATGACTTTGACATTACCGGTGGAGATGCAGAGGAAGCGAACCTTCTGTTTTCCGGTATGTCGAATCTGGTGACGACGCACAGCGATACTTTTACCGTGTATTTCCGCGTGCGGAGTTTTCGTCAGAACCCGGTGACGGGCATCTGGGATGCGACTGATCCGGAGTACATCGTGGATGATGCGCGGTATGTGATGTTGGTTGATCGTTCAACGGTCAACTTGCCGGATGATGAACCAAAGATTCTCTACCTGGAGAAGCTGCCGAACTAGCAATGAGCAGCGGCGGGCCTGTCGTCGTGTGGGAGACAGGTCCAAAGCTGCTTTTACTGATACAACCAGGACCGCGCCTCGTCACGCTCATCCGCTTCGGGGCGCGGTTCGCTTTTTTTTGCTTGCAGCAGATAACGCGGTATGTTTCAGCGAATCTGTAGCGCAACATCGCTGCGAGCGAGCACTGATCCGACCATCGCGGCACTTGTGAGGCCGTGAGACAGGAGGCTCGCTACGAGCGCGTCCGCTTCGCCAGTCGATACTGAAATCAAGAGACCACCGGACGTTTGCGGGTCAAAGAGGAACTCGCACAGCAACTCGTCAGCGGCTCTGTCGATCTGCATTGATGGAGACACATGCGATCGATTGGTTGCGTTTGCCCGAGTGAAGTTGCCTGCCTCTGCGAGTTCATGTGCACCGGGCAGAAGCGGGAGTGCAGCGGTGCGCAGCTCAATGGTCACGCCGCTGGCCTCTGCCATCTCGAAGGCGTGGCCGGCAAGTGCGAAACCAGTGATGTCCGTGCAAGCACTGGCATTGCGTTCGACTGCCGCACGGGATGCGATGTCATTGAGTGTGGCCATGCTCGCGAGTGCAGGCTGGAGGGCCTCGTCAGGGCACGTTCCTTGTTGAAGGGCCGTGGTGATGAAGCCTGTACCCAGGGGTTTGGTGAGCACGAGAACATCACCCGGCTTGGCTCCGCGATTCGTCAGCATGTGATCCGGGTTTACAGTGCCAGTGACGGAGAGGCCGTACTTGATCTCCGCATCGCGCACGGAATGACCTCCGACCATGACTGCCCCGGCAGCGACGACCCGCTCAGAGCCACCTCGAAGAATTTCAGCGAGGACCGAGATATCGAGGTCTTTATCTGGGAAGCCGACGATATTCAGGGCGGTCCGCGGCTGGGCACCCATGGCGTAAATATCGCTCAGCGAGTTTGCTGCCGCGATCTGGCCGTAGGTGAACGGGTCATCGACAAGCGGTGGAAAGAAGTCGAGCGACTGTACGATGGCAAGATTGGGCGCAACGCGATAGACGCCGGCGTCGCTGAAGTGGTCGGTGCCGATGAGCAGGTTCGGATCGTCGAATCGTGGCAGTCCCTGCACCAACTGTGCAGTGGCCTCAACAGGCAGCTTGCCGGCTCACCCGGCGCACGATCCATAGTCCATCAGGCGTTTTCTTCGTGCGATCGTCATCAGATTGCCGCGAAATCGGCTCCTTTCCTTGAATAATCTCCTGAACGCGGCAGTTATTGCGTCGGTATTGTCATGCCCGTCGCTGGGGATGGTACGCTTGAAGCCGAACTGGAGGAATCGAATGTTGCAACCCGCACTCCTGCTCGGAATCATGCTGATGTTTGTCTTGCCGGGGTATGCCCAGTCGCAGCCGCCGGTGCTGGAAATCGGCAAGCCGTTTCCAGTGATCTCCCTGCCGGCGATGCGCGACGGCGAGGCGATGTCGATCGCAGATTATCGCGGTAAGCGAGTCGTGTTGCATATCTTTGCCTCATGGTGAGCAGGCTGCCGCAGAGTCGTGCCCGGGTGGCATGCAGCAACGAAGGAGATTCTGGCGAGTCGTGACGATGTGGTTGCCGTTGGCCTCATCCAGGAGCAGCATCCCGATCGGTGCAGGCTGTTCATGCAATGGCATCAGATAGACTGGCCTGTCATGGTGGACTCATTCAACGAACTCGGTGTGGCTGTTGTCCCGCTGACGGTTCTGGTTGACGAGTATGGGATCGTTCGAGGCATGCCGCGTGGACGAGATGCGAAGTCGATTGTGGAGCAGTTCCTCGCCGCGGAGTTTGAACCGCCATCTTCGCAGGAGTCTCAGATCAATCGTCCGGACACGACTCTGGAGAAACTGCGCGAGCAGGCAGTCGAGGCAAATACGGCCGATGCCTGGGCTGCGTATGGTCGAGCAATGGCGAAGTGGGCGCCCGAGCGAGTCAACTCGGTGATTGGTGCCTTGCAGTCTGTGGTCAACGCAACGCCTGATCGTGGCATCGCACATTTTCAACTCGGTGTCGCATATCGGAAGCGGTTCGACTCGGACGAAAGGCAACCTGGTGACTTTCAGCGGGCGGCCGAGCACTGGTCGCAGGCATTGTCGGTCGATCCAAATCAATACATCTGGCGGCGAAGAATTCAGCAATATGGGCCGCGCCTCGACAAACCGTATCCGTTTTACGATTGGGTACCCTCAGCGCGGGAAGAAATCACTGAGCGC
>CAZVXI010000281.1:0-3298 GCA_964631295.1 uncultured Isosphaeraceae bacterium
GACCTAGAGATTTGAATTTTGAGTTATGAGTTTACCCAAATTATCCACAACTCATAACTCAAAGCTCGCAATGGCTTGAGGAGGTTTTGTGGCGTACTGGATACAAATTGATTATGAAGCGACGCGAACCCGCACCATACCGGCGATGAAGAGTACAACTGGTTCCTCTCCGTATTGTTCCCGGCAAGCCAGTTGCAGATACTTCCGTACAACCGCGTGGTGAGCGATCTCGCGGGTCAATCGCACAACGAGTTGCGAACAAAACTCGCGGCACTGGGGAAACTGACCGACACCGATCAACCCACGCCCGACCAGCCGGGACGGTTCTGCCTGTACTTCGAGGGCCGCTGGCACCGGCTCATCATTGATGAGAGCCAGATTGATGCTGACGATCCGGTCGAGTCGCTTGATGTCGCGCTGCTGCAGCGTCTTGTGCTTGGTCCGATACTACACATCGGCGACCCAAGGACGGATGAACGTATCGACTTCGTTGGCGGCATTCGGGGCACAGCCGAACTTGAGCGGCGGGTCGATAACGGCCGGGCAGCGCTCGCAGTCTCGATGTATCCCACAAGCGTTGACCAGTTGATCGCTGTTTCTGACGCGGGCCTGGTCATGCCTCCGAAATCGACGTGGTTCGAGCCCAAACTGCGGAGCGGGCTGTTCGTGCATTCGCTGGATTGAGCGAGCCATTGGCCCCGCGCACGCCGAGGGATCGGCAGATACACTATTGGGATGTCAACCACGACCAGTTCTACCAATCCAGTCACGATTGAGGCAGTCGGCGGCGAACCGCATGGAAAAACCATGCGCATCCTCTTCGCAGACAAAGCCCAGCAATGCGGTGTCGATGCGCTGGAGGCTGCCAACTTCGAAATCTCTCTCCAGCCCGACCTGTCCGCCGATGACCTGCCGGACGCGATTCGCGCATTCGACCCAGACGTGCTCGTCGTTCGCTCCACAAAAGTGAAAGAAGCTGCCCTTGCCGCGGCAGAACGGCTCAGTTTGATCGTGCGCGCAGGTGCAGGCTACGACACGATCGATGTCGCTGGTGCGTCGCGCCGCGGCATCTTCGTCGCAAACTGCCCGGGCAAGAATGCCATCGCGGTGGCGGAACTTGTGTGGGGTCTGATCCTTTCGTGTGATCGCCGCATCCCTGATCAGACAATCGATCTGCGTGCAGGTACCTGGGATAAGAAGAACTACTCCAAAGCCCCGGGTCTGTATGGACGCACGCTTGGGGTTGTCGGGCTCGGAACGATCGGGCTGGAAGTGGCCAGCCGTGGCCGGGCATTCGGCATGCATGTGATGGCATGGTCGCGGAGCCTGACCGAGCAGCGCGCAAACGAGCTTGGCGTCGGCTACTGCAGCAAACTCATCAACCTCGCAAAGATGTCGGACGTGATCAGTGTCAACGTGTCTGCAACGAAGGAAACAGAACACCTGATCAACGAGCAGTTCTGTCAGGCCATGAAGCCGGGTGCGTATCTGATCAACACCAGCCGCGGCAGTGTGGTTGATGAAGGCGCCTTGACTGAGGCAATCCGCACGAGGCAGGTTCGTGCCGGTCTGGATGTGTACGCAAACGAACCAGCATCGGGCGACAGCACCTTTGCTGATCAAATCACTGCTGAGCCTTGCGTGTACGGGACGCATCACATCGGCGCTTCAACCGATCAGGCGCAGGATGCGACGATCATGGAGGCAGTGCGAATCATCCAGACATACCGCGATGCTGGTCAGGTCATCAACTGTGTGAATCGTGCGGTGACAACGATCGCTACGTGCCTGCTGACAGTTCGCCATCTCAACAAGCCCGGCGTGCTTGCCCATGTCTTCTACACACTTGGACAGGCCGGCATTAATGTTGAGGAGATGGAAAATCTGATTTACGAGGGTGAAGAAGCTGCGTGCGCGCGGATTCAACTCTCAGAGCACCCCGGCGACGATGCCATCCAGTTGGTTCGAGGCAACGAGCATGTACTGAGCGTCGCCGTCACCGACATTTCCCATTGAACCATAGTTCGGACAACGACCATGACCACGGCTGCTGCATCGTCCACCCACTCGCTTGACCAGTTCATCGCCGAGTCACCGCGAGCCTTCAACTTCTCTGCCGGCCCGGCGATTCTGCCCGACGAAGTGATCCGCCAGGCGCAACGCGACATCTGGTCGATTTTCGACACTGGTATCGGCGTGATGGAGCACAGCCACCGCGGACCTGCATTTGATCGCGTGATCGAAGAAGCTGAGCAGGATTGTCGCGCGGTTGGCAACATATCTGACGACTATCAAGTGCTTTTCCTGCAGGGCGGCGCAACGACGCAGTTCGCTCTTGTGCCAATGAATTTCCTGCCGAACGGCGCAACCGCCGATTACATCGATACCGGCGTGTGGACCACCAAAGCGATCAAGGATGCGCAAAAGATTGGAAATGTGCATGTTGCCTTTGATGGCTCACAGTCGAGTTACGACCACACACCCTCTGCTGACGAGATTCAATATTCCGACAATCCCGCATATGTACATTACTGTTCGAACAACACGATCTATGGCACTGAGTTTGAGAAGCCCCCATCAACCACTCGGCCGCTCGTGGCAGACATGAGTTCAGACATATTCAGCAGGCCGGTGAATGTCAGCGCACATGCGATGATCTATGCTGGTGCACAAAAGAATCTTGGCCCGGCAGGGACTGTTCTCGCGATCATCCGAAAGGATTTCCTGGAGACAGCGCAGGACAAACTACCTGCGATGTTCGACTATCGTGCTCTTGCTGAGAAGGGCTCGCGGCTGAATACGCCCCCCACGTTTGGAATCTACCTGATGGGCCAGGTGTTTAAATGGATACTTTCACAAGGCGGGCTTGAAGCGATGCACAAGCGGAACCGCGCAAAGGCGCAGGTGCTCTACGATGTTATTGATGACAGTGGTGGCTTCTACACGCCGGTCTCGCAACCCCAGTGTCGTTCGCTGATGAACGTGACTTTCCGTACACCGAGCGATGAACTCGACAAAACGCTCCTGGATGAAGCCGCCCAGCACGGAATGTCAGGCCTGAAGGGACATCGTTCTGCTGGTGGCCTGCGCGCGAGTATCTACAACGCATTTCCAATGACAGGCTGCGAAGCAGTCGCGCAGTTGATGCGGGATTTCGCACAACGTGGCAACTCAGGTATCTGATGGACTTCAGGGAGCCACGGACAACGTTGATCACGTGCAATCGTGGTGTTGGAGATGTATTGCGCGACGAACTGGAGACACACGGCTGGCTCGTCGACTCACAGCAACAAAGCAG
>CAZVXI010000282.1:0-3295 GCA_964631295.1 uncultured Isosphaeraceae bacterium
TGTGTGCGTGCGATGGCCTGATGGCAGCGAGACATGTATTCACGACGTGGCCGCCGATCAGTTGATCGTGGTCGAGCGGCCGCAGCCCAATATCGCCGGTGATGCGAATCTCGATGGCAGCGTCGGGCTTGCTGATCTGCTGATGGTCCTGTCGAACTGGGGCGCAACCGCACCCAACAATGCTGATGTCGATGACAGCGGAACTGTCGGGCTCGGTGACCTTCTCATGGTTCTTTCCAACTGGGGTACTACGGGTTGAGCTATGCGCGATACGCCAGATGCGCCGTGCAGACGCCGAATGTCATCGGCTTGGCCTGCACTGACGAAAACCCGGCTGCTTCGATCGCAGCGCGCATCTGTTTGACATCGAGAAATGTTTCGATGCTCCTTGGCAGATATTTATACGCCCCACTGCAATCGCGCGCAATCAGCGTGGCTGTCATCGGCATGATGCGCTTGCAGTAGATGGCATTGCCCCAGCGGACCAGTGGATTGCGCGGCGTGCTGAACTCCAGCACGACAAGCCGACCGCCTGGCCGCAGCACGCGAGAGAACTCGGCCAATGCTCGCGCGGGTTCATTGACATTGCGGATGCCGAACGCGATCGAGACAACGTCGAAGCTGTCATCATCAAACCGCAGTTTCATGGCATCGCCGTGCTCGTACACCGGTGTTGGAACGCCTTTCGTCCGCCGCATTCGCCCGGCCTTCACTGCTGCGAGATCCAGCATCGGTTGGGTGAAGTCGACACCTGTTACTGATCGGGCACCCGCAGAAGCGAACTGCTCGGCGAGGTCGCCCGTACCGCACGCGACATCGAGCACATCATCCGTCGGCTGCACGTTGCACATGCGGACGGCAGTCCGGCGCCACGACTGGTCGCGCCCGAACGAATGCAGCCGATTGTTCAGATCGTATCGCGAGGCGATGGCAGCGAACATCCGCTCCACCCGCTCCGCTTTCTCAGCGTTCGAATGCGGATCGTCGGTCAGCTCGTCAGCGGACCACGCGACAGCCGTGTCATTGCGATCAAACTGGATGTCGGGCGGTGCGGTTGGCATATGAACAGATCATAGGATGGTTCGGTTTTGTCATCCGACGCAGGTATCATGCTGAGGTTCCAACGCTTGGAGAGTGTCTTATGAGTTGTTCCCACCCGGCTATGTTGCTGATTCTGACGATTGCCCTGCTGTGTGCGCTTGGTGGCTGTTCGACGAACCCCGCTACCGGTCGCATGCAGTTCCAGATGTTGTCGACGGAGCAGGAGGTTGCTCTCGGCGAATCATCCACGCCGGAACTCGTGACGGAATACGGCGGCCGCTTGCCGAACGAGGCGGTGAATGCTTATGTGTCACAGATCGGCCGGTCAATCGCTCAGCAAACGGAAGCGGATTATCCGAACCTGCCGTGGGAGTTCATTATCCTTGATTCAGAGATTGTCAATGCATTCGCGCTGCCGGGAGGCAAGGTTTTCATCTCGCGTGGCATGCTGGTTGCGCTTGAGGATGAAGCAGAACTCGCCGGTGTGCTCGGGCACGAAATCGGCCATGTGGTCGCCGAGCATGTCGATGAACGGATGAGTCGAGCGATGCTGCTTGAGCTTGGCGTTGCCATTACAGGTGCGACAACCGAATCGGACCTCGCCACGTACGCCGCGGGGCTGTTCGGCAACGGTTACATTCTGCACTTCGGGCGGTCGCAGGAGTCCGAGTCGGACGTACTGGGGATGCGGTACATGACCAGGGCGGGCTACGACCCGGCGGCGTTGCTCGGCGTGATGGAGGTTCTTGCAGAACTCAGTGCCGGCAATCGGCAGCCCGAGTTTCTCTCCACCCACCCGCACCCGGACACGCGCATCGAGACGATCAACTCAGAGTTGCGCAAGAAATACCAGGAGACGCAAGGCAACGGCTCATTCGTCCGAAATCGTGACCGATTCCAGCGTGAGGTTATCGCTCGACTTCGCCGATGACCACGGCGCGGGAATCGCCCCATCTGCCTATCCGAGTCAACCTGCGGGTTGGAACGTCCGATCATCTCCGGAGAAGACTCTCTCGGAGAGATTGTTGTGCGCAACTCGCCTGACAACACAAAAGTGCTCGCCCGCGCGCTCGCCGGCGACCTTGAGCGAGCCGTTGCACGCGGGCTGACTCACGCTGCCGATGCCCTGGCGGCTGCTACCCTGCGAACCGGATGCCGCGAAGCAACGGTTCTGGAGCGCGTCGCGCGCATGCATGATGTGCGTGGCGAGTGGGATCGCGCGTTGGATGTCATCGATGCCGCCGACCAACCGACCGCTTCGCTGTTGCTCCTGCGGGCGTGCTGCCTCGTCCGACTTGGCAGAATTCATGAGGCGCTCAGTCAACTCGCTTCGCAGACACAAACAACGACTTCGCCACTTGCAGCTCGACTGTTATATGCCCTGCTGTTGCTCGACCAGGGCGACACGCGCGATGCGATTGCACTGCTCCGCCAGAATGTCACATTGTGCGAGGATCACCACACCAGTGTATCACTCGTCTGTGCGCTCATAGCTTCAGAGCGCTTTCACGACGCACGCATCGCCCTCGATCGCATGCTTGCCGATCGCCCGTACAGTGATCTCTGGCCCAACGCGATCCACTTCGCTCGTTCGTTCGGCATTCCCGAATGCCACATTGATGAGACGCCGACTGCTGCCGATGTGGAAACGCTGGCAGCAGAGTTGGCCGCAAATGAACGGGTCACCACAATTCTCATCGAGTCGCAGAAGATTCGGCCAACGCAAACAACACTCATCCTGCTCCAGCGAGCGCTTCGGCGCGTCGCTCCGCAACTTTCCAATCCTGTCACGTGCGTTGTCGCACAAGCTGAAATCGAGATGTTGCTTAACGACATTCCCGCAGCGCGCCGGCTCCTTGACGCCGGCCTGCGTGATCATCCAATGTCGCTTTCATTGCGATCACTGCGTGATCGACTGCAGGCGTCACACCAGGCTGGTCGCACACCGAGGATTGCCGCATGACCAGACTTTGCGAAATCAGTTTCGAACGAGAGCGTGCCGCCGAAATGCTTCGCGCGATCCGGCGCGTGCGCTCGCTTGGGCACTGGTCTGACCAAGCCGACGAACTTCTGGACTGGGCTTCGACCATGCTGCCGCAGTCCAAAGCCATACAGCGATTGAAAGCGCGTCGGCTCGTCGAACAAGGCCACCACGACGATTCAGATGCATGCTTACGCGCACTTCTGGCACGATGGCCGCATGATCGTCTGCTCATGACGATTCTTGCCGAGAACCTGCTGGCCCGAGGCGAGG
>CAZVXI010000283.1:0-3288 GCA_964631295.1 uncultured Isosphaeraceae bacterium
TGACGACAATCCGCTGCTACGCCATGTGAACTTCGATGACCTCGCCATCGACAAGTACAAGAAACTCGCTCCCGCTGATGATGTCGCGATCCTTGCTGAGGGAAGTGACGGGCCTGCGATTGTGCAGGTGTCGCGAGGTGGCCTTCAAGTCGTGCATGTGACGTTCGATATTCTCGATTCGAGCCTGCCATTCAGCCGCAGCATCGTGACGTTTCTCTTCAATGCAGTTGAGTATCTCGGCCAACTCGGAACGGGCATCACAGCCGAAGGGTACTACCCCGGAGACACGATTGCTGAGCGGCTTCCCGCGTCGGCGACTGATGTGGAACTGCTGCTGCCAACGGGTGAAACGCGACCTTTGTCGCCGCTTGATCCGACGACGACGGCATGGGGGCCATTGCGGCTCTCAGGCCCGTATGTGTTGACATGGTCGGTGCCAGGCGTGTCGGACCCGCAAAGTAAACCAGTTGCCGTCAACGCGCGCAGCGAGCGTGAAGGGAACATCAGCGCGGTCGAACAGGTGCGCATCGGGCAGGAGGTTGTCGAAGGAGAGATCGGTGGCGGGCAGCGATACATCCCGCTGTGGCCGTACGCCGTTGGTTTCTGCCTTGCTGTTCTGATGATCGAGTGGTGGATGTACCACCGCAAGATCATCGTGTGACACATCAGACGCTGGAGTTGGCTTCCGTACGAATCTCTGCAGGGTCAATCCCGAGGAAGTCGTACATGTGTTGGTCGTACTGCTCCGCGTCTTCCTCGCGCGAGAGATCCAGGCGAAGTTCATTGATGACCTTCGTGCCCTGACCGATCCAGTCTTGCCAGGTTTCTGCACTGATATTTTCCCGGATCCACGCGCCAATCGGCCCGCGAAACGGCGGTTCGGGCAGTTGCGTCCCTGGCCGGCCGGTGCGCTTGCAGACGAACGAACCGCTCGCGGCAAGTTCATCAGCCTGTTGTTGCACTTCATCAGACAGTTGTGGAACTTCGCGGCCGATGCTTTTCAAGAGTTCGGCCATCGCATTCTTCGGAAGAAGGTCCCCCTTTGCAGCAGCAACCTCGTAGCCGTTCTCGAGGATCGTGACAGCTTTGTCGGTCCAGCCGGCCTTGATCATGGCCTCTCCGGCAAGTTGATATGCCTTGCTCATGTCGGCATTGAGCTCGATACACCGTTCAAGGCTCTGAGCCGCCTCCGCAGCGCGGCCATCCTGCAGATAGGCGCTGCCAAGGCTGAAGTGTGCCATGTCGTTGGTTGGGTCGGCCGCGGCCATATTCTCAAACTGTGCGATGCGTTCTGCGAGTGTGGGCATAACTGGTTGCTCCTCTTCCGGCGATGATAGCGCTGGCCAGCGAGGCTTTCCGAACGTGGCGGCCGCCCGCATTCGGTCTACGATGGACGCGAATGCCGAGCGCACCACCCCATATGCCGGTCGCGTTTGCCGGGCTGACGCTGCAAACCCCACTGATTGCCGCGGCGGGGACGTGCGGCTATGTCGAAGAGTTGCCATCCGTGATGGATGTACGCACGCTTGGCGCGATCACGACAAAATCCATCACGCATGAGCCACGCGAGGGAAACGATCCGTGGCGTATCATCGACACTCGAACGGGCATGCTCAATGCGATCGGGCTCGCCAATGTAGGCGTCGAGCGATTTATCGAGGAGAAGCTCGCACACGCATCGGGCTGTCCGGTGCACATCTTCGGGTCGATTGCGGGCGGTTCGATTGAAGATTACGTAACGGTCGCGGCTGCATTCGATGATCGCGATGATCTGCCGGCTGTCGAGTTGAATGTCAGTTGCCCGAACACGGATGACGGGCTTGAGTTTGGTTCTGACCCCGATCGCCTGCGTGAACTGGTGCGCGAGGTGCGCGGCGAACTGACGCAGACCCGAATGCTCGTCAAACTTTCACCAAATGTTACGAGCATCTCCGACATGGCGCACGCTGCGGTCGATGGTGGGGCCGACGGGTTGACGCTGATCAACACGGTCGGAGGGATGGCCATTGATGTCGAGACCCGCAAGCCGCGTTTGAGCAGAGGGGCAGGCGGTCTCAGTGGCCCTGCGATTCACCCGATTGCTGTTCGCATGGTTCGCGAGGTCTATGCCAACGTCGCGCGTGATGCACGGGTGCCAATCATCGGCCTGGGTGGCGTGATGAACTGGCAGGACGCGGCAGAACTCATCCTTGCCGGCGCGACCGCTGTCGGCATCGGCACCGCGCTATTTGTCAATCCCAGGCAGCCGAGACGCGTGCTTGCCGGCCTGCACAAGTGGAAAGACCGGCAAGGTTGCCGCTCGATCGGAGAACTTGTCGGCCAGTGCGATTTGTGATGGTGAGTCGATTTAGAGACCCTTGACTTCCCAACCTTCGCGATACGTGCGTCGTACGAAGTCGTTCGCCGGGCTGAAGTTCGTCACGCGCAGCGCGGCCGGATCCCATTTGAGGTCCTGATGTGGGACGCGCGACGCCAAAGCGCCGAGCAGCACTGCTTCTGTGATCGGCACTGCAAGGTCGAAACTCGCGGCCGTTTTCTTCACCTCGCCTCGGGCAGCGTCGACCCAATGGTGCCAATGGTTGCGCGGCTCGAACGATGGAAGTTCGACAGACGCGAACTTCTCCGCGGGCGTGAACCACGGCTTGGCGTAAAGCGGAATCATCAGCGTGCCTTCTGTGCCAACAATCGCTGAACCGTTGCTTGGGATTTCCGGGTCGCCATCGGCGAGGCCGAGTTGTTCGCGTGAGGGCTTCTGGCCACCGTCGTACCAGGACAGAGGCATGTCCTTGCCATCTGAGAACTCGTTGCCCGGATAGACGAAGTGAATCGACTCAGTCAGCGGATACTGGTCGTTCGTCGGGCCCTCGGTCTTGGCGATGACAGACTTTGGTGCGGCAAGTTGCAGAGCCTCAAACGGACGCTGGAAAATGTGGCAGCCCATGTCGCCAAGTGCGCCGGTCCCGAAGTCGAGCACGCCGCGCCATGCAAACGGGTGATACGCCTTGTCGAGATAGGGGCGTTCCTCGGCGACGCCAAGCCAGAGGTCCCACTGGACGTGGGCTGGAATCGAATTCGAGCCGGGATCGCGCTCACCACCCTGCGGCCACCATCCCCTCGGGCGATCCGACCACGCGTAGATGTGCTTGACAGGACCCACTGCGCCGGACGTGGCTGCCGCGACCGATTGCCGAGCGTATTCCTCAGCCTGCCCCTGAATGCCCATTTGCGTTGCCACACCGGCTCGCCGCGCCGCATCGTGAAGTTGCCGTGCTTCATAGATATTGTGCG
>CAZVXI010000284.1:0-3284 GCA_964631295.1 uncultured Isosphaeraceae bacterium
CTGGCCGATCTGCCTCGACACACAGGATACCGAGCAGATCATTACCACTGTGCGCAACATCGCGCCTGTGTTCGGCGGGATCAACCTTGAAGACATCAGTGCGCCACGATGCTTTGAAGTCGAAGACCGCCTTCAGGATCTTGGCATTCCTGTCATGCACGATGATCAGCACGGCACCGCGATCGTACTGCTTGCCGGGTTGATCAATGCTGCTCGCGTGACGAACCGCGCGATGACCGACCTGCGCGTCGTCATCAATGGTGCCGGCGCTGCAGGCGTTGCCATCGCCTCGCTGCTGCGGTGTGTCGGGCATGAACCGGGCGTGTGCGAGTCAGTGCGGGATGTTGTCATCTGCGACTCGAAAGGCATCATCCATGAAGGCCGTGATGACCTCTCGCCTGTAAAAAAGAAAACACTGCAATATTCCAATCGCGAGAACCGGGCCGGCAGTGTGCAGGACGCCGTGCGCGACGCCGATGTATTCATCGGTGTGAGTGTGGGCGATGTTCTGACCGCCGAAGACGTGAAGTCGATGTGCGATGATGCGATTATCCTTGCGATGGCCAATCCAACGCCAGAAATTATGCCCGACGAAGCCCGCAAGGGCGGCGCTGCGGTGGTCGGCACAGGCCGATCAGACTTCCCGAACCAGGTAAACAACGTGCTGGCGTTCCCGGGTGTCTTCCGCGGCGCTGTGGACGCGCGCGCAACGCGAATCACGAATGCGATGAAGCTGGCCGCTGCACACGCGCTCGCTGAAGCTGTCGACACACCGGCTGCAGAACAGATTCTGCCCGATGTGCTTGATCGAACGATCGCGCCGCGCGTCGCCAAGGCGGTTGCAGGCGCTGCGCAATGAACACTGCCCGGCCCGCTGATTGTTCAGGGGCCAGTCAGGACAGCCACTCGCTGCCGCACTCCGGGCAGTGCTCGCCGGGCGTTGGGCCTTTCGCGTGGCCGCAGCGGTCGCAGTATCGCTCGCGCACCGCGCGATGCCGGCGAGATGTGATGGCAATCCACGCGCCCGGGCCGGCGAGCCACAGCAGCGCTGTACTGGCAAAGCAGATGGATAAAAACGTGCCAGTCGCGCAGTAGCAGTCCGTTCGTCGCCGCACCATGACATCGATCGGAAGAATCACCATGAACTCGATGATTGTCCCCGCGAGCAGCACGTTCACAATGCGCCCGAGCAAGCGGTCGGCCCACATTTCGCGTGCGAATACCAGCAGGACGACACTCCAGGTGATCCATGTTCCTGCAAAGATCACCAGCAGCACGAGCCAGATGATCCCATAATCAAGCATGTCGCGATTGCCGGGCCAGGGGGATGCGCTCATGTCGCCCGAGATCAGCGCAGCGAACAACTCCGCCAGTGCCGCCATCAGTGCGACGACAATCGCTGCTGCAATGAACCCGGCCATGATGATGCTCACCTTGAGCGACTTGCCGCGCTCGCCGCGCGGCGGACGAAAGCGAAAGACCGGCAGAAGGAACAGTGCCTGCAGTGCTGCGATGACGACTGCGTAGATGCCCGCCATCCGCCGCCATTCGCCATCGCTCGCGAGACCGCTGAACGCCTCGAGCCACGACTGGAAGGCAGCGCCATCAAGGAAGTCCGTCCCGAGTGTCGTCAGCAGCAGTGTGGCCGCGAGCATAAGCACAGCGATATACGCCACGGAACAGAGCAGGATCAGCAGCAGACGTCGCGGATTCATGAGGCACAGGATACAGAAAAGAGAAAAACCCGCGCTCGTTTGAGCGCGGGCTTGGCTGTGTATGCAGGCGGCAGTGCCGCGCGGGTATGCGATCCCGAGACAGAGATTACTTGCTTGCGTACTTCACGCTGCAACCGTACGGACGAGTTGAATCCGGGGCGACGGTTTCGCCCGCAGCAATCTGACGCATCGCCTGCACGACGTAGTTCGCCGGGCTGTCGCTGCGGCCGGACTGGTCATTGTCGATCGCACCGCTGTAGCGCAGCACGCCTTGCGTGTCGATGATGTACATGTGCGGCGTGGTCTTGGCGTCATACAGCTTGCCGACGGTGCCATCACGGTCGATCAGCCCCGGCGCTTCGACATCGTGCTTCTTGAGGTATGCTGCGGTCATGCCCGCATCCATGTAGTGCGTGCTGTTGATCGTGAGGAACACATAGTCCTTGTCGATTTGCTTGAGGTCCTTGAGCATCTTCGCGACGATGCAGCTTGATGTGACACGACGGCAGACCGGGCAATCCGGGTTGATCCACTGCAGGACCACGTTCTTACCTTCGAAATCTTTGAGTGAGACTTCATCGCCGGCAGCGCTGGCGAGTGTGAAGTTCGGTGCGGGTTTGCCGAGTTCCGCAGTCGTCGGCTGATTCTGGACAACGTCCGGCCCGGCAGCACCGCCGCTGGCACCACCGCGCCCGCCACGTCCTGCTCCGCCGCGTGCAGCACGCTGTCGACGCTGATCAAACTCCGCAACTTGTTCTTCGCTGAGCACTTTGCCGAGGCCAGCCATGAGTGTCTCGCGCGCTGCCATGAAGCTGTCGCGCATCGCCTGGCGATCGCCGCTGCCGCGAATCTCGTCCACGGCGAGGACAAACGCGCGAATCGGCTTCGATGCTTCGTATGCCTTTTCTGCATCAAGTTTGAGTTCGATGAGCGTGCTGGTCATCTGGTCCCACTGTCGACTGAACGTGCCGAGCACCTCGGCAGCTTTGTCCGCGATTTTGTCATCCTGGAGGGTCTCGGAGAGTTTCATCTTGAGCGCGGCGCCGTGCTCTTCGAGCAGTTCGGTGTTGAGCCCGAACCCGCCGCGTGCACCTGCGCCACCGCGCTCACCCGACTCACGCTGCTCCCGGAATCGCCTGCGTGCCTCTTCCATCGCCTTCCGCAGGGCTTCGCCGTATTCCTTGCGGGCTTCGAGATACAGTTCGATGACCTTCTCGGTCTTGGCCTCGGACAGTTCCAGTTCGTGGGCAATGTCCCTGGCTTGCCAGGTCCAGACGGCCTTGGACTGTTCGGGTGACATTCGCTGCTGCTGCTGCAACGCACCGGCACCGCCCCGGCGGCCTTCGCGGCCCTGTCCCTGAGCGAATGTGGTCGCGCTCATCGCCGCAATCGCGACAGAGCACGCAAGAATCTTGGCAAAGTGCATGGGCTATACTCCCGTAAACATCTTTCTTGCAGAGACTTACGGATGATGTCCGGGGCACGGCGCTCCGGGCTGCTCAGCCGCGTCTGCTGTGTGTTCGCTGTACGGCGAATCGAGATACAACATCCCCGCGAATCTGGAAAGGC
>CAZVXI010000285.1:0-3279 GCA_964631295.1 uncultured Isosphaeraceae bacterium
ATTGGAGTGATGCCAAGCCGATCCTGCTGCCGGAGATTCCCGGTGTGGATCGGTTCATCGAAAAAGAAGTGAAAGCCCTGCCGGGTGATGGTGAGGGGAAGACGAAGTCAGCCAGGCGCAAGGCGAAGTCGAAGCAGCCGAGGCCAGCACGACGCGGCCTGTGGTTTGTTGATCCAGACGCGCCCCCGGAAGTGGCAGCGGAAGCGGAACAGAAGGACTCGAAGAAGCGTGCGAGCAAGGCGCGAGTCAAACGCCCCCGGAAGGTGTATCACCCGAAGTACATCGCAGCGGCGCGGGAACTGTGCGCGCGGTATCTCGAAGAGGTGCAGGCCGGCCGACTGCTGCCCGAAGCAGCCGCACAGGGCAAATACGATGTCAGCAGGCAACTGGCATCTGCACCATCGCAGATGCTGGCGATGGAGCACGACACACCGGAACTGCCGATGCTGGATGCGGCGTAATCGCGGTGTGAACTTACCAGCCCCCCCTTGGTAAGTTTCGTGAATGCGGTTTCGAGGTTGACCTGCTGACACGCGGAAGCCCTGCGCGATGAGGCGGTTGGGCAGTTCGCTGACCATCAAACCCGAGTCCATGTCGATGGTTCCGTCCATGCGATGATTGCCGGGAGGATCAGCACATCGCCGACGTATGCCGCCGCGAGCCCGACCGCAGCGATCATGCCAAACAGTTGCACGAGGGGCATCGAGCTGAACAGCAATGCCCCGAGTGAGCCGACGAGCACGATCGTCGTCGTCAGCAGCGCGCTGCCAACTGTCACCATGGTGTGATGCAGTGCATCGTGCGGCAGGTCACCCTGGCGCGTGCGCTGCCGAAAGCGCGTGACGACATGAATCGTGTCATCCACGGCAATTCCAAGGCACACACAAAAGGTGATCACACCCGTGACGGTGAGCGGCTGACCGATCACGACGAGAAAACTCGCAACCGCAAACAGCGGGAACGCATTGGGAAGCAGTCCGATCAACCCGAGCCGCAGCGACCGAAACGCGATCGTCATCACGCCGAAGATGACTATCGAAGCCAGTGCGAGTGATGTCAGCAGGTCGTTGATCATCAGGTTCGCTGCCTGCCCGATGGCGACCGGCGTGCCGTTCAGCGACAGTGTGACAGCCAGTCCGTCGTTGCGCAGCGATCGCTCGCAAGCAGTCAGTTCCTGCTGCAGGCGCGTGAGGATCGGCTCCTGCACATCTGCTCCGCTGTCCGGCATGAAGCCGATGACCAACGCGCGATTGTCATCCGGCTGATACACATGATCGCGCAGTGTCGGCGGGACAAATCGCATGAACGCAAGCTGTTCACTGACATCATCGCCTGGCAGGGAAGCGACCAGCGCGCTCAGAGAGAGCGGCGCGTTGACAGATTCCGCACGCGCGAAGATATTCTCAATCCGGCTCAGCACGGCCAGCAGTGCCTGCGGGTTGTCGTCGAGCGCATCATTGTCCCATTCGACGAGCGCAATAAGTGACAGCAGCCCGCCGAACTCGGTGTCGATCAACTCGACAGCCTCGGCTGCTTCGCTTGATGCGGGCACGCCTTCACGCAGATAACTTGTGGGTCGAAGTTGCATGGCCGTCCACGCGAAGAGCACCGTCACGAGCAGCCCGATGATGCTCGCAACCCGGCAGTGCCGCAGGATGAATGCACTGACCCGGCCGAGCGCAGTCTCGCGGTACGAACGCCTCCAGAGCCGCGCGCTGCCTGCGCGCGGTGTCAGCCAGCGACCGAAGCGCGGCAGGCCCGCGCACAGCGGCACGATTGTCACCACTGACGCAAATGCTGCGAGCGCGCCGACAGCCGCGACAATCCCGAACCGTTCGATAACGTTCACATCCGCAACCACAAGTGATGCGAAACCGATTGCAGTCGTGATCGATGTGAGCCCGCATGCCGGCCCGACAGTCGCAACAGCGTGCCGCGCAGCATCGCGCGGGGAAGCACCCTCTGCAAGCTCCTTGCGGATGTGATGCATGATGTGCACAGAATCAGTGAACGCAATGATCATCACCAGCGAAGGCACAACCATGTTCACCGGGTTCACAAGTTCGCCTGCAAGGCCCATCAGGCCGAGCGTCCACCCGGCAGCGGAAAGATTTGCCAGCGTGATGATCGCGACGGCACTCGTCCGCCGAAACAAAAGCATCGCGAGGATCGCGCCGATCGTCGCGCTCACTGCGAGGAAGATCACCATCTCTCGCTTCAGCGTTCGCACCAACTGGTTGCGAACGGGAAGCAGGCCCGCGAGCGTCGCAGTCACGGGCGAATCAGTTGTGATGCGATCGAGTGTGTCGCGCAGCGGCTGAACAAGATCGATATCCGCCGCCGGATCAACACCAGGCAACGGCCAGCGCAGACGCGCAACCACGAGCAGCGCATCTCCATCAGCGTTGACCAGTCGACCCGCCGCGATCGGATGGCTGTGCGCGAGCATTTGCGCGCGGGCTGCCAGATCCGCGTTCGCACCTGCTGGCGGATACAGCGGGACGGCCGAGCCATCGCCATCGAAGCCGGTCACATCAAGAATCGATCGGACCGATTCAACCTCACGCAGTGTGCGCAGCGATGCAGCGAGGTCGTGGACGATCGCGCGCACCCTGGCGTCGTAGACATCATCCGCCTGAAGGACAATGTAGATATCCATGTCATCAGCGCCGAAGTCGTCATAAATCTCTTCGAGCTGCTCCAGCCTGCCTGCATCCGTGCGGAACAAGTCGCGCACCTGCTCGTTGATCCCGAGGCGCAGCATCCCCGTCACCGCCACCGCCGTCATGAGCACAACCGCAGTCCCGGCGATGGTGCGGTGTCGATCAAACCAGGCCGCATACCAGCGCATCGGGCGGATCATAGTGGATCCAGACAAATCCGCGTCTTGCCGAGGTTCATGATTGCTCAGGAGAGCGGAGTGTCGCTGCCGATCCGTCGCTGCGAGCTTGCGCTGGTGACGCAGGCGCTCCAAGCGCTGCGTGAAGTCCGGCTACGGGCTGCGCCGCAATACCAACGGAGGTGCGTGTCCGGATTCGAGGCGCTCCAGGCCGTCGCAGGTATAGGCCTGGTGCTTGTCGTTGCTTGCGTAGAGCGCTGCTGAGATGTCGCGATAGGTTGGATTGCTGGCCCGGTCGTGGTCGTAGTAGAAGCGGTCCGCATCAGATGCGCTGCCGTAGTCGCGCCAACGTTGATCGACGACTCTGCCAAACCGGTCGAACCCCTCGTAATCGCCATCGGAGTCTGAGCCATCGTGGAGCAGACGGATGTCGGGCACGA
>CAZVXI010000286.1:0-3271 GCA_964631295.1 uncultured Isosphaeraceae bacterium
CCGAACTGGCAAACAGACCCGGGTGGCGATCCGACGGGGCCGTACGCTGGAGCTGACGATACGACCACGATTCGATCTGTCGCGGAGATTCTCCCATGAAGAAAGTGATGTGCCTGTTGGTTGTTCTTGGCGTATTTCTGCAGGATGCTCCGAAGGAGCCCCGCGGATATGAACATATTGTGCCTGGTTGGGCGAGCGGGCTTTCGTCAACAGACCATGACCAGCAGACGCTTCAGGTCGCGGCGACTGGTCTCAGGGATGCGCCACTCTACAGACGGGTTAGCACCGCGCCGTTCCTGGTCGAAAGGCTCGCTAACAAGACAGTAGTAAAGATGGATGATTATGTTCCGTCAGGCCGGCATGATCTGCGCGTGGTTGGGGGAAGAGCCGCCTACTTGCTTGAGGAAGCGTTTCCTGTAATCTTGCCCCGCGTAAGTGCATCAAGCTCCGCATCCGAGTTGGAAGTCGTGGTCCAGTCTGCGATACAACAACTTGACGCCTTTCGCTCAGGCGTCGTGGACACCGTCCGATCATATTCTATTGGAGAGAATGTGGAAGAGCTCCGTGGGCGATTCCACAAGTTGATCTTTCAGGGTATCAATGATGACGAACGATCGTCGGGCTTTGGTCTTAATGGTTCACGAGCATTTGAACAGATGTTGGAAGCGTTCTTTCCGATAGGCAAGCAGTTGTCGGACCTCGAAGATATTGTGGGAGTGCAAGCTCAGGCGTTCGATACGACACTAACGGATCGCATTTCGTCTGAGGGAGTCACTGGCGTCTTCTTGTATTCGGCGAGCAATGGCCTGTTTGGCAAAGCGTACGTGTTTTGGGTGGTTGACGGTGTAATTGAAGCCGTCAACATCAAGTCCATTTCTTGACGGCAACATGGGTGCGGGCGGGACATCCCGATCCCTTTACCGACAGCGGACGAAGACACGGGGTCGGGAGTCGTTTCCTGTGCCGTCTCATGATACAGTGATCGCATGCCCCAGCGACTCGAACGATGACTGTTTGTTCGACTGGGATGAATTGCTTGCCCGTTTCGAAGTGAAGCCGGCGGAACTGCGACGCTTCTGTCCTGAAGGCGATGACCCGCGGGAGGACTCGGCCGACATGATCACATGGTGGCGATACGTCCGTGAGTGCCACGGCAAAGCGCCGAATCAGTTGCGTTTGAATGAAAGGTCAGAGGTGCGTAGGGAGCCGCTTGTTGCATCGGCACTTGCACTCGGATATCTCCCTGCGATAGAAGACATCGTTTTATCGCGTGTGACTGATATCGATCTCAGGTTGGACAGTTTGTTTAAGACCGAGGTTTATGGTGTCCGAGGAGTATTGCTGGCGATTGAGTTCCTGCGGCGTGGAGGCGATCCGAATGATATTGATCGTCGGCTTGTCTTCAACATTGCAACGACGCACAAGAAGTTTGAGGACCTCAAGAGCATGAATGTATCACCGATCAGAGTTGAGGGCACGCTGCGGCATGATCCAGCCAGGATTGGGCCCGAGAAGGAGTTGAGTATATTCACAGGCGTGTTTAGTCGCTATGCCGAACGAGTTCCTGCTGTCCGGTCGCGGTGATGGCAAGCGCGGGAGGCGTTATCTACCACATGCTCGGTCAGGACGACTGGTAACACCTATGGGATTCTACTCGTCCCTCATGTACTACCGCCCCAGCGAGCCGTTCCTCACGACGGGGGAGACGCTTGTGCAATTCGTCCGCGCGTTCCACGCTCTCGGCGTCGCGGACTGTAGCCGGGCCGGCTCGCTGAGCGTATGGTACGGCGTGCCCGCTTACGCCCTCGAGGACGAACCCGACCCGTTAGACGAGGAGGTGGAGTGGAGCATCGAGGAGTACGAAGTTCCGTTCCTCGACATCCCCGACCGTCTGTCGGCGCTCGATCAGCCGGTGCGCCGCGCCAACGTCGCACTCGGGAGCGTCGTGACGCCTTCCGATCTCGATCCGCTGCGCCGCGTTGGGTCACCGGAGAACGACGAGGACTTCCTGCCGGACAGCTGGACCGTGCGCCTCGGGCCAATTGCCACGGGGCGCGACGGCAACTACCTCGTGGGATCCGTCGCCGTCAACCTCAGCGGCAACGGGTATCCTTATCCCTGGACGCCGCGCGACCTCGTGCGCCGCGCGGAGACGATCGAGAGCGTGCAACGGGTGATGTCGCTGTGCGAGGAGACCTGGCCGGGGGAGCCGATCGCGCCGAGCACCCAGGCCCAGGCCGCCCGTCGTGCGCTCGGCAAGTACTGGCCTTATGAGAACGTCGATCGACCGCTAGACTGGACTTGGGGATTCGCGGGCGTCGCCTGAGATTTCCAAGGGCACGCATCCGACCCCAGCACTGGATGCAAGTATGGCGATTGTTCAGGCGGCGTATCCGACCTTGTCGCCTGCCGACAAACCGAATTCCGGTCAAATCTACAGATCACAGGTGATTCTCGACAATACTGTAACGCTGGCAGCGGAGTATACCTGTGAATCGGATGCATGAGATCATCGCACTTCTCGTAGCGCTTGCGTTTGCAACGCAGTTGCGCGGGCAGGATATCGAGCCGTCGCCGCTCGACCTGACGGGCATTAACCTGGAACAGGCCGTCCGTGATGACACGGTCACCGAAGATCTGCGCAAGCTGCTCAAGGCGATGGACAAGGGACATCGCGCGTTTGAACGTGACCCGCAACTGGAGAGCTGGCGTGAGGCGCTTCTGGATTGCCGTCGTGAGCTTGCCAAGCACCACACCGGCAGATCGGTGATCCTGCAGTGCTTCACACGCATGATGATCTGCCAGACAATTGCCGTTGAACTGCAGTCGATTCCAAACGCGCAGCGTCTGCGCGAGCTGGACCGCATCGCCACATCGATTGCACTCCGGCCGTCTCAACTGCAATACATCGGTGGCGAGAAAGAACGAGTAACCCCTGACATTGAGGAATGGGATGAGTGGATTGCCTTTGTACGATCCAGTCACGGTATGTCCGTCGATCGGCGCTGGGATTTCACTCGGTCAGTTACGCTGATTGCCAAGACGTCAGTTGATCGCGGCCGTTTGCTTGTCCTTGAGGATGTTGTCTTGTTTCCACGGGATCACGCTGAGACGATGCTCGCATGGATACTAATCACGGAATCAACACGAGCCGTCAACGTTCGTGGAGCAATCGCCTATCTCCAGCATGGCGGCTCGACAACGGAGTTCACGGGAGACTCAGCGAATATCATCCCGCCAGAGCAACGCAGGTCACTCGTGTTTCCCCCAC
>CAZVXI010000287.1:0-3269 GCA_964631295.1 uncultured Isosphaeraceae bacterium
ACCGTCTTGATGAACTCAAACAGGAACGAGCAACCGCGGCGGCGGTTGTCCCTGAGAAGGTACTGACGGTCTACGACGATCTTGCGAACGCCTACGACGGCGAAGCCATGGCACAGATCAACGAACTCGATCGTCGAAATCGCGAATACATTTGCGACGCATGCAATATTCAGGTGCCGTTCGAGCAGGTGTCAACGTTGATTTCTGGCGGGGACCGGATTCACCAGTGCCCCTCCTGCCATCGCATCCTCTATCTGCATGAAGAGATGCGAGGCGCACTCGCAAAGCGGTGAATCGTTTCAATCGGCCGCGAACAGGTCCTGCTCATTGGGAAGCGGACGCGGGCGAGACTTCAGCTCGTTGACCTCGTTGGCAAACTCTTCCAGCGAGCGGAATGAGTAGTATTCACTCGCATAACGGATATATGCAATTTCATCGACTTCACGAAGTTTGGCAGCGACACGTTTGCCAACCTCCGTGCTCGGTACTTCACGGTCGTAGTCGCGATGAACTTCATCATCGACTTCCTGTACAAGTTGCACCTTACGCTGCTCAGGGATAGGTCGTTTTCCGCACGCTGCCTGCACGCCCGCGAGCACCTTTTCAACCGAGAACGGCACGCGTGCCCCGTCCTTCTTGACGACCACAAGCCGCGCTGTCTTTTCTACTCGCTCGTATGTGGTGTATCGGCGCTCGCAACGGAGGCATTCACGGCGACGTCGGATCACCGCACCATTTTCAGCAGACCGGCTGTCAATCACCTTGTCGTTGTCAGCACCACAGTACGGGCAAATCACGTTGCATCCCTCTCACCGCGGTTCGATACCGTCTCCGGCAAGCGGTGATCCTGAGCATCATGGCAGGTGAGCCGCTCGGTTGCAAGAAACCACCGGGACTCACCGCTCCGCGGGTGCGCGTCGCGAGCTATTCTCTGCGGATGGTTCGTTCGATCCAGTTTGCGATCGATCTCGCTTCATTCGGAAGCCACCAGAAGAGCGCCAAGTGACCCACTGGATACGTCCATCGTTCAGGCCTTCCAAGCCTGCGATAAAGCAACTCGCCCGTCTCGGATGGAATGACTTCGTCAAAGTGAGCGTGCAACAACAGCACCGGAATGTCGCCAAGCAGTGGTGCCGTGTGATAGGCATCAAATCGACTGACATGGAGATGTTCGTGTGGGAGCGACCAGAGAGGTCGAACACCCTCTTCACCAAGTTGTTTCTGAACCGCCTTGACAAGTGGGTACGTCACTGCACCCTGCAGGAACACCTGTCCAAGGTTACAGCCGCCACCAACCATCACCACTGCGTCGAGTTGATGCTGTATACGCGCGGCCACTGTTGGGACAGTCAGAGCGCCGAGACTGAACCCGGCCAGCACCACAGAGCCCTCGACAATCTCAGGCATAGCATCGTCGAGGTACGCCAGCATGCTCTCCAGCGCGTAGGCTGAATCCACAGCGTATCGGTCAAACAAAAGGCTCAGCGTTGCCGGGTCGACGAGTTCTTGTTGCGGTGGCGTCGAATCGAGTCGCCGATTGACTTTAATCTCGGCAGTCTCTGGGTCATCATCCGCTCCAACGGGCCGTGCAGTGACCGCAAGACCTTCCGGATCCTGCGCGTATTCATCGTCATCGGGTTGGTCCCCGCCTGCTCGCGCACGTCGGGTCAGGGAGAATGTGAAGCCGCCGGGATACACTCGCAGAACGGCCCAGCCCCGGTCGTGGAGCAAATCCGTGATCGGGTTTTCAAATCGCTCCCCATTGAGTGATACCTGTTGGATGACAAGCCCGCGCGGCGTCTGCGTTGCCGCGGGAATCAGCTTGAACAACCAGCGACCGAGCCGCTCTTTCTCCAGCCCGGTTGGATCCTCGCGTTCAAGCGCATCTCGCAGCGCTTCCGGGCCAAGATCGTTGATGAGCACGCGATAGTAAAGCGGAGTCTGATCTTCATTGACCAGAGACTCCTGGAATACCACGCCCTGGCCATATAGGCCCCGGCAAACCGGTAGAACAATCGGCGCATCGCTCTGCAGCAACCTGCGCGACCGACCTGGATCAGGAAACACAGTTGCAGGCCTGGTCCCCCGGACCATTACGATGCCAGCATCCTTCGCCCATTCCTCCAAGACTGCCGGTTGACGCGTCGGCCATGCGTACTCGTGAAGTACGTCCGGCGTGATCGTACCCCCGCGTTCTGGATCAGCCGGGAACCGAACCGAACAGCCGAGGATTCCGAACATCAGCCATACTGTCACGATGCCGAACCAAGAACGACACATCCAAATACCGATTTTCCACAGACCAGATTGCGTCGCGGGCGCATACATCTGCAAACAGTATCGGCCCCAATCATTGATTGATCCAGACCAAGCCGTCGAGATTCATTGGATCGCTTTCAGACAAGTGGCATCTTCATCCCATGATCGCTGTTTGAGAAGCCAAGCCGCTCGTAGAAACGGACAGCATCCGGCCGGTCGCGATCGGTCGTGAGTTGCATCAAATCACAATCGTTCTCTCGAGCAAGAGCAATCGCATGTTGTATCAACTGCTCACCGACCCCACTCCCGCGCGCATGGGACGCGGCCAGTGGTCCGGCAAGCGCCCCCACGAGGGCGCATTGAAAAGGCCCTCATGAGGTTTACCTCACGAGGGCCATAAAGTTGGCAATGACCTACTTTCCCGCAGAGCAGTATCATCGGCGGCCCGAGCTTTACTTCTGAGTTCGGAAAGGGATCAGGTGTTTCCTCGGACCCATGATCACCAACAAGCCATGATGCCGCATGAATGCGACATCATGGAAAATGTCAACGATTGGGTGGTGTTTGCAGCCGAGGTTTGCAGATGTACCCGCGATGTTGTTGAACGCGATTCGTGGTGCTTGTGAACCGGCCCGATGATGATGTCCATTGAGGTGATCGCAGGAGATCGGAATCGGGTCGGCCTGACCAGTCATTGACCATTAGTACCGCTTTGCTGAAGACATTTCTGCCCTTACACACGCGGCCTATCAACCCGGTGGTCTTCCGGGGGTCTCTCGTCAAATGACATGCATGTCTCATCTCGAGGGGGGCTTCCCGCTTAGATGCTTTCAGCGGTTATCCCTGCCCCACTTAGCTACCCAGCGATGGACCGAGCGGTCCAGCTGGCACACCAGGGGTGGGTCCCTCCCAATCCTCTCGTACTAGGGAGAAATCCTCTCAAACATGCAGCGCCCACAGCAGATAGGGACCGACCTGGCTCACGCCGGTCTGAACCCAGCTCGCGTACC
>CAZVXI010000288.1:0-3214 GCA_964631295.1 uncultured Isosphaeraceae bacterium
GGGGGGGTATACTCCCGCCATGGCGCAGGTGCATACGACGGCAATCATGGATGGCGAGATTGATCTGGCAGATGATGTCGTCATCGGGCCGGGCTGCGTGCTGACGGGGCAGATCACCATCGGTGCGGGAAGCCGGCTCATCGGCAATGTCTATCTGACAGGCCCGCTGGAGATGGGTGAGCGCAACATTGTGTATCCGTTCGCGTGCATCGGCTTTGCGCCGCAGCATGCAAAGTTTGACCCTGCGACGGACGGGCAGGGCACGCGCATTGGTTCAGACAACACGTTCCGCGAACATACGACCGTCCACCGCGCGTTTGCAGATGAGCACCCGACGATCATCGGCAGTCACAACATGTTCATGGTGAACGCGCATGTTGCCCATGATTGTGTGGTCGAAAGTCACGTCACGATGGTGAACAATACCGTGCTCGGCGGGCATGCACACGTGGAGGATCGTGCGATGATCGGCGGCAACAGCGGGGTGCATCAGTTCTGTCGCATTGGCGAAGGCGTAATGATGGCCGGGGGAGTCATTGCGCGCAACAGTGTGCTGCCATGGTTCATGCTGACTGCCACAGATGTCTGCGGGGCTGTCAACCTGATCGGCATGCGACGCAATGGCTTCACGACCGATAATATCAAGACTGTCCGCTGGGTGTTTGGTACATTGCTGCGCGAGGGCCTGGCATGGAGCAGCGCCGTTGAACGGCTCAAGTCGCGCGCAGACGACCCGATGATCGCCCGCTATCTGAAGTTCATGGAGCAAAGCAAGCGGCCGATCACGCAGGGTGTTGTTCGAGCGCAGAAGGCGGTCGAGGCATGACGATGATGATGCGGTTCGCCGTCCTGGGGAGTGGTTCTGCCGGCAACAGCACGCTGTTGATGCTGCACGATGCTGAGAGCGGCGTGGATCGACACGTGCTCATCGACGCGGGCTTCTCGCCGCGGCAGACGGCGAAGCGGCTGCTTCCGTTCGGTTTGTCGCCTGTGGAGATTGACGCCATCGTTGTTACACATCTCGATCACGATCACTTTTACCCGACATGGGCGCGTGCGATTGAAAAGTTCGACATCGTCGTGCACGCGCATCGCAGTCATCGCTCGCGTGCATCGTCGGCGGGCGTGTCGGGTCGTCGACTCCGGCTGTTCGATGATCACTTTGAACTCGCGCAGTGCGGCGCACATTTCGAGCCGACGTTGTGCGCGCATGATCAGCTCGGATCCGTGGGATACGTAATAACGTATGCGGATGTGCGGCTCGGCTACGCGACGGACCTCGGCCGGGTGACGGATGCGATGCTCGATCGGTTCGTGAACCTTGATGCGCTCGCGTTCGAATCGAACTACGACCCATCAATGCAGCGGCGCAGCGGTCGGCCGATGTACCTGCAGCGGCGGATCATGGGCGGGCGGGGACATTTATCGAACGAGCAGTCGTTCGAGGCGATTGCCGTGATTGCTGCGCAGTCGCCTTTGCAGCATGTCGCGCTGTTGCATCTCTCGCAGCAGTGCAATCACCCGACGATTGTCGAACGGCTGTACAGTGAGCAGTGCCCTGTGATCCGGCGTCGGCTGACGATCACGGCACAGCGGGCGAGTTCGCGGCTGATCGAGGTCAAGCCCAATGCTGCGCGCGAGCCGGTACTCACCCGCTCGAGCGATCGGCAGCGAGAACGCCAGTTGCTGCTGTTTTGATAGGCGTTATCGATAGCTGACCGGGATCACATCGTCAGCCATGGCGTCGCGCTGGCGCAGCAGCCATTCGTCGTGATCAACGGTGAAGCGGCCAATTCGCTCACCTTGCGCGATCATCGGGACGATCAACGGCATGCCGGGCGGCAGTTCGGTTTCGATTGGCACAACAAGGTCGCCGGTGATTGTCCCCGCCTGATCAAGCTGTCGATAGACCTGGCGTGGCTGCTCAACATCGAATGCCTCGAAGCCCTCGATATGAAACTCGATCGGGCCGGCAATCCACGCGACGGGCTCGCCGGGCATGATGATCGTGCCGGGTTGCATGACGGCGAGGGAGACATTTTCAGTTGCTGCGCACGCGTTGAGTACGCTGGCGATGGAGTCGGTCATATCGGGCATAATGTGCGGCTTGCCGCCGGTCCAGCGCAGCTCGATTGTGCCGACATGCTGCGAGAGGCGCAGTGTCGAGCGCGCATCATCGAGCATCTCGAGCAATGTTTCGGGCATCGGCTCACCGAACCAGACTCGACGGAGTGTGCCTGCCGCGTCTGCGATGAGCATCTCTGCTTTATCGCGTGCCAACGGGCGTTCGTTGGCTGGCAGTTCGGTGAGATCGCCGAGCGCAAAGGTGACGGCCTGAAGGTTGATCACCGGCGTGACTGATTCTCTCCAGCGGCCGCCGGCCTCGTCCTCCGGGATGGCGAGTGACGCCTGGGCGAACTCGACCCACTTGCCGAGCAGTGTCGTCCACGTAAGCGATTGATGATCGATCGAACCCATGGTTGATTGTTGCATGCTGATGGCCGGGGCGGTTTAATGGAAGGATGGCAGCGTCGTACAGCACAATCACGCGGCCGAAGCGGCGGTTGTTGTATGCATCGATCGCGGCCGTGTGCTGGGCCGTGCTTGCCGTCGCCGTGTGGGCCCCGCGAAAACACCGTTGGTCTGCCGCGGCTCCCACTGCCGGGGTGCAGGTCGGGCAGGACACACGCACGTTCGGGAAGCTGTCGTATCTCATCGTCACGCGCGATGAGGTGCCGATCGGCGGCAGCGAGACGCCGGTTCTCGGGTGGTTCTCATCGCCGTCGGGCGGTCCGGTGCGATTCGAGTGGTCGAAGGCGGCGTTGGTGACAAGCGCCCTCGCGACGATCTTCTTCGCGATCCTCTGCTGGATGATCGTGCGGCGGGCGACCGACAAGCCGCTGCCGCCTGGGATGTGTGATGAATGCGGCTACGACCTGCGCGGCTTGCCGGATGACGCAGGCGCATGCCCGGAGTGCGGCTCGGACATTGCGTCGCAGGCGGTTCGCCGCACGCGATTCTCATTCCGGTGAACGGCTGGCGGGGAGCCGTTCGATCCACTATCCTCATCGATTCGCCAGTGCTTGCTGGCGCGCGTGCTCAGGAGCGATGATGTGACGGATGATCGCAGACCCATCGTGGGTGGCAACTGGAAGATGCATACCGACCTCGCGTCGGCGACGGAGTTGTCAGATGACATCGTCGCAGGCCTGGG
>CAZVXI010000289.1:0-3200 GCA_964631295.1 uncultured Isosphaeraceae bacterium
CAGGCGACGAGACGAGCGGCAGGATGAACTGTGGATCGCTGCGGAGAAGATCGCGAGCGGGCCGGGCAGCCCGTTTTACACGCGGTTGAATGCCGTCCTTGCGGATGCAGGATTCGATCGCTGGGTGGAAGACTATTGCGCTCGGTTCTACGCGAACAATGTGGGTCGGCGGAGCGTGCCGCCGGGTGTGTACTTCCGCATGCTCATGATCGGTTACCTTGAAGGCATCGATTCGGAACGTGGCATCGCGTGGCGTTGCACGGACTCACTGTCGCTGCGCAGGTTCCTGGGATACGAACTGACGGAGACGACGCCCGATCACTCGACGCTGTCGGTGATTCGTGGACGCCTGGACGTGGAAACACATCAGGAGGTGTTCTGTTGGATGCTCGCACGTGTGGCGGAGCGTGGGCTGCTCAAAGGCAAGACGATCGGCATCGACGCCACGACGCTCGAAGCCAATGCGGCGATGCGCAGCATTGTCCGACGCGACACGGGAGAAGGATACAACGAGTTCCTTGAGAATCTTGCAAAGGAATCGGGGATCGACACGCCGACGCGGCAGGATCTGGCGAAACTGGATCGCAAGCGCACGAAGAAGGGCTCGAACAAAGACTGGTTCAACCCCAACGATCCTGATGGGAAGGTCACAAAGATGAAAGACGGTCGGACGCATCTGGCCCACAAGGCTGAGCACGCGGTGGACATGACCCCCGGAAGCGCGGGCGCAACGGTGGCGGTGACGGTGCAGCCGGCTGACCGTGGCGACGCGGCTTCGATGGGCGCAACACTGTGCGAGGCGATGGAGAATCTCGATGCGGTGCGCGATGACGATGATGATGATGATCAGCAGCAGTATGAGATAGAAGAAGTAGTGGCGGACAAGGGGTATCACAGCAATGACACGATGCGCGACCTGGAAGCGTGCGAGCTTCGCAGTTATGTATCAGAACCGGATCGCGGGCGACGCAACTGGAAGGGCAAGCATCTCGAGCGTGACGCGGTCTATGCGAATCGGCGGCGGATCAGAGGCGAGCGTGGGAAGCGACTGTTACGAAAACGAGGTGAACTGCTGGAGCGGCCGTTCGCACATTGTTATGAAACCGGCGGGATGCGACGCACGCATCTGCGTCGTCATGAGAACATACTCAAACGGCTTCTGATCCATGTCGGAGCGGGCAACCTCGCGCTGGTGATGCGGACCCTGTTCGGTTCCGGGAAGCCAAAGGCGCTGCATGATCGTCTGGCGAGCGTTGACGCACCGATCCGGCCTGATGGTATCCATCTTCTGCGAACAATGATCTGGCATCTGCTTCATCGCGATCGCTGGTTCGGGCATAATCCGCAAACACACCCGCACATCCCCAACCGCTTCGCCGCATGACGCACCCAATTCTTCAACGGGCTGCTAAGCGCATCATTCTCTGCAACCGAGTTCGAAGCTGTTGGCCAGTCTGCAACACGGCTACGCGAGTCCCGTGGATCGCAAGGGTCTTCTTCGGAAGGCCGTTCCTTCTCACCACACGCACGCCTGATTTGTTAAGCTGGGATAGCATTACCCGTGCTCTGGCAGGGCTCATCCTTTGAAATCCAGAAGACTGACCCTGCGCGCTTCTCACAGATTGTGATATCCTCCTGCGATTGCCGAACGACATCCGGTCGAGGAGGATCACATGCGCGGAAGAGCGAGGGTACTGCAGACGACTTTGTGCCTGTTTGTTGTGGCTGCGGCCGATCATGGACAGGCGCAAACGCCGAATTTCAACTTCACACCCTGCAACAACTGTGGGCTGGAAGACAACACCGCCACGCAGGGACATGGCAGTGGCGTGGCCGTCGCAGACATCAACGACGATGGCTACCCCGATTTATTCGTTCCCAACCATGTCAACATCGATCATCAGTTGTATATCAACGATGGCGATGGAACATTCACGGAGTGCGCGGCAGATCATGGGCTCGCAACCGGGTACGAAGCACGCGTCGCGCTCTGGTTCGATTACGACGGCGATGGCGACTATGACCTGCTCACCGGCAACGACCACCCGATCCAGACAACGTGCCTGCGCCTGTTTCGCCATGATCCCGGGATGCAGTTTGTCGATGTTACTTCCGACGCTGGTTTATGGATTGATCTGCCGCCAGCACAGGTGTCCGGCACAGTCACGCGCGCCGGCCTTGCAGCAGCAGACCTCACTGGCAATGGATATCTCGATATTGTCGCGGCCATCTGGAACGGTCAGGCCTGGCTCATCACCAACAATGGCGATGGCACGTTCACAATCCAGCCCGAAGAAACACTGTTCAGTGAGGGGCCACACACGTTCCAACCGTTGATTTACGACTTCAATCGAGACGGCCTGCTTGATATCTACTGCACCGTGGATTTCTCAGAGAACCTGCTTTTCATCAATGAAGGCGATGGAACATTTTGTGAAGTTGCCAGGAATGTTGGTGCGGACAACCGCATGAACGACATGGGTGCGACACTCGGAGATTATGATCTTGACGGCGACATGGACATCTTCATGACCGTCATCGACCACGAGGACCTGGCGCACCTTCATCACGTGTTGCTGCGTAATGACTCGGATGAGTCTGGCATGCACTTCACCGATGTCACACTTTCGATGAATCTCTCATCACATGGTTGGGGTTGGGGCTGCACATTTTTCGATGCGGATCGTGATGGCTGGCTCGATCTTGCCTATACCAACGGTTACCACACGTCGTCCTGGCTTGATGACGTCACGCAGATGTTCTGGAATCGCCTCGGCAGCGGTGGCACATTCATGGCGGTGCAGGATCAGGTTGGCCTCGCCGACACCTTCTGGGGCAGCGGGCTCGTCGCTGTTGACATCGAACGCGATGGTGATCTCGACCTCATCGAAATCTTCATGGATGCAGACATGCGCATCATGAAGAATGCGATCGTCTCCACGCGGGACGATGAAGACAACCACTGGCTGATCGTTCAGCCTCGCATGCCGGGCACGAGCAACCGGTTTGCCATCGGCGCCGAGGTCACTGTTGAGACATCTTCCCTTCCGATGCAAACACGCGTGATCTCTGCCGGAACGAGTTTCTTGTCGCAGGAACCGGCCGAGGCCTTCTTCGGGCTTGGTGATGCCAGCATCGCGATGAATGTGTGCGTGCGATGGCCTGATGGCAGCGAGACATGTATTCACGACGTGGCCGCC
>CAZVXI010000290.1:0-3196 GCA_964631295.1 uncultured Isosphaeraceae bacterium
CGAGGAGCGCCAAGGGGAACGGAAGCATGAAGACGATTGGGTAGATGAGTAGAAAACGCCGAGGAATTGTGCTGAAACCGAGCCCCGAGGCGGGTTCCGGGCGGTTGTCGCTGGCAGTTGCCTCCTGCGATTGCGATACGATGCGAGGCGGCTCATCGGCATCGAGGAATCTTGCCCGGAGTTCGGGAGTTGGAACGCGGCATGCAGCCTGGTGTCCGAACCATCGGTAGCGGTTGCGCGCGATCCAGTCATAGAGCGGATCGCGAACGAATCTGGGGATCACCCGTCCGACAACGAGCAGCGACCATGGGAACCCGAGCCGGCGTGCCACCGAGATCGCAGCGTCAGAACGGAAATGCACACCGCGCTCATCGATGAAAATCATGCTGTCGGGCAGGTCGTCGGATTGGCCGGCGGCATCAAGCGCGTTCCGTGCGGCGTCGGATTGCAGCGAGGCGAATCGAATCTCTGCGGTACGGTCGTGATCGACAACGAAGTGTACGGCGGCGTCGCAGAGATTACACACGCCATCGAAGAGCAGGACCGGAGGCTCGGCTGGTGTCGCGCCGCGATCATGGTTCGACATGTATCTTCTCCGTTATAAGCCCGGCACTATGCCTGCCGAGTTGCCCGCTTCGCACTATTTATCAGTCTGCCCAAGAGACCTTATAAAGATCGCCGCCCTTGGACATCGGCTGGTCGTCCCATTCAAGCCTGTAGGACCGCGCCTCGCGCCTGAAGTGCGTGAACAGGTCTGCGAGCTTGCAGCCATCCGGACCTGCTTCGATGTGGTGGATGTTGTCGCGGTCGCGCGAGAGCGTGGAAAGCTGGCCGCGTTCGAGCGTCGCATCCTTGTTCTGACGGATCAGGAAGTCCTCGCCCTCTGATGGAACCTCACCGGTCGCGATGTCGAGCCGCTTTCCGTCGGGCTGCACGATGTCGAAGTTCCGGCACCGGACTGAACCCTCCGCGCAGAGCAGCACGCCGTTGTAATGGCGGTGGTCGTGCAAGTGGATCTTCGAGCCCGGGCGCATGTGGATATCGAACACAACCAAGGGCGGCATCCGCGCTGCGGTGTTCATGCTCCAGCCAGACTCGCCAACATCCCGCATCGCCCATGGTTCATCGGGCTTGTAGCGGGCGAGCAGTGAAGAGACCGCGGCGAGATAGGCAGCCTCGTCGGGCTGGTCAGACGCGATCATCCGTTTCGCTTCCGGGCGAAGTTGAGCGACGAGCTGGTCGATCGTAATCGGCCGAACAATCGGATCGTCGGCCATCCTCGTCTTCCGACCCGGTGCGGCGCAGCCTGCGGCGAGGAGGCCGGCCGCTCCCGCGAGTCCAATTTGGAGGATGCGCCGGCGCGTGATCGTCACGCCCGGCGAGATCTCCTCGCCAACCTCGTGATCCGCCATGGCGTGCTGTTCGATCTCATCGAGTGTCCAGAACTGCATCCAATGCTCCTTTCTCTGCGCGGCGTGCATCACGCGTCCGAGCGACCGCCGACGCAGCCGATTCGAAGCGGCTGTTGAGCCGTCGCAGTTGCACAATCATGCTACGAGCGTCCACCATCCGTGCCCTGCGTTCTCTGTACGCCGCAAGGATGCGGTCCGCTTCGGCGGCCAGCTCCCGGTCTGCGGCCGAGGGGACATGGTCAAGCGGCACCGCGTAGGTGAACCGCCCGGTCTCCGCGGCGTAGGTCGGGATCTGGATGAACCGGCGGTCCTCGCCCGGGCCGACCTCGCGGCCGTCTTCAGCGGCGAGACCGGCCTCAACGAAGAAGTCCACCGCGTCGGCGGGGTAGCCGAACAGGTACCCATACCCCCGCCATCGGTCGGCCTTCGGCATCCGGTCCACGACGGCGACGACCTCGGACGGGTGGGTGCATGGGGTGACACCCCAAGGGCTCCAAAATGGCTCGTACCGCTTGATCATCCGGGCCATCGCCCCGCGGTGCACAACGAACGCGTGCACGGAGCGCTCGCCGTCATGGATGTTGTCGAACACCTGGACATCGGCGTACCAGATGTCGTTGCGGAGTGGAGCGAGCGCCGCTCGGATGTTGCGCAAGTCTTCCAGATCAGGCTCCTCGACGACGAACGAGCCCCGCCAGAAGCCGGTGCTCATCGGCTTGAGGCCGCCCGCAAGCGTGTAAAGAGCTTCGTGGTCGGCCGCTTCGCGTAACAGCGCGGAGGATTCGATCCCGGTAACGACCTCGGACGCACGGTTGGTCTCCGTGACGCCGTGCGGTCCCGCAGCGCATCCGCCGAGAGCGATGGCGACAGCGAGGCTCACGAAAGCGGCGATGGCAGAGGCAAGCCATCCACGCAGGCGCGTTGACTGTGGTTCCATGACGATGCGGCCAACGCGTCTCCTACTTGCGTGGAAGATGGTGAGGCGCATTACGCCAGGACCGGCCGCTTTGTCTGGATCCATACGCCGGCTCGACAACGGAGCATCCGGAAGGCGATCACGGCGATGCCGGCCGCGAATGCTCCCGCGAGAAACATCGGCAAGCTGAATGAAGCTCCCGCGATGGTCGCGGTGGCGCACTCGGTGCAGATCGACGCGGCTTCCGTTCCGAGGGCGCCGGCAGAGCAGTTTGGGCAGCAGGTATGCATGAGGTTCTCCTTATTGACACTGTGTTGTCATTAGTATATCGTCCTGCTCCTGCGCGTCAAACCCATGGAGAAGCCCGTGCCGCTCTACGACTACCGATGCCCTGCCAATGGCCGCACCATTGAGGTGCGGCACTCGATGAGCGAGTCAATCTCGTCATGGGGTAAACTTTGTCGCCTTGCCGGGGTGGACTTGGGAGACACCCCGCCGCACAGCCCGGTCGAACGGCTCGTTGCCGTTCCGGCGTAGGCGCGGCATGTCTTGCTCCCGGAGGTTTTTAGTATGCCAAGCGTCTGTGTTCGTCTACCGGCTCTATTGACACTCGGATTGGCGATCGTGAGTAGTGCGTCAATCGCCGCTGGCCAAGACGAGCCGCATATGCCACACGCCGGCATGCTGCGTCATCCTGATGTGGGACCCGATGAGATCGTGTTTCGGTACGCCGACGACCTGTGGCGTGTCGACAAGAATGGCGGGATCGCAACACAGGTCGCTGGGCCGCGCGGCGTTGAGACCTCGCCGAAGTTCAGCCCCGACGGCTCGATGATCGCCTTTGTCGGGAACTACGACGGCAACGAAG
>CAZVXI010000291.1:0-3168 GCA_964631295.1 uncultured Isosphaeraceae bacterium
TGAAATTTTTCTCAATGTCGGCCAAGGGTAGGCGGCCTCGGCCTCAGGGGCAACGATCGCCGGACAGCGATAGGGCGATTCATGCCCAACCAACCGACGTCGTGAGCGACCCAGGCCGCTACCATTGCTTTGCTATGCCGATCCCGGAAAAAGATATCGTCAACGTCAATCCGTCTCGCAAGATGAGCCGTTCTGAAGCGTTCTACCTGCCTGCCTTCTTCAAGGGGCTCGGCACGACCATGCGTCACGTGTTCGAGAACAAGGGCCCGGGCGGCGAGAAGAAGAATATCTGGGTTCTCCAGTACCCTGAGCAGCGCCGTGAGCACCGCGACGTCCTCGAGGGCGGGCTCGAACGATCGAACTTTCGGGGTGTGCATCGGCTCAACCGCGATGAAGACGGTCGCGTGCGATGCGTTGCCTGCTTCATGTGCGCCACGGCCTGCCCGGCCGACTGCATCCACATCGTTGCGGAAGAATCGCCCTGGGAAGACCGCGAGAAGTACCCCAAGCAGTTTGATATTGACGAGCTGCGCTGTATCTACTGTGGCATGTGCGAAGAAGCATGTCCGGTCGATGCGATTGAACTCACGCCGCACTACGCGATCACCGGTCTCTCGCGCCAGGAGATGATCTTCGACAAGACGAAGCTGCTGGAAGTGTACGACCAGACGATCGACGACAAGCCGATGTGAATGCAATGCATTCGACGATGCGCCTTTGTCTGTTGGTGACCACGCTTGTAATGACTTTGCTCCCGGGATGCGCGCGATCCAACCGCGATCGAGCATCTACGCATGAGCAGCGCGCCGTTCTCGCGCTCGACTATCGTGCGTTCGATCAGACAATGAGTGAGGGCTGGCGTGCATGGGCAGATGCTGGCAAACATGCCGAAGCCGCTCGAATGCTCGATGCATACGCAGACCGTCACGACGACCTGTCATCCGGACAACGACGCATCATTTCGTTTCACGCGGGCCAGTTGGACGGCGCGTAGACACACTCATGCGTATCTGCACGTGGAATGTGAACGGCCTGCGGGCAGCGCTGAACAAGCGATTCCAGTCGCACATGCGCACACTCAAACCAGATGTGCTGCTGATGCAGGAGATTCGTGTGATGCCCGAACAGTTGCCGCGCAAGCATGCGTCGCCGCGCAACTGGAACACGCTGTGGAACCCGGCACAACGCAAGGGCTACGCCGGGACTGCGGTCTGGTCGCGCGAGGACATCACGCGCCTCGACTCAGGCATGCCAGGCAGCGACGAGGACGGCCGCATCCTGCGCGCACGAGTTGATGATGTCGAGGTCGTGAGCGTCTATCTGCCCAGTGGCTCGGCAGGACCGCATCGACAGGAGATCAAGGAACAATGGCTGCGGCGGTTCATGCGCTGGGCCAGGCCGCTCGCACAATCTGATGCGCCGATCGTTCTCGGCGGCGATTTTAATATCGCGCACACCGAACGCGATATCTACTATGCAAAGGGCAACGCGAAGAACTCCGGCTTCCTCCCGCATGAGCGCCGCTGGATGGGGCGGCTGATCGATGCCGGCTGGGCAGACCTCGTCCGAGAGCATTTCGGCGAGATCGATGGGCCATACTCCTGGTGGTCCAACCGGGGCAGCGCACGGCAACTCGATCGCGGCTGGCGCATCGACTACCTGTTGGCGAACGAGGCTGCTGCAACGCGATTTCAATCGGCCAGCATCCATCGGCCGGGCGGCATTGATACGTCCGATCACGCGCCGGTTGTCATTGATCTTGCATAGCGCGTTCTCGGACGCAGCCTCACGGCAACGCGGCCGAGTATGTATCGGGCGTTGCTGTGCAAGTCTTCCCGTTTGCCAGGCTGAAGTTCTCTCTGGCTTCTCACGCTGGCGATGCGTCGGCTGCCAGCCGATGCACTTCTCTTCGCGCATGCGCCGTCGCGTGGGCTGCGGGGTTGATGCGAACGAGACTCTATCAGGGGGAACGAACATGGATGGTTCGGTCAAAGCGCTCATGATCGGGGGCGCAATATTCGCGGCGCTGTTGTTTGCGATCGGCATTGGCATCAATCTTGGTCAAGCAGGCCCGGCAACGGCAAATGCGGATGGCACACCTGTGCAGACATTCGCCGACCTGCAGCGCGAGCAAATGCAGATGGCCCGTGACGCGATGGAGCAGGCCAGGCAGATGCAGCAGTTCCACATGGATCAGCGCCGCATGGTCGAAGAAGAGATGATGGGTATCTACGAGCAAGACCTGCAGGATGTCGGCTACGGCGAATACCGCTGAAAAGCCTGCAGTTTCGCAGCGCTTTACAGGGATGCAATCGGCACCTGCTCAACGACTTCGAGGCCGAACCCCGACAGGCCTCGCAGCGTCTTGGGGTGATTGGTAAGTATCTGCAGTTTGCGCAGACCGAGATCACGGAGGATCTGCACGCCCGTGCCAAAGTCGCGCTGGTCCATCGGCTGCGCTCGTCCGCCGATGCCGTCCGTTCGCGTCAGGTCGGGGGCATTGACATCATCGCGGCCAGGTCGGCGAATCTGCTGCAGCCGCGCCTTGAGGCCATCGCCGACTTCCTCAGGCCGAAGATAGATGAGAGCGCCCTTCCCTGCCGCCTGGATCATCTTCATGGATTCGTGCAGGTCACGATCAGTCGGCTGGCTTACATCGCCGAAGATATCGCCCAACAGGTTGCGCCGATGCATGCGAACGAGCACGGGTGCGTCAATCGGGTCGCTCGCCCCGGTCGCGTTGATCGCACCGATGCCGCCAACTGTGAGCGCGAGGTGAGGCATCGGGTCGATCACGCTCTGATACGCGATCAATTGGAATGTTCCGAGCGGCGTCTCAAGCGGCACACCCTCAGCGGGATCAATTCGCGCCACGAGCGACTGCCGCGCAAGGCGATACTCGATAATCTGCTCCACCGAGCACATCTTCAGATCGTGTTGCGCGCAGAGCTTTTCGAGTTCCGGCATGCGCGCCATCTCGCCATCCTCGCGCGAGACCTCGCTGATGACCGCGGCTGGCTGGAGCCCGGCGAGTTTCATGAGATCGACCGATCCTTCGGTCTGGCCTGTGCGCACAAGTACCCCGCCATCACGCGCGCGCAGCGGAACCATATGACCCGGCCTGACGAGGTCATCAGGCCGCGAGTCCGGATCGGCCATGATGCGCGT
>CAZVXI010000292.1:0-3164 GCA_964631295.1 uncultured Isosphaeraceae bacterium
AGTTCACGGCGCTTTGTAGAACGGCAGCGGTGTCACCTCCGCCTCAACTTCAGTGCGTCCGAGGTCGATGTGCACTGTCGTGCCCGGTTCGGTGTGCGGCGTGTCGATGATCGCCATAGCAATCGACCGCGCCAGCGTCGGGCTGAAGCACCCGCTCGTCACCGTACCGATTTCACTGCCGCCGGCACGAACGGTCATCCCCTGCCGCGCAGCTCGGCGGGAATCGAGCAGCAGTCCGGTCAATGTTCGCTTCGGCCCGTCCGCCGCGATCTTCTCGATCACATCCTGACCGATGAACCGTCCGATCTCGGGATCATCCGCGCCCTTGTCGACTTTCACAGCGAAGTTCAGCCCGGCCGTGATCGGATCGATTTCTTCGGTGATTTCGTGCCCGTAGAGCGCCATGCCGGCTTCCAGCCGCAGCGAATCGCGTGCGCCGAGCCCGCATGGCTTGATTGTTGCATCTTCGCCGGCTTCCTTGAGCAGCATGTCAACCGCCTTGGGCGCGAACATCTTCGGCAGGATCACCTCCACGCCATCCTCACCGGTGTACCCCGTTCGCGATATCATCACCTTGGCAATCATCATGTTCTTCATCGCAAAGCGATAGCGCTTGAGCGTGGGAATCTCTGATGAGAACTTCCCGATCATGTCCATGACATTCGGCCCCTGAAGCGCGACCATACCTGTGCTTTCGGTTTCATCTGCAAACTTGAAGATCATGTCGCCGCGCACCTGCTCGAAATGTTCGATCAGTTTCGCGCGGTTTGCAGCGTTGCAGACCATGACATACTCGCCCTCGTCAATCAGGTAGACAAGCACATCATCCCGGCAGCCTCCCTGCTGATTGCAGACAAGCGAATAGCGCACCTGCCCCTGCTGCATGCCGTGAATCTGCCTCGTGCAGACCATGTCGAGGAACCTGCGTGCATCGCGCCCCTTGAAGCGGAACCTCCCCATGTGGGAGACATCAAACATGCCCCCGCTCTCGCGCACCTGTTTGTGCTCATCGATGATCGAGCCATAGTGCAGCGGCATCTCCCAGCCGGTGTAGTCGACAAGTTTCGCGCCGTGCTTCTCGTGGAAACCGTGGAATGGTGTGCGCTTCAGCGTGGCAGTAGCAGTCATGGCGCAAGGATATGAGCGTCGGTCGGGAATCGCCAGTTCTGCCTGATTCAGTTGCGAATCACTCCGGCGATGAGGCGCCCGCCTCCTGCTCAGCCCGCGCGAGCTGTTTCTCGAGCCGACGAACGCGCTGCATGAGTTTGTACAGTTCTCGCCCGGCCAGCGCATTGCGCCTGGCGGTGTCGATATCCACCGCAGGAATCCCGCCGATTTTCGATCCCGGCGGGATGTCGCTGGCGATGGCAGTCTTCCCTGCCGCCTGCACACCATCGCCGATCTTCAAATGCCCTGTCACGCCGACCTGCCCGCCAAGCACGACGTAGTCGCCCATCTCCACCGAGCCCGACACCCCCACCAGCGAAACCAGCAGGCAGTGCTTGCCGATGGTCGTGCCATGCCCGATTGAGATGAGGTCTGCAAACTTCGTCCCCGCACCGATGCGCGTCTCCCCCATCGCTGCCCGCTCGATCGCGCAGCACGCGCCGAGTTCAACATCATCTTCGATCACCACGTGGCCCGTCTGCGGGATTTTGTGATGAACACCACCATGCGTCGCGAAGCCGAAACCGTCCTGGCCGATTACGTTCCCCGCATGCAGAATCACCCGGTTGCCGATGATGCAGCGGTCATACACAACCACATTCGCGTGGATGATGCAGTCATCGCCGATCTGCGCGTCCGGGCCGATATACACACCCGGGTAGAGCACCGTGCGATTGCCGACCGTTGCGCCCTTTTCGATCACGACATTTGGATGCACAACGACATCATCGCCGAGATCAGCCTCGCGATGAATCGATGCTCGCTGGCTGATGCGTTCGTCCGGGCCGGCATCCATCGGTTCAGGGTGCTCGCGAAAGCCGTGCAACTCGACGAGCGTGTTGCGGAAGGCGTAGTACGGGTCATCGCACACAAGCCGTGTCAGGTGAGGCGGTGATGGCATTCCCGACGCGATCAGCACCGCCGCAGCCTTCGTGTCCTTCAGGAACTGGGCATAACGCTGGTTGGCGACGAACGTCACATCGTTGGGCCCGGCAGACTGGATCGGCGCGCACCCGTGAACCATGGCGGTTGCTTCGCCCTCAATGCGAGCACCGATGCGGTCGGCAAGATCGGCAAGTGTCATGCTCATGAACGGCTGGAAACCTATCCGCGCTGTGCATTGGGGTCAATGCGGCCGGCATCTCATGCAGTTGCGAGTCCGCTTGACGCGCTCCGATCGCCTCTTGTTGGCAGTCCCTTGCCCATGTATCCTCCGTCCCCTTGATGTCCCACCAGCAAACCGGCGACTACACCCGTTCGCGCGCCCGACGGGCGGCGTGGTGCTGGCCGATCACCACTCTCATGGTGCTGGCCACCCTCTGGTGCGCTGCGCCTGCAGCCGCGCAGGACGATCAGGCCGACCTCATCGACAGGCCAATCTCGGCAATTCTCTTCACCGGGCTCGAACGCACCGATGAACAACTCATCCGCAACAACATCCGGGCAGCGATCGGCGATCCGTATGACCCCGAAACCGTCCGCAGCGATGTTCGGCGGCTCAACGACCTCGGTGGATTCAAGTACGTCGATGTCATCGTCCAACTCCAGCCGGATGGCACCGTGGCCCTCACCTACGCGTTCCAGGAGCAGGCGCTGATCGCGGAAGTGCAGGTCGTCGGCAACCGGCTGATTTCCGATCAGGACCTGCGAGCGGTTGTGCCGTTGCTGCCCGGCGGCCCGCGCGATAACTTCCTCGTCGAAAAGGCCAAGCGCAACATCAAGGACCTCTACCGCCTTCGTGGGCATTATCTCACGGAGGTCATCGTCGACGAGCAGGAACTCGACGAAACCGGAATTCTGCTGTTCCGCATCATCGAGGGGCCGCGTGTGAAGGTTCGCGGCATCGCCTATCAGGGCAATGAAGCGTTCAGCGACAAACAGTTGCACGCTGAGACGGACACGCGCACCGCCATCCCGTTCCTCCGCAAGGGCGCGCTCGATGAAGAACGCCTCACCAACGATGTTGCCGCCATCGACACGTGGTACCGCGATCGTGG
>CAZVXI010000293.1:0-3124 GCA_964631295.1 uncultured Isosphaeraceae bacterium
CCACGACTGGATGATCGACCGCGCCTTCGCACTCGTTCCCTTGCAGCAAGTGGCAAGCAAGTTCCTCCTGACCCTCAAGGATTTCCCGCCCAGCCAAACGCCCGGCGACTGGAGCCTCGATTCGCTTGAAAAGCAGATCAAATCGATGACAATCGATGGCAAGTAAGTTGACACTTTATACGCGGGGCGATCCGGACAACGGGTCGCCTCGTCTTGCATTATGCGCCATCCATGAAAGGAACCAACACTATGAAGCATATGCTTATCGCACTCGCCGCATCGGCTCTGCTGGCAGCCGCCGCATCCGCCGCCGATCCTTCACAGGCTGCGGACAGGCCGAATATTGTCTTCATCCTCACCGACAATCTCGGCTACGGCGAGATCGGTTGCTACGGTGGCGGTCTCACCCGCGGCGCAGCCACGCCGCGCATTGACTCGCTCGCCAAAGACGGACTGCGTCTGCTCAACATGAACATGGAGACACAATGCACCCCGAGCCGGGCCAGCTTGATGACTGGGCGCTGGGCGATTCGCTCGGGATGTCACTCCGTGCCGTTTGGCGGCGTTGCAGATGGCTTGACGCGATGGGAAGTGACCATCGGCGAAGCATTGTCGGACGCGGGCTACGCGACCGGTTACTACGGCAAGTGGCATCTCGGCAGTCACGACGGCCGACTGCCCAACGATCAGGGCTTTGACGAATGGTTCGGTATTCCACGCACGACCGACGAGTCGCTTTGGCCTTCCTCGCCCGGTTGGTCGCCTGACATCATGCCGGCAGAGCAAATGATGGAAGGCAGAAAGGGCGAAAAGAGCCGCGAGTTGGGGATCTACAATGTGGAGCAGCGGCGGCTCATTGATGCCGAGATCACCAAGCGTTCGGTGGCATTCATCGAGCGGGAGGCGAAGGCTGGCAAACCGTTCTTTGCTTACGTTTGTCTCACGCAGCCGCATCTGCCGACGGAACCGAATCCAGCTTTTGAAGGCGAAACAGGCAACGGCGACTGGGCAGACATGCTCGCCGAGATGGACGCCAATGTCGGTCAAATGCTAGATGCCGTTGATAAATCGGGAGTGCGCGACAACACGATCTTCATCTTCACCAGCGACAACGGCCCGGAGTTTTTCAAACCCTGGGATGGCTGGGCCGGTCCGTGGCGTGGGCAGTATTTCACCGCGCTGGAGGGTGGCATCCGTGTCCCGTTTCTGATTCGCTGGCCGGGCAAGATCACCGCCGAGCGCGTGAGCAATGATATCGTGCACGGCGTTGACATGTTCGCCACGCTCACCAAAATCGCTGGCGCGAAAGTGCCCGCCGACCGTCCGATGGACAGCCTTGACCAATCCGACTTTCTCCTCGGCAAGACCGAAATGTCGGCACGCGAAGGGTTCCCGATCTTTTGCGCGGAACGATTACAGGCGGTGAAGTGGCGCAATTGGAAGCTACACTTCATGCGGCAGGACAACATGTTCGACCCACCAGTGAAGAACCCCGTGCCGACGATTTACAACCTTTATACCGACCCTCGCGAGGAGAAGCCAGCGCCGGACTCTTGGGTGGTAGGCCCGATCCTGAAAATCGTGGACGCGTTTGAGCAAAGCGTGAAGGAGCATCCGCTCATCCCGATGGGCACACCAGATCCTTACATGCCACCGAAGTGAATCCGCCAATCAACGGTTCCAGGAAAACTGACACACAACACACCCTCGAAAACTACCATGAAAAACATCATTGCAATCCTGTTCGCGGTCAGCTTAATCGCCGCTTTCAACACCACAAAAGTGCAAGCATGCACCGGAATTACCCTGAAAGCGACGGATGGGGCAATCGTTGCCGGGCGGACAATGGAATGGGGCTCATTCGATCTGAATTCGCGCGTGGTCATACTGCCCCGCGGACATCAATTCATCGGCCAAACCCCGGCCGGCAAGAATGGGCTCCGAGCCCGTGCGAAGTATGGCGTCGTTGCCATTGACGGGCTGGAGAGGGTGTTTCTCGATGGAATGAATGAGAAAGGGCTTGTTATTGGTGCCTTTTACCACCCAGGCTACGCATCTTATGCCGAATACGACGCTGCCGAAGCTGCGAAGTCGATGTCCTCCACGGACGTCGCGGCCTATCTGCTTGCGACTTGCGCCACGGTCGAAGAAGTCCGCGAGACATTGGACAATATCCTTGTCGTCAATGTCATCGAAGAATCACTTGGGATACCGGCTGCGCTTCACTTCAAGGTGACAGAGCCATCAGGCAAGCAAATCGTGATCGAATGGAACAAGGGCAAGCACACGATTTACGATGCTCCGCTGGGTGTGATCACGAATGCCCCGACTTATGATTGGCACCTCACGAACCTACGCAATTATGTGAACCTGTCCCCAGTCGGGATCCCTTCAAAGAAGATCGAAGAGCTAAAGTTCGCTCCACTAGGTGGCGGCAGCGGCATGATCGGGCTTCCCGGAGACTTTACGCCACCCTCGCGCTTCATCCGCGCGGTTGCGTTTACCCAGACGGCACGAAAAACGCCAAATGCAACCGAGACGGTTTACGAATTGTTCCGAATCTTAGACAACTTCAACGTCCCCTTGGGGGCCGCGGAAAGTGGTGGCGAGAGCAAGCTGGAGGGAATGAGGAGCTCAACACTCTGGACAAGTGGTTATGACCTAAAGAATAAAACACTCTACTGGCATACTGCACATAATCGGCAAGTACAAAAGGTGGATCTGTCTCGGATTGATTTTGAGAAGCTCTCAGAACGTCAGATTTTCCCGCTCGATGTACGCAAAAGGCAATCCATCATTGACCGGACCCCTGCGAAATAGGGCGGCAAACAAGATGGCAGCAACAGGAACAGACTACGAGGTGTCCTCGCAGCGGATATTTTGACTCATGTATGATGCGCGACGCTCCAGCCCTGCGCAAACTCAGATACCGACCCACCCCGCATCCGCATCACATCACCGGCCCTCGGAACCCAGAGCTTGTCCATCCTGCAAATCCTGTCATCCTCGCAAAAATCAACTCCCGACTGCAAGTAACAGGGGCAGTTTCTGCAAGGTTCGCACGATCAACCCTGCACGCCGATCGACGAACGCTGATCAGCGCCGCTCACGCCGCGTCGAGCAG
>CAZVXI010000294.1:0-3119 GCA_964631295.1 uncultured Isosphaeraceae bacterium
GGAATCTGCAAGAACTCGTCCGCAGCCCGCTTGTACCAGAAGGCAGCATTCGCGGAGTCTGCCAATCCGATTCGTCCTTCCGCGATCGCCTCCAGCGCTGCGACGCGAGCGTTCACAACCCCAGACGCATGCTCCTTCATCCACTCGACGAGTTGTACTTCGGTGGCCCATGGCGTGAGCGCAGCAAGAAGCGGGTCCGTTTGTGCATCCGCGAACAGTTTCTTGAGTTGTGCGGCAGCATCCTCACTCTCGCCCGAGAATATCTCCGCCGCTTCGGAAGCAAGATCACGCGCGCCTTCGACCGCGTCTGCCAGTTCCTCTTCGGAATAGTCGTCCAGGTCCACGTCTGATGCAGGTGGCTCGGAGACAGTGTCCACCAACTGCTCCACGCTGTCGTGATCTCCTGCAGCAAACTTCTCTTCAACCCATGCAAGGTAGCGATCGGCCTCAACCATCGCGGCGTCTGCGGCACCAGCCGGGTCTCCGCGGCCAAATGGTGCAAGTGCGCGCAGCATGCCAGAGGCGCGGTGGTTCATCATCTCGCCGATGTCTTCGACATACGCAAGGTATCGGTCTGCATCGCGCAGTATCTGGTTTGCCAGTGAACTGCTTGCGAACGTCGCATCACTGCCCAACTGGCTCGCGATGGCGTACACCACCTCGATCGAGCGCAGCGCATCATCGATATCTCCGCGGTGCAGTCGCGCCTTCGCGTCGCACAGCAGGAAGCGACAGCCACGATCCATCGCGAACAGAAGCGGAGGATTGGCGTGGGCACCCAGCGTGTACCCGATCCCGGGCTGGTATCGCGAAGCTGCCGCATCAAGCAAGAGCCGTCGCACGCGACTGCTTTGAAGGACCTTGCGCTGAAGATCCGCTGGAAGTCTGGCAGCCGGATCCTGCGATCCATTGACCAGCGCCATGTAGTCTCGTTGCGACCAGTCGGCAAATCGAGTACCGGCATCGGCGTATAACTCTTCAGCGGTATCCCCGAGCGCGGTAGTCGCGCCCAAGACACCCAGAATCGCAAACAGCAAGCAAAATCTCGTCATTGTGTTCCCTTCAACGTCGCATTTGTTCGCCACGCTCCGACAGCGGAGACAACGGCCAACCCGATCGGTAAGCCACGCAGTGATTCCCACTATCGCCGCCTTCTTTGCCTGTAGAGTTATATTCATCAAACTGTCTCCCAGTTACTTGGATTCACGGATCTAACTATTTGTTCTCTTTCAACCTCCCATCAACATCAGTGTCCACGATATCGCGTGCTCGTGACGGGATTTGATACCACCGCATTGACTTGCTGCGATTGTCGACGCGCGATTGTTCCTCATCAATCACATAATCCAGCACGTCAAAGCCGGGTCGGTTCGCCGCGCAAGTAATCGTTGATGCAACGCGCACAGCGGCGAAGGCAACGATCAGCCAAGTAAACGTCTTGTGATGCCTTTCACAGATCTTTGGCTCCAAGTACGGGGCAGATCTCGGGTGCTTGCACCAATCTAGCAGCGCAAACAGTTCTTGTAAAGAGTTGCAGGAGCTGCGAACATTCGATCTTACGCCAGGTGACGCGAAACACTTAGCACGCTTGTTTACCCGCGGGTCGCTGAGAGAACGGAAGAGTGTCGTCAGCGCGACGATCACACCTGCCGGCCGCAAGAATCCCACGGCTACGGATGATGTGTGATGGGGTTTCGTCATTCCCGTGCAAACGGGAATCCACAGCCGACTGATGCATCCGATTATCCGTAGATGCCTGCTGTAGTCTACCTGCCGTGGCGGGCAGGCATGACGGTACAATGCTGTCGTGATGAAACGCACGGCCTGCCGGATCTTGCTGGTCATGCTGCTCGGCGTGGTGACGAGCGTCGCCGTCGCGTGGGGGTGTGCTGTGCTGACGGATGACTTCGCCCAGCCAAAGATGGGGCCGAGTACGGGCCAATGGCACAGCGCCGTTCCAGAATCATGGCCGTCATCCCTTCACTTGGCTGTGTCGCGGCAACCAGGATCGAGCCAGCGGGTCCTGCGCGGCTTCGACACACAACAGCGGACCTACACACAGGAGATCCGCGCGTACGGGCTCCCGTTGTATGCGCTTGCCCTGGAGATTCAAGAATCACCGACATCGTCCCGATCGCGGAGCGCGATCACTCTGTCGCGAGATGTTCGGCTTCCATTGCGACCGGTCTATGGCGGCTTGCTCGCAAACACATTGCTCTATGCCGGACTCTGGTGGCTCGTGGTGTTCCGGAAGCGCGCGCGTCAATACCTGACGAGTGACCGAGTCGTATGGTCGATCTGCATTGGAGCCATCCTGACGATTCTTGTCGCGTGGCTGGGCGGCAACCTTGGCAGCAACTGGTCAATCAATGCCAGACCATCGCCAGCCGCGCGCGACTTTGCGAAGAATGCTCGCTTCAATCAGTACTCTCGTACGGGCCTGACTCGGGAGACAACGAGTTACCTGACCGTGCGTGTGCCGACCGGCAGAGGCCCAAATACTCCGCAGACACGCGAAGTTCTGTTCTTCGAGATGGGCTTTCCGCTGAAGTGCTTCCAGGGGACAGCAGAGCGTCCCATGAGGGGGCAGGTCTTAAAGACAAGCTGGCTGATTGTAGTTCAAGACTCCGACCAGTGGCGCATGAAGGTCATACCGCTCAAGCCGCGGATTGGGCCGCTGCTGTTCAACACGCTGTTCTTCTCCCTGCTTGTCTTGCCGATCATCGAACTCGTCAGCCGACTGCGCGGCCGATGGCGACGGAAACGCGGGCGCTGCGTGAGGTGCGGGTATGATCTGCGCGGGCTGCCGGGCGATTCAGAGGTCAGCGATCAGACGTCAGAGGTCAGTAGAGTCTGTCCGGAATGTGGGCATGGGGATGACAAGGTCAGTGGGTGACGATCTTCGCCCCGAGGGGCGCGCGCCCCCGGAATGTAGCCACGGGTGTTATCCGGGGGCCCGTGGAAAGAAGTGGGCATCGATCAATCATCTTATCTTCTCCTCCGAGATCGCCCCGGCGGGTGCCACGGCCAGCGACCGGAGGGAGTCGGCCGTGCAAGATCGAGAGAAGCGTCGTGATGAAGTTCAGCGTCCGGTGCGCACGGGCACTGCCGACTCGCTC
>CAZVXI010000295.1:0-2261 GCA_964631295.1 uncultured Isosphaeraceae bacterium
CCTCGCCGTCTGACGAGGAGATTCCATTTTGCATGCCTTTCAGGACTTGACTCAGCACGATGACGGACGCGATAATCCGTTGATAGTTCATTCTAAGGAGACCGACATGGGTGCTATGGATCATCCAGAATGTCCGAACTGCAAGGCGCACGGCGTTTCGACCCCCAAGTTCTGGTGCCCGGAGTGCGGCACGCAGTTCTGCGGGCGTTGCGAGGCAGTTCCCGGCGAACAGCACAGCATTTCGGGGCGGAAGACTTGCCCCAATTGCGGTCAACGCGATTGCACGCAGAGCAATTGACTGCATCGTTGCCCTTCGGCGAAATAGGCGGATTATCGACGGCTGCCCGCTGTCGGTTCGTTCAGGGTTATGTTTGTGCTCCAGAAACGTACTGGCGGCGAGTAGGCGTTTCGTGTGTTATGCGGCATCCTCCCGGTCAAGTCGTCGATCGTCTGGAGATGCGGATGGCGGGAGGTACAAGGAAGGCGATATGGCAACGAAGGTCGTTTTCGAGCAATACAAGTCTGATGCGGATGCAACTGCATTCATCGTTCCCTACAAGAGCGACGCCAATCTCGTGGTTTACCCAGTGCCGTATCGCGGAGACGCGCAGATGAGATTGTTCATTGTTCACTACCCCTCAGATGCACAATTCAAGATCTTTATTGCACAGTACCCTTCGGATACGTAAGAAAGGACGAAGCATATGATGCCGGATCCTATCAAGGAACTTGCCGCCGGTCTCGGAGAACTGGCTCGGGAAACAGTCGAATTGCAGGGAAAACTCGCTGGCGCGGACGATTCAGAACGGAAGAAGATCGGACAGCGGTTGGAAGCGATTCAGGCGCAGCAGGGCGTTTTGCGTAGCGAGGTGTTGAAGCTGCGGAAGCTATACGGTTGGTGAGATCACAACGAGAAGGTTATGCCGCAGACAACGCATACGGTGCAAACGGGTTCAGCGGGCGGCTATCGCGTTCGAGTCTACCACGAGGATTGTGCTGCCGTTCAGTACGAGTTCTACATCCCCGAAGCGATCTGGAATCACGAGTCGGTGCAGACGTTCGTCAACCGGCTCGAATCCATTGAGCCCGGGGCAACGATCTTTCAGGGCCTGGTGGGCGTGTGGCAGGGCCAGCCCGAGCTGACGCGCATCTACCGCATGATCCTCCGCGCAGGCCAGTTCGATCCAGCCAACACCCACTCCGCTCTGCATAGCGAGGTCGGCCGTTTGATGGCTGATCTGTCTGCCAGCGATGAATCCGCCCAAGACGCCTTCATGTTCACCGAAACCGACATTCGCGCCACCATGGCGAATGGACTGGCAAGAATCTGAATTCTAGAACGAAACCGAGAAAGGGTGCGTGCTGATGAACGTTACGTCGATCTTCAAGCCAGCGGGCGAAGACCTTTGCCTGCTGATCGTGCACTCGACGGATGATGGGCTTGGCCAGAGCATTGCAGATGCACTGCAGGCCAAGCTCAGCAATGGAATCAAGGTCACGAAGAAGCGTGTCGCGACCCTCGGTGATCTGGCGCAGATGGACCGCCCCAACGATGGCTTCCAGGTCGTGCTGCTGATCGTCCACGGGGACAAGGCTACGAACCAGGCATGGCTGTTCGGCGATGCCGACATCAACGGGAACGACATCGGTACGAACGCAGCCATTCTCAAGGCTGGGCTGGACGGTCTGATTGACGACAGTCTCTGTCTGTTTGGCATCTGCTACTTCGGACAGGACCTTCTCAAGGCAGCCATTATCGACCAAGGTGGAGCGCTCGCCTGTATCGCTCCAAACGTGGAAAGCACGATCAGCAACATCGACATACAAACCGGCTTCGCCGCCTTGCTCAACGAACTGCAAGCCCGCAAAGGCGACGTGAGTATCGATGACCTGGGCGGCATCCTGGACGACAAGCTGTCGGATGACCTGCGGCAGAAACTCGTCGTCATCACCGCCGCGACGTAATCCTCGGGTACGAAGCGTGGCCTGATACCTTGCAGATGTACTGGGTCGCTACAAGACCGCCACCCTCCCTCTCTCCCACGCGAACTCGATTGTTGTCAGGAACTCGCTGCACGCGTTCCCGTCGGGTGTAGAGATCACCAGCCGCAACAGCCGCCAGACGCGGGGCAAGCGGCGGCCTCTATAATCACGGCATGGGTTCCCGATCGATCGAAACCGTCCCGACGACACCCCCTCACCCGACCCCGGAAGCACACCCGGAAGCACACCCGGAAGCACACCCGGAAGCAGCACCGGGC
>CAZVXI010000295.1:2271-3115 GCA_964631295.1 uncultured Isosphaeraceae bacterium
CGCTCAGCACCCTGAGCCTGCGAACCCGCGCGCCGTGCTCACGGCCGGCAAGCGCGTGACGCTCAAAACCTTGCGCGAGTGGGTGGCGGCCGACACCAAGTTCGCGATGCTCACGTGTTACGACGCCACGACGGCAAAATGGCTCGCCCGGGCGGGCGTTCCCACGCTGCTGGTGGGCGACTCGGCTGCGCAGGTCATCCTTGGGTACGACCAGTCCATCTTCGTTCCGCTGGACTTCCTGCTCCAGCTCACTGCGGCCGTGCGCCGCGGCGCGCCCGATTGCCTTCTCATGGGCGACATGCCCTTCATGAGCTATCAGGGCGATCCGAATCAGGCCGTCGTCAACGCCGGGCGCTTTCTCACGGAGGGACTCGCGGACGTCGTGAAGATGGAGATCGATGCCAGCTTCGCGCCGATGGTGGAGCGCATGTCTCACGCGGGCATCCCGGTGGTGCCGCACATCGGCTGGCGACCGCAGATGGTGCGCTACGCGGGCATCCGCACGGCGCTCGTCGCGGGGAAGACGCGTCGTGAGGTCGATGAGCTCGTCTCAACGGCGCAACGGCTCGAGCAGGCCGGGGCCGTGATGCTGCTCGTCGAACAGTGCACCGCCGAGGCCGGTCGACGGATCGTCCAGAGCGTGTCGATCCCGGTCATCGGCTGCGGTGCGGGTCCGGACTGCCACGGGCACGTGGTCGTGCTGCAAGATTTGCTCGGTCTGTCGGACCGGCACCCCTCGTTCGTTCGTCCTACGGCGAACCTTGGTGAGGAGCTCGAGGCCGCGGCCGGGCGCTGGATCGAACTGGTGGGCACCGGGGCCTACCTGCGAGACGACCACCCGTAT
>CAZVXI010000296.1:0-3109 GCA_964631295.1 uncultured Isosphaeraceae bacterium
ATGCTTCGGAGCAACAGACTCCTTGCGGTCTCATGCGGGCGAATCGCTGCTTCAACCTCAAGCAGGTACTCCTGCCAGGGCGCAATCTCACGCGTCTCCACAAATGCAGCATGCTTCTGCTCGAGAAGCTTGACCAGGCGTTTGAGATCGTCTGTCACGTGAGTGGCATCGCACGCCTCTGCGAAGTCGATGGCCTCAGCCAGGTTCGTCTGTGTTGACACAGTTTCCTGCGATGATGCGTGTGTCGCAAAGGTGAACACCATCACGCAACAGAGAACGATCGTGTCAATTCGTGTCAAATTCATAGGTCAGCCCCAGTATTGGCGTGTCCAGTGTAATACGAGTGCGGAAGATCCGTCCGCCGTGCTGCTCATTTGCGGGGATGGTTGGGTATGCGGCCTGAACAATCGCCGTACTCGTATCCAATGCTGGTGCCGGAGGCGTGCCCTTGCAAATCTCAGGCCTCGCCCTCATCTGCTTCCTCTTCGTTCTCCGACTGTTCCGTGCGGGCCTTCATGACTTTCCGGATGGACTCATATGCATCCCACAGGTCAATCTTGCCGGTGTAGCCGTCTTCGGGCACATCAATCGAGTAGAGTTGTTCGAGTTCTTCGGGCTTCCCGTCACGCACGATCTCGAACAAGGCACGCTGCGTCTCATTGTTCAGAAAGTACCCAGGCGCGATGTAGTACCGGCCCGGCGCGAGGTGTGCCGTCTGATCCTCATTCGCCATGAGGCGCATGCGGGAGACATCTCCATCTCTCGGAGCAGCCCGATAGCAGACAGCGCTGTCACCGTCGCCGGAGACAAACACGACACCGGGAATGGGTGTGTGTACCTTCTGAACCCGCAGTAGGGCTTCGCCCGTCACCATCACATCAAGATCCACCCCATGTTTCCGTGCAGGGATCACCACCTCCCCGAGGTCAATCTCCTCTGCGGTGTCCTCCGCAGTCAACTGAACTGGGTGCACGAGCTGAGCGGCGCCTTCTACCCATGACGTGACGAACAAGAGTAGTGGAGCCGCTCGTCTTACATCAGGTAACTGCAGAGTGGTGCCAGCGGGCCCGAGGGCCGGATATGAATAGAGAGCTCCGTACACCTCTCCTCGGCGAGGAACTCCGCGCCCGTCGACTATTCTGGCTTTCAGGTGGACGGCGTCCCATGCGATCACTTCGACCGACACAATCTGCCGTTCGTCGGGGATTACGACCGGATAGCGCTGCGCAAAGTGGTACTGATGGCGCAGTTCACTATGGTATCTCGTCAACCAGTCAGCGTACTCGGGCGTAGCTTTCTTGGCAGCGAATCCAAGCGCGACGTAAACATCATCTCCACTTACGTTAGTAATCAGGGTGAGTCTGCCATCCTGATCCGTGGTGCCGTCTATCAGCTTGCGACCATCGACCACCAGCATGAACGGGAGATCTTGCAGCGGCTGTTGACGCTCCGTGCGAACATGAATGTCTATCCTGAGTTCATTCGCCATCGTGCAGCATGAACACACCAGAAGGATAACGCATGCAATCACGACTCTCATTGCCCAAGACTCCACGTTTCGAAAAAGATGGATGGCCATTCTACAAGAAGTTCGGCCACTCGCTCATGGAAGGGGTTGTTGCTTACCAAGGTCGGGTTGTTTGGAATCAGTGGGAAGAGGGTGAACAGCAACTCCCAGAGAGTCGATTGAAGCGGGGCGTGTTGTGCCAGCCCAGCGGCGGCGTGTATCGGCGCGCAGACAAGGCCATCTTGATCCGGCCGATAATCGCTGTCGCTGGTGTGCCTCCTGCGGGCGTTGTCTTCATCGACGAGGATCAACTCGGCCGGAGCAGTCAACCGACTGTATGACCCGGCCGACACCCACCGGGAGACCCGGCTTTCATAGTTTCTCTTCTTCCCCATCACATCAGCTACCGTCGCCGTTTCCTGATTGCTCTTCTTGATGTCCCTCATTGTTGTCAGACAGTTCGATGTTAAAGACGATCTCCGCAGCCCGTGCCGCATCGAAGTGAATCGATGTCACTTCACCCGCCTTGGCGACAATGTGCGGAATCCGTTCATCAATCACACCAGGATTTCGTCGCGCGAGTTCAATGACCTTGCGTTGGGTTGGCGTGGCAGCAAACAGGCCAGGCACGAGGTAGTACGTGCCACTGGCAGTCATTGGATGATCCATGCTGTTATACCTCGCCAACGCGCGCACGCCGCTCTTGGTAGAGCGAGTCAGGTAGGAGTACACGACACCTTTACCGTCGATCGGTATCAACGTAACTCCACCGCCAATCAGATCCATATACTCCAGTTGGTCTTGTTGGAGTGTCCCCCAATCCACGATGACATTGAGTTGCGCATCACGTGTGACGGCCGGTGGGCGGAGTGTCCCGAGATCCATGTCGGCCATGCAGGCATCTGACGGGATCTGCAAGATCTCGCCAAATGAGCCATCGGCGTAGAATCTCGGAAATACTTCATTCTTGAGACCGCGGGCGATACTCATGCGGACGATCCCCTTCGCGTCCGGCCGGCCGGTGAGAAAGCCGTTGCCCGCGATTCGGACGATCGCCTCGTTGCGTGGCCCTGCGTGGTTTCCTGCCTCGTTGAGCAATTGGACTTTCAGTGACACGGTCTCCCGCGCTATGATCTCGCCGCTGCACTGCTGTCGGCCTTCATCGACGACGAACCGATATGAATAGTCGAACCAATACTCTTCGGACAGTTCAGCAAAGCGTTCCCGGGCGGTCCGAATCGAGGCAGCAGTTTTATCAGGACCGATTGGCACAACTCTGACGCATATGTCGCCCTCCTGCCAGCGAAGTGTCGATCGAGCCGTTCCATCTGCGTTGGTGAGAACGGTTATCTGCTCCTCCCGTGACATGATGAGGATGGGTACATCCGGCAGAAGATCACCCGTTTCAGTCCGACACACAATCTGCATCGAGATATGGGACGACTCCTGCTCTTGTGCGAGTCCAACATCTTGCTCCATGACCGCTGGCTGAATACCGAAAGGTAGCAGAGCAAACATCCACAGCATCTGTTGTCTCATTTGCCAACTGTCCATTGAGTATTGAATGCGCTCGGCCAGCCGCCGAGCAGTTCACCGATTCGT
>CAZVXI010000297.1:0-3094 GCA_964631295.1 uncultured Isosphaeraceae bacterium
CGGTATGTGGTTGACATGAGGAGTCCTGTCGGCTGCGGCACGCGCATCGTCGCTGATGAGCGGTGGGAATAATCATGGGCGCAGCGAAGTTGTTTGCGACTGAACAGAGAGTTGCCGCCATGAGTACGTTCTATCCAGTGAATGTCAGAATCGACGACACGCCGTACGCCACGCGAATCGCTGCGGGGACGCACGCGCTGACCGCAGATGAACCTGAAAATCTTGGTGGCGGCGACACCGGGCCGAACCCGTATGACCTGCTGCTCGCGTCGCTGGGCGCATGCACCGCGATCACGCTGCGCATGTACGCGGATCGCAAGGGCTGGCCGTTGAAATCGGTCGAGATCGGCCTTGAGAAAGACCGCGTGCATGCGAAGGACTGCGATGATTGCGAATCAACCGAAGGGCATGTGCTGAAGATTCGAAGGCAGATCGAGTTAGGAGGCGATCTCGATGCGGATCAGCGGAAGCGCCTGCTTGAGATTGCGGATCGCTGCCCGGTGCATCAGTCGCTCACCGGAGAGGTGAAGATCACCAGCGAGCTCGCGACGACGCAGTGAGCGTTCGATCGTCACGCGTCGCTGCGAATACAGATTCGCCTGCATCGATGTTCTGCCAGTTCGGCCGAGGCCAGCGCCGATGACCTGCAGTGGCAAGGATGGTGCTTCTTTCTGTTGATCGTCTGAGCTGCGTTCGGTCGACTGACGGCCCGGGTGATGCCGGCAAGCGACGCAGGCGTTGCGCCGGGAAGTCATCCTTGCGGCTGAGATGTCGCGCGGTCGGGAGTTGCAATCTCACTGTTTTCGCCCCAGAACGGCGCAATCCCGTCACTGTCGCCGCGCATTAGGGTATCGCCCGGTTCATAACGCGGCCAGGAATCGGGCGCGTTGAATGACTGATCGGGCTTGAGGACCACTGCATCAGGGCACTGCGCGACGGCCTCGCCGAAAGTCGTCTGCGACCAGAACTGCTCGTCGAGTACGCGCATGGGACGATCGATCATCGAGCCGGAGACGGCTTTGCCGATCGGCGGCCACCACAGCGATTCTGTATCGCGATCCCAGAGGATGAACGCCTGACTGCCACCCCAGATGTCCGGGTCGTCGTAGGTGTAGCCGCTCACGCCGAACGTGAACGTGTGGTCGCCGATCGTGCGTGCGTATGCAGCGCCGAGATCAGCCAGCACGCAGAACGCAGTGAAGATCGGTTTGCCACCAACGGTGTCGTTGACGACTTCGTGCCTGCGCAAGGTGGTCAACGGGTAGATGCGCGAGTCACCGTTGATCGAAACCAGCAGCACACGATCGCTGTCGAGTCGATCCGCTTCAGTGATGGAGATGAACTCGGGCTCGATGAGCGCGTGAAAGTGTTCGCGGCCGAGGCCGAAATGCAGCCGGTCCGTATCGAGCCGGAATGTGCTGATAGAGAAATGCGAGTCCGGATCCTCCCCGCCCCAGAGGTACCGCTTGAAGCCGCGGTGGAAAACCGTGGGGGGCCTTGATGCGAAGTCGTCATACCCCATGCCCAGGAGCCACGCCCAGCCGCCGATGGATTGCTCGCGAAAGTGTGGCACGAACAGGATCAGCCCTGCGTAGGTCCCGGCGGTTGCTGTCAGCAAAGCGACAAGGACACGCCGCAGCCAGCGCCGCCGGCCATCGCAGCGTCTTTTGGTGCGGGGCATGGTCATGCTGCAACAACCGGTCGTTGCATGGAGTTATTGCATCCCGAGCCGACGGGCGGAAGCTTCGAGGCATGTGGCCCTGGCTGAATCAGAGGGTTCTGAAGACTGTGGCAGGGTGCAACAGACGCGTGAGGCCCGTTAATAGGAACGCCAAGTCATGTGCTTGCTCGCCCTCTGCGCAAGACTGGCTACGATACGCTCATGCCAGTCAAAGCAACCGATGTCAAGCGTGGGCAGGCCCTCATGTATGAGGGGGCTCTGCATGTGGTGCTCGATACCGAGCACGTGAAGCCCGGCAAGGGCCCTGCCTACGTGCAGGCGAAGATGAAGAACGTCAACACGGGCACGATCAAGGTCAATCGCCTGAACTCCTCGGACAAACTCGAGGATGCCACGATCGACCGCAGGAAGATGCAGTACCTGTATGACAGTTCCGGCCAGGGCAATGGGCCGTTCGTCTTCATGGACGGGGAGACGTACGACCAGATCGAGCTTGACGGCGATGTGCTGCCGGCAGGCCAGAGCCAGTGGCTCAAGGAAAGTGAAGAAGTCACGGTGATGATGTTCGAGGGCAACCCGCTGGGCGTGGACCTGCCGGCCTCGGTTGAACTGGCGGTGACCGAGACCGCGCCACAGCCAAAGGGCGCGACGGCGACGAACCAACTCAAAGAAGCAGTCGTCGAGACCGGCGCCAAGGTGCGCGTGCCGCCGTTCATTGACGTTGGTCAGATCGTGAAGATCAATACGGAAACGGGCGAGTACCTCGGTAAGGCGTGAGCGAGTACGACATCCACTCGTCATGCGGCTCTGCAAATCACTGGACTTGTGTGTTGCTGGAGTCATCGGTTTGAGGTGGTGTACAATCGCCTGATGAGCGAGCGGGCGAACGACCTCCAGTTGCAGGCAATGCAAGCGGCGCGGATCGAGCAAGCGCGGCGGCTGAATCCTGGCGAAAAGGCGATGGATGGTGTCCGTCTCTTCGATGACGCCTGCCGAATTACGATGGATGGAATCCGCGCGCAGCACCCGCACGCTGGTCCTGATCAGGTCTTGCGGATTCTGCGGCAGCGTTTGCTGATGCGCGAGCAGTGGGAGAACCGCTGATAGTCATGCAGACGCTCTCGGAAATCCGCGCGCTTCTTGATGCACGTGGCCTGCGGCCGCGGAAGTCGCTCGGGCAGAACTTTCTGCATGATCACAACCAGTTACGCAAACTGATTGAGGCAGCACAGATCATCGAGGGCGATCTTGTGCTCGAAGTCGGGCCGGGCACCGGCACACTCACCGAGACGATGCTTGATGCGGGGGCGCAGGTCATCGCATGTGAACTCGACAAGGGCCTCACGGCCATGCTCAATGACCGGCTCGGCGAGCGCATCACGCTGATCCACGATGACTGCCTGGCGCGCAGCC
>CAZVXI010000298.1:0-3085 GCA_964631295.1 uncultured Isosphaeraceae bacterium
AATGCACGCGGCAAGTCGACTGACGGCAGACGAAACACCAGCCGCTCGATCATCACGATCGGGCGGTTTTTCTTTTGGCCGATCTTTCTTGTGGCGGCGTCCTTGCCCATCTTGTCTTCCGACTGATGGAACCACCGTCGCGCGACATCGAGGTCGGGCAGCGCTTGACGAATCACACGAAATCACCGAACCTTTCAGGCAACGCGGTCGGCCGACAGGTCTCGTCTTTTGGCAGACGACCGCTTCGAAGAGAGCGAGCACGCTGCGTCAGGTGGTGACGCGGGTGGTTTCCTTCATCTCATCGGAGCGGATTTCCATGACAAACAAAGAGAACTTCAACTATGTAACATGCGCTTGCGCTGCAGCCCTGTTTCTTGGCGGTGGTGGTGCATCAGCGGACATCATCGCATCGCAGGACTTCAACAGTCTTGATGATTCGGCAACCGAGACATTCGACATGGTGACCAATGGCAGCCCACTGACCAACGCGAGTTCCGCGAACGTGGGCGGTCCAGGTATGGACTTCACCAGCACCTGGTTCGATACAATGGGCAACACAACCGGACCAGTTGCTGGGTCAGACACAAGCGACTTCATCGGCGTGAACTCGTTCGCTGGAAGCAACGCACCCGACTTCTCTCCGGATGGGACCGCTGTTTCTTCAGGTGTGGAGCACAACTTCGAGTTCAATGACATCGATGGTCGTATCGATCTCGTGTTCGAGACAATCGACGTGAGCAGCTACGAGAACATCCAGTTCAGTCTGTACTTCCTCATCAACGACACAGGGTACGAATCAGAGGACTCCTTTGTCGTGCTCATCAGTGATGGCATCAACGAACAGGCGGTACTGGACTTCGACGACAGCGAGCTCGAGGCGTACGATTCAGTTGATGATTCCACACCCACATGGTGGAACCTTTCCGTCGATATCAGTGATCTGATCGACAATCAGGGTTTCGGGACGAACCTCACATTGACGGTGCGTGTTGACAACAACTCTGGTGCAGAGAATATCTTCATCGATGACGTCGCCTTCACGGGCGATTTCATCCCCGCCCCCGGCGCACTGGCGTTGCTGGGCCTTGCCGGTCTCGCGGGTGTGCGTCGTCGTCGTCGTTGTGTGTGAGACTGACACGACCTGCGTGAGTATTCATTCGGCAACCTTCAAGCCGCCCGGTCAGAGGATGATCGGGCGGCTTTTCTCGTGCGCTGCATCTGCTGCATGTTCATGCCCGTCGCCGAACCCTACAGTGACGCCATGCCCACCTCTGAGACGAATCACGATCATCAGCAACTGCCGCCTGTGGGTGCTGATGCGAAGACGGCCACGGCAGCATCGCCAGCGCGTGCGACCACGGTGATTGTCCGCAACAGCGTGCCGAACCTGCTGGCGGTGTATGTGCTTTCGTTCGCGGCGATGGTGCCCTGGCCGGTCCTCGCGATACTCGGGCTGCGCGCGCTGGATGCGATCGACAAGTGGTGGGAGTTGTCGTTTGTGTTTGGTGGGATCACGCTCTTGCTGCTGATACCGGCAGCGATCTTCATCAACCTGCCGGACGCAGCGTATGCGGCGACTGCGTTGCTCGCGTGGCTGGTCGCGCTCGCCATCGTGCCGCCGGTGATTCGCTCGAAGTGGAAGACGCGCTTCGCCATGTACGCGACGATCATCGGCCTGGGCGTGTTCTCACTCGGGCAGGCCCTGCTGGGCGCGATGATGATCGTCGGCAAGAGCGTGTGAAAGGCGACGCGGCGGGCGACTCAGATGGCGATGGGTTTGTTGGTCTGTCAAACTCGCTGAGTATGCTGAGCAACTGGGGCAGCGACTGCAACTGATCCGTCTCGCATCAATCAGATCATCACGCCGAGCCCGCGCGTATGTTCACCGCGCGATTTCGCGCATCACGTACACGGCCGGGTACATGCCTGCAATCTGTGCTCGCGGTACGGCGCGCGGTGGGTAGGCGTTGTTGAGCGGCTGCAGGCGCACGGCTGTCATGCTATCGCGCGTTTCAGCAGGGGCGTCAGCATCACCATTGTTGCTGCTGCTGTGGCTGTCGTTGTCAGCATCGGCATCAATGTTGCCGGCGGCTTGCTGTTCATCGAAGAACACGCGCTTGAAGGTGACTTCGTTGTCCGGCTCGAGGCGGATGAAGCAGTCCATCCCGCTGCGCAGTGGCGCGTTGGGCGCGAAGACGACGATTTCGCCATCGCGGTAGTCGGGCAGCATGGAGTCGCCTGTGACGCGGGCGGCGAAGGCGTTGGGGTCGTTGACATCCGGGCAGGTGATGTATTGGTCTGCGACGGAGGCGGGATAATCGAGGTCGGTGAACTCGGTGGCGACGCCTGCCGCGACACGGTTGATCACGGGGATGCGATGCGTGAGGGAAGCGGTGGTGCCCGCATCGATGTTGGCTTCAGTCTGCTCGACGATGCTGCGCATGGCTGCGAGTGGATCATCGCTGCGCAAGGCGCGCTGCATCTGCTCGACCATGGCTTGTGAGTCGTGCACGCGCTGCCGCATCGTCGGGCTCATGGTGTCCCACTGGACGGCCTCGGTGACGGGGCGATGCTCGGGCGAATCATCGTCGGGCGCGAGCGCGCGGTCGATCCTGGCGGCCCACTGAGCGTTCACGGTCCGCTGGCCAGACTCCATCAGCGACAGGTGCGGCTTGGAGCAGCCGATCATCGCGGCGAGCTGCTGCTGGGTCAGCCCGCGATCAGTGCGAAGTTGTCGGATGACGCGTCCTGCGTGAGACATGTTTGCTGTTTCCGTGGCGGTTGGTGTGGGCTGTGGCGGGCGGTCCTGAACCCTGTTGATTGGCTTGCATGGACGATTTTCGGGAAAAGTTTACAAATCTGCAAACTCTCGATTGGCTCGGGTGTCCTGTATCGGTAAACTGTAGCCAAGAGTTTGCAATATTGCAAATGCAACTGTGATGAAACTTGATCAACGCCTTACCTCGGGAGAATCTCATGCCGACCCCTGCCGCCACGCCCCAGCGACTTGCCGACGTTCGCGCGCTCGATCGCGATCGGATCGAACGCATCCTGCGACTTGCGGAGTTGCTGCCCGGGCGTGACC
>CAZVXI010000299.1:0-3056 GCA_964631295.1 uncultured Isosphaeraceae bacterium
TCGACCGCGGCGGGATCATCGAAGAACCAGTGCAGCCGCTCCCGAGCGCCAGGCCAGATGCGCGGGCAGGACTCCGCTGCTTTGTCGCACACGATGATGATGTAATAGACAGGCCAGTGGCCGAGGTACGTCTTGATGCTCTCGGCCCGTTGCGATGCGATGTCGACGCCGGCCTCGGCCATGGCTTCGATGGCAATCGGATTGATGGTTCCGGGATCGACGCCAGCGCTGGCTATTTCAAACCGATCGCCGGCGAAGTGCCGCAGCCAGCCTTCTGCCATCTGGCTCCGCGCCGAGTTCTGACTGCAGATAAAGAGAACGCCACTGTTGATGCCCATGCTGTTCGCTCCGGTGTTGAGCATGATTCTAGCAAGTGTGCCGTGCTTAGACGGGCTGTGGGGCGAGCGAAGGAACGATCTGAATCTTGTGTGAAATGAAGGGCACAGACGGTAAGAACCGAAGGATGCCTCACGGCCATGCTGCGATCAGACTGCTCAGGATCAGGCATCCAGATGCGACATGATTCCAGAGGCATCTACCGGCTGGCCGACTATACTCCACTGGGATGCCGCGCAGTTTTCCTGCGCCGCGTAAGGAGTTGCCATGCTGATCCGCCTCTTCGGCGAGAATTTCCGTTCATTGCGCGATCCGTTCGAACTGTCGTTCGTCGCGGCTGACCTGTCGTCCGAAGGCCGCCGCGGAATCGCAAAGATCGAGCCGAAGGGCGCGGAAGGCGGGTCATTGGATGTGCTCCGCTGTCTGGCGATTTATGGACCGAATGCTTCAGGGAAGTCCACAGTCCTGATGGCAGCAAACGCCCTGTGGTGGATGATCCGTCGGTCAAGCTGGGCGCTCGAACCCGGCAAGTCGATTGGACCGTACGAGGCATTCGCGTTGTCGCAGGAGCACCGGACCCGGCCTGTCCGATTGGGATGCACGATATTCTTCGACGGGCTTCTCTATGAATACGAGGTCGTGTTCACGAAGGAAGAGATCCTCCGCGAGACTCTGACCGATGGCGGCGCCACAGATGAGCCGTTGATTGCTCGCGAGAACGATCATGTCAGTGGATCGAAGATAGATCAAAGCGAACACCTTCGCATCCTCGCTGAGCAACCCAAGTCCAACACGCCGATCTTCTCCTTCCTCGCTCACCACGGTCCCGATCGTGGCGAGGACAGTCTGCATGGCATATGGCAAGCGTTCCACAGCCGACTGAATCACGAAGACTATTCGACTGCCGACGGACTTGAAATCTTTGATCGCACCGCCAAACGCCTGCATGATGATGATGTTTTCAGGAGTTGGGTACTTGATAACCTGATTCGCCCCGCAGATCTCGGGATACGCGACATTCGTATCGAGGAGACAAATGTGCCCGAGATTCTGCGTCATGCACCCGACGAGTTGCGACAGCGAGTCGTCGAATTGGAAGGTCCGTTCTTTCGTCCCGAGTTCGTCCATCGAGGGGATGATGGCAGTCAAATTGACTTCCCGGATGAGTCGGCGGGCACGCGAAAGATGTACGCGCTTGCCACACGTTGGTGGGCACTCTCGCGGGGCGAGACCACGATATTCGGCGATGAACTGTCAGCGAGTTTGCACCCATTGCTGCTGGATCAACTCGTCCGCGCCGTGAATCACGCACGCAACGGCAGGAGCCAGCTTGCGTTTACTACGCATGATGCCGGGTTGCTCGAACCTCGCGAACGCGAATACCCTGCGCTTCGCAAGGATCAAGTCTACTTCACCCAGAAGGATGACACCGGCGCGACATCTCTGTACTCGCTCATGGAGTTCAAAGACCGTCCGGGCGTGCACAACATCCGCAAGCGCTATCTGGCGGGGCGATACGACGCGATTCCGCACATCGAAAGGTTGTCGCTTGGCAAGTAAGAAACCGACGAGTACGACAACTGCTCACTTACTTGCGGAACTGCGAGCGAGCCGTGAAGGTCCACAGCGCGATGAACGCCCTCGTTTTCTGCTCTGCTTTGAAGACGCAAAGTCTGCCCCGAACTACTTCGAGGCACTGCGAGCCAATCGTCGACTCAGCCAGCAAATGTTCATTATCGATCGTGACTCAAGCGCAAGTGATCCCAAAGGTGTGGTAGATCGAGCGGTGACACGGGCGGAAGACCTTCATGACAAGGGCGAGTTTGAAGATGACGATCAAGTCTGGTGCGTCATTGATGTTGATGCGCACACGACCATGAATGATGCCATCCAACGCGCTAGAAGTAACAAGATCAGGTTGGCAATATCCAATCCCTGTTTCGAGTACTGGCTCTTGGTTCACTTCGAGAACTCAGCGACGCCGTACGCGAACTGTGACGCTGTCATTTCAGCCCTGAAAAAGTACATTAGTGACTACAGCAAAGGCAAAACTGAGTTCAATGACATCATCAAGCAGGCGGACGAAACTGCGAAGCGGGCGAGGACACTGCACCAGTCAAAAGCTGAGCCCGATCCTGTGAAGTGTTGCCCGTGTACGACAATCTATAAGCTCATCGAAGCGATGCCAGCCGCGAAGTAGCAGAGCGGCTCATCAGAGCGACGCTTCCGGCCAAACCACGGCGATACATGTCAATGCGCGCTGCTGCTCGGGTGTGAGCGGCCGGGCGCTCGGTCGAGCGGGAACGGCATCTGGTCGACCGGGAGCGGCGACGGCAGCGGAATCCGAGTAGCATCGCCGCGATGCAGACCCCGGGTGCGTGTTCTGGAGCCGGGGTGCCACGGCCAGCGACCGACATCCGGGGGCGGGGGCGACGTCCGGGGGAGGGAGTCGGCCGTGTGGGATGGATGGACATCTTCCGAGTGCGGTTGGCTGGCGGGAGACTCCGGCAATCCGCGGTCTTCGCCGGGCGCGATGAAACCAGGCGCAGAGTTGCTGAAACCAGGCGCAGAGGTTCTCAGACCAAGCGCAGAGCTACTAAAACCAGGCGCAGAGGTGCTCAAACCAGGCGCAGAGCTACTAAACCAGGCGCAGCGCTGACAACTCCCGGCGGCGCGCCGATAACTGTCGGCGCGGCGCTGACAACTCCCGGCGCGGCGCC
>CAZVXI010000300.1:0-3023 GCA_964631295.1 uncultured Isosphaeraceae bacterium
TGCGATCGCGGCGGATGCAGAGGCACATCCGGTGAAGATGCTTGATGCGGCGTGAGTGAGCGAGTGAGTGAGTGAGTGGCTGAGTGAGTGAAGGGCGATGAGCAGTCGGCCGTCGGCTGTGGCGGGCATGCATGCGTGGTGCATCGCCGGGGATGTGCTACGATGTGACCATGGTTCTGAATGCTGTTCATGAGGTAGACGGAGCGGCAGCCGCCGCCGATCGCGTCGTCGAGATGCACTTTCGCCTGGCGGAGTTTCTCCGTGCCGGTCAGACGCTGGCGGATGTGGATCGCTTTGTCGCGGAGACGCTGAAGGCGATGGAGTGCAAGAGCGCGTTCCTGCGGTACCGCATCCCGGCGCACCCCCCCTTTCCGAGCTATTCGTGTTTGTCTGTCAATAACTGCATTGTACACGGCACGCACATCATGGATAAACGCGAGCTTTCGCCGGGCGATGTGCTGTCGATCGACATCGGGACATTGCACCACGGGTGGATCGGCGATGCGGCGTGGACCTATGCCATCGAGCACGCGGATGATGTTTCCGGGCGGTTGATGGCCTGTGGGCGCGAGTCGCTGCGGCGTGGCGTGGAAGCGATGCAGCCGGGAAGACCGCTGATCGACTGGGCCCGCGCTGTGCAGGAATATGTGGAAGATGAATGCGGCTTCCACCTCGTGCGCGGCCTCGGCGGGCATGGGTACGGCCGCAAGCTGCACGGCCCGCCGTATGTTTCCAATGTGATGCCACGACATCGCCAGGAATGGCCGGATGCGTGGTCGTTGTTTGAGCCGGGGCTGTTGCTCGCTGTCGAACCGATGATTGCAGTCGGGTCGCCCGAGACGCGATCGGAGAAAAATCAGTGGCCGATCTTCACGGCTGATGGTTCGTTGAGCGTTCACTACGAGGCGGATGTTCTCATCACGCGCGACGGGCCTCGAAATCTCACGGAAGGTATGTTCGACCTGCCGGATGTTGTCGGCTGATATTCAGTTGCCATCATCGCATTCGCGCAGGTCTGCGGAGAGGAATACGACACATGACACGCACTCGCACTTTGTTTGTTCTGCTCGCATCGTTCATTGCATCGCCTGCATTCGCACAGGATATGGTGTATCCGGATTCGAAGCGGATCGATCATTTTGATACCTACCACGGCACCCGTGTGCATGATCCGTATCGCTGGCTGGAGGAGGATGTTCGCACGAGCGATGAGGTCGCCCGGTGGGTGGAAGCGCAGAATGAGGTGACATTCGGTTACCTGGAGACGCTGCCGTGGCGAGCTGAGATTCGCAGCCGGCTCACGGAGCTGTGGAACTACGAGCGCAAGAGCCCGCCCGATCGGATCGGCAGCGGACAGTATGTGTATTCTCTCAACGATGGCCTGCAGAATCAGTCGGTCCTTTACATTACCGATTCGCTGGATGACCCCGGCCGCGTGCTGTTCGATCCGAATGCATGGTCGGACGATGGCACTGTCGCGCTGCAGGATGTGGCATTCTCCGACGATGGCCGGTACGCGGTGTATGGCATTGCAGAGGCCGGCTCAGACTGGAAGCAGTTCCGCATTCGCGATATTCAAACCGGCAACGATCTGCCGGAAGTCATCCGCTGGGTGAAGTTTTCGGGAGCGGAATGGTCGAAGGATGGCAAGGGGTTCTTCTACTCGCGTTATGATGAGCCGCAGGAAGGCGCGTTCGTCAATGTCAATAAGTACAACAAGCTTTACTACCACCGCCTCGGCACTCTGCAGGAAGCTGATGTGCTGGTGTATCATGCACCGCATGAGCCGGACTGGGGCTTCAACGCGACAGCATCGGATGATGGAAGGTACGTGGTTATCACTGTGTGGAAAGGCACTGATGACAAGTATCGCGTGCTGTATCGCGACCTGAGCGAGCCGATGGGCTACCCGGTCGAACTGATCGATACCTTCGATCATGAGTTCACGTTCGTCGGCAATGACGGGCCGTTGTTCTACTTCAAGACAGACCATCAGGCACCGCGTGGGAGAGTGATCGGCATTGACATCCGCATGCGCGGACAGGCGAACTGGCGAGAGATTGTGCCGCAATCGGATGACACGCTGACGGGCGTGGACATGATCGCGAATATGTTCGTCGCGACGTATCTTGAAGATGCGCGCACCGCTGTGCGAGTTCACACGACGGACGGTGAGTTCGTGCGCGATGTATCGCTGCCGGGCATCGGCACGGCAAGCGGCTTTGTCGGCGAGCGGACGGACAACGAGACGTTCTATTCGTTCGCGAGTTTCGCGACGCCGCCGAGTGCGTATCACTATGACATGATCACCGGCGAGAGCACGCTGCTGCACCGCGCGGATGTGGACATTGACCCATCGCAGTATGTGACGAAGCAGATTTTCTACACGAGCATGGATGGCACCCGCGTGCCGATGTTCATCACGCACAAGCGCGGGATGACCATGGATGGCAGCAACCCGACGCTGCTGTACGGCTATGGCGGGTTCAACATCCCGATGACGCCCCACTTCTCGATTGCGCGCGTCGGATGGATGGAGATGGGCGGCGTGTATGCTGTTGCCAATCTGCGCGGCGGTGGCGAATATGGCGAGCAGTGGCACGAGGCCGGCACAAAACTCGACAAGCAGAATGTCTTCGATGACTTCATCGCTGCCGCCCAGTGGCTGATCAACAACGACTACACCGCGCCAGAGAAACTGGCCATCATGGGCGGCAGCAACGGCGGCCTGCTCGTTGGCGCGTGCATGGCGCAGCGGCCTGAACTGTTCGGTGCTGCCCTGCCGGCAGTCGGCGTGATGGACATGCTGCGATTCCACAAGTTCACGATCGGCTGGGCCTGGGTGGATGACTACGGCTCGTCAGATGATGCAGAGCAGTTCAAAGCGCTGCGCGCCTATTCGCCTGTGCATAATCTGGAGCCGGGGCGTGCGTATCCGGCGACGTTGATCACGACGGCAGACACAGATGACCGCGTCGTGCCGGGGCACAGCTTCAAGTTCGCGGCGGCTCTGCAGTATGCGC
>CAZVXI010000301.1:0-2989 GCA_964631295.1 uncultured Isosphaeraceae bacterium
GGAAGCCGAAGCCGCTGGCGCGGATTTCGTGGGGAGCGACGAGCTGCTCGCGCGCACGCATGCAAGCGCGCCCACTGCGATGGCGCTGCTCACGTGTATCACCGCGCTGCACGTGATCGGCCTCGTTGATGACCGGCGATCGCTCGGCCCTGCCGTCAAGTTCATCGTTCAGTTTGGTGCGGCGGGCGTGATGGTCATCTTCTTTGATGTGCGTCTGCTCACGCTGCTGGGCGATGTTCCGAGCGTGATCATCACGATTCTCTGGGTGGTTGCCATTACCAACGCGATCAACTTCATGGACAACATGGACGGTCTCGCGGCCGGCGTGACGATGATCGCGGCGGCGCTGTTCATGGTTGCCACAATTCTCAACGCGCAGTGGTTCATCGCCGGCACGCTGGCGCTGGTGATCGGCGCGACGGGCGGCTTTCTGCTGTTCAACTTTCCGCCAGCGAAGATATTCATGGGCGATGGCGGCTCGCTCGTGCTTGGCTTCCTGCTGGCTGTGCTCACCGCTCGCACGACGTTTTACGATGCGACTGACCCGCAGTTCGCGCTCGGCACGGGCTGGTACGGGCTGTTCATGCCGATCGTCGTCCTTGCCGTCCCGCTGTACGATCTCGTGACGGTGACGATCATCCGGCTCAAGCAGGGGCGCAGCCCGCTCGTTGGCGATCAACAACATTTCTCACACCGGCTTGTGCATCGCGGGCTGAGCAAACGCGGCGCGGTGATGATGATCTGGGGCGCAACGGCAGTCACGGGTATCAGCGGAATCGCACTGGGCACGCTCGCGCCCTGGCAGGCAGCGCTTGTCGGCGTGCAGACAATCCTTGTGCTCATCGTCATCGCACTGTTCGAGCATGCATCGCGCCACGTCGCAGATCCGGAGCGGCTCAACACATGACGACTGCTGACGCGCTCGAACCCGATGATCACCTGATCGAACCGCCCGCATCACAACTCGTGTGGGCAGGCGTGCTCGGCATCATCGCAATGGCAGTGCTCCGCGCGCTTGTCGTGTTTGCGCCGCAACTGTACTTCGACAGTGATCCGACCATCGTCTCCGAACGATTTGCCGGCATCGGCATGGCTGGCTCGCTGCTGATCGATGTCATCACCATCATGTGTGCGTGCATCACGCTCGGCGGGCTGTCGCTTCAGAGTGTGCGCGTGCGATGGTGGCTCGTCGGGCTTGTCTGCGTCGGAGGCGCGCTTGTCGTGATGCACAGCATGCGAGGTGCTGGCGATGCAAGAGACCTGTGGCGCGGCTCAACCTGGTTCGCAGCGCTGCTGAGCGCTGTTGCCATCGCGCATCTTCCCTCACGCGATGCCCTGCGACGCATTGCGATGATCATCCTTCTCGCATCACTCGCGCCGCTCATGCTGCGCGGCGGGCTGCAGATGACGCTCGAACACCAGGATACGCTCCGCCAGTTTGAAGCACAGAAAGATCAGTTCTATGCATCACGCGGGTGGGACCCCGACTCGCCAATGGCGAAGATATACGAACGCCGCCTCCTGCAGCCGCACCCGCGCGGCTGGTTCGATACGACGAACATCTTCGCATCACTGATGATCATCGCGCTCGTCACGTTCGGCGGGTTGCTGATCGTGACATTGCGCGCGAAGTTGCAGAGCGGCTGGGCGGGGCTGCTGAGCATTCTTGTTGTCTCAGCCGGCGCAGGGCTGTGGCTGAGCAGTTCACGCGGGGCGATTCTCGTTGGCATCGTGTGTGTGATTCTGCTGCTCGCGCCCATAATACTCGGAGAGCGTGCACGCGCAATGCGGCGCGCTGCCGGCTGGATTGCGATTCTCGGCTGCATCGGCGCTGCAGGAGGCGTTGTCGTGCGCGGGGCAGTTCTGCCTGAAGCATTCGCAGGCGAACTGAGCGTCCTGTTCCGTTGGCATTACTGGCAAGGTGCATGGCGAGCGATGATGGACAACATGTTCATCGGCGTCGGGCCGGGCGGGTTCCAGGATGCATATTCCCTTTATCGCCCGGCACGCAGTCCGGAAGAAGTTGCCAGCGCTCACAATGTGATCATCGACTGGTTCGCGTGTCTCGGCATCTTTGCGGGCATTGCATGGACCGCGACGCTGGGCGCTTTGATGTCTGGACTCGCGAGGCGCGGAAAGGCCGGCGATCAGGCACCTCCGATTGATCCACGCGCGGGTGTCGCGAGTGTTCTTGCGGTTGCGAGCATCGCAGTTGCTGTTTCCCTGTTCGCCGAATCGCCTGCGCTCGATCCGCTGCTGGCTGCGCTGCGTCTGACGGGCGTGCTCGGCATGGTTGCACTCGGCAGCGCGCTCGTGTTGCTCACACAACTGCTTGCGGAAACGCCGCGCGAGCGTGCACCGTCAGCGATGTTCGGGTGGTCGATCACAGTCGCGGTGATCGGCCTGCTGGTGCACAGTCAGATCGAGATGACGTTGTTCAACCCCGGCGCGGTCCTGTGGTGCATGTGTTTCCTTGGTGTCGTTGCGACGATTCATCCTCGCATGTCGATGGAGGGCGCATCGTCGGTCGTGCCGGGCATCGCTGCGTGGATCGCCGGGCTTGTCGTCGCGATCATGATCGTCGTGATGGCAGTTGTGCCTGCATGGTCTCAGCAGCGCATGATTGCAACCGCAACTGCGATGATTGCCGAGGCAGCAAACGTCCGTGATGTACAGGTTGCCACCCGCCAACAGGCATCCGCAACGCTGGTCGATGCGTATGAACGCTGGCCCGCCAATCCTCGGCCGATGCTTCACGCAACGGAACAGATGCGCATCGCGGCTGAGCTGGCAGAGGGAGCGCAGACCCGTGCGCTGCTGGAAGAAGCATGCACGCTCGCCCGACGCCTCATCAACGACCATCCATCGAAACTCGCCGTCGCAGCGAACCTGCGCGAGGTAATGTATCAGCGGGCCGCAGCAGATCAGACGCAACAAAACTGGCAAGCCGCGGTTGATGCTGCGCAACGCGTTGCAGAGATGGATCCGC
>CAZVXI010000302.1:0-2966 GCA_964631295.1 uncultured Isosphaeraceae bacterium
GTGAATGACGATGCGATCGCAGAACAGATTGCCTTCATGCAGAATGCCGAGGGTACTGCGCTCGCGCCGTTCGACTGTTGGCTGCTGCTGCGTGGCATCAAGACGCTCGGGGTGCGCCTCGACCGACAACAGGACAATGCAGTTCGCGTCGCTGAGTTCCTCAGCGCGCATTCTGCAGTCCCGGCGGTTCATTATGCGGGGCTGCCCGGTCACCCTGATCATGAGGTCCATGCGATCCAGTCGCGCGGCGGCGGTTGCGTGATCAGTTTCGAGACTGGCGATGTCGACCTGTCGCGCAGGATTGTGGAGGCGACGGAACTGCTCACAATCGCGGTGAGTTTCGGCAGCGTGAACAGCACGATCTCCTTGCCATGCTTCATGTCGCACGCGAGCATTCCCGAGCATGTCCAGCGGGAACGAGCGCTTCCGCGCGACCTTATCCGCATCAGCGTGGGGATCGAACATGCTGACGACATCATTGCAGATCTGGACCGCGCGATTCGCCTCGCGTCTCTCGATCGTCCGCTCGAGAACGCCGCACAGCTTGCCATCAACTCCGGCGAACAGGTTCCAGGTTGATTCGACTTCAGCTGGAGGTACAATCGGCCCGATACCCACAGTGTCGAGCCATGACCCGCATGAATCCCGCCAACTCGAAACACGCGACCAAGGGCAAGCAGAGCCCGGCCGGTGTGCAGTTGCGCGGCGCGCGTTCATGATGATCGCCTAGCGTCCCGCCACAAGTCACATCGTCCGGGCGACCTCCACTGCTGTGGCTGTGTTTGCTTTATGCACGCGGCATGTTCCCTTCAATCCCCCGCGGCAGCACGCTTGTGTTGTGCGCCGCTGTACATGAGTCCTTGTCATGATTGCCTTTGACGAAGATCATCAGTCAGAGATTTTCCCCCCGCGGAAAGGTTCCTCACGATCGGTACTTGTCATGAAGTTCGGTAGTTCCGTACTGCGTAGTGAAGATGACTTGCAGACAGTTGCCGAGGAAATTCGAAAAAACGTGCTCGCCGGGTTTTCCGTTGTGGCGGTCGTGTCTGCGATCGGGTCCACGACCGAGGATCTGCTCGCGCAGGCCGGGCGGATGGCGGCGAGCCCGTCACCGCATCACACGGCAATGCTGCTCGCAACGGGTGAAGTCGCATGTGCATCGCTGCTGGCCATGCGATGCGAAACGGCCGGGTTGTCCGCGGTTGTGGCCGGTCCCGTTCAGGTTGGGTTGCTCACACGCGGGCCGCTGACCGAAGCTGAACCAGTTGCTTTGAATACCGCAGCGTTGCAGGCAGCAATGGACGAACACGCCGTCGTCATCGTTCCGGGATTCATCGGTTGCGACGATTCGGGGCACACGACGCTGCTTGGCCGCGGAGGCTCCGACCTGACCGCGGTGTTCCTCGCGAGCCAGCTCGGTGCCCGCTGTCGACTTGTTAAGGATGTCGATGGTCTGTACGACGCAGACCCGAACGGCGATCCGCACGCGAAGCGGCTTGATCAGGTCTCATGGGATGAGGCGATCGCCATCGGCGGCCGCATCGTGCAACAACGCGCGCTTGCGCTTGCGCGTGATGCAGGCACGGAGATCGAAATCGGAGCGATCGACAGCGATGGCGGAACGTGCATCGGGCGTGGCGCGCCGGTCGCAATCGAGAGCGTTGAACTTCCTGCCTGCGACGAGCCGGCACATGCCTGCCGCAATGAACAAAAAGGGCCGCCCATGCCGGGCGACCCTGTGTTGATTGAGTCGTCATCTTGTCGGATCTGAGTTGTGGGGAGATGCACCCGCGGCTGCGTGTGCGAACCTGGTCGATCTGCTCCAGCCCGGTGTTGTTGCTACGCGCTCGGCTTCCAGCCCTTCTTGAACTCACTGATCTTGTCTTTGAAGCCGTCCTCGAGCCCCTTGAAGCTCTTTGCTTCAACCAGTTTGTCGCGGAGTTCTTTCCCGGCACCGCGCATGTAGTCGAGCAGATCGGATTCAAACTGCTTGACGTGCGGGATGGGCAGGTTATCGAGGAAGCCGCGCGAACCAGCAAAGATCGAAATGCACTGGTCGATGGCATCGAATGGCTGATACTGTCCTTGCTTGAGGAGTTCCACCATGCGTCCGCCACGGTCAAGCTGCTGCTGTGATGCGGGGTCCAGTTCGGTACCCAGTTGCGCGAAGGCTTCGAGTTCCCGGTAGGCGGCAAGGTCGAGTCGGAGTGAGCCGGCGACTTCCTTCATCGCTTTGATCTGCGCGTTTCCACCCACGCGCGACACGGAGATACCGACGTTGATCGCCGGACGCGTGCCGGCTGCGAACAGTTCCGGCTGGAGATAAATCTGACCGTCAGTGATCGAAATTACGTTCGTCGGGATGTATGCGGAGACATCGCCTTCCTGCGTTTCGATAATCGGCAGTGCGGTGAGCGACCCTCCGCCGTTCTCATCGCTGAGCTTGGTCGCGCGTTCGAGCAGGCGGCTGTGCAGATAGAACACATCACCCGGGTATGCTTCGCGGCCGGGCGGACGGCGCAACAGCAGCGACAACTGGCGATATGCGACGGCCTGCTTGGAGAGGTCGTCGTAGATACACAGCGCGTGCTTGGGAGTCTTGCCTTCCTTGCCCTGCCACATGAAGAACTCGCCCATCGCGCAGCCTGCATACGGAGCGATGTACTGCATCGGTGCGGCAGTTGAACTGCCTGCCGACACGACGATCGTGTAATCCATCGCGCCGTTCTGCTTGAGCGTTTCCACCGTTGCTGCGACGGTCGAGTCCTTCTGGCCGACCGCAACGTAGATGCAGACGACGGCTTTATCGGTGCCCCAGTACTGCTTCTGGTTGATGATCGCATCGAGCGCGACGGCAGTCTTGCCCGTCTTGCGGTCGCCGATAATCAGTTCACGTTGGCCGCGGCCGATCGGGATCATCGCGTCGATCGCCTTGATGCCGGTCTGCAGTGGTTCGGTCACCGGTT
>CAZVXI010000303.1:0-2891 GCA_964631295.1 uncultured Isosphaeraceae bacterium
TGTCGAACAGCGCGGATCACGCCGGCCGCGAGGATGCTCGCAATCTCGCGGCGTCGCTCGTCGGCGGTCATGTGGTCGGGGTTGCGGCCGGTCGGCATGGAGGATTCCGAGACAAGGTCGTGTCTCGGGTTATCTATGCCGCCGTCCACCTGCGCGCACGCTGTAGAATGGCAGGATGAGCAGGAAGGCGGACAAGGCGCGAAGACCGAAGAAGGAGAAGGCACGGCGAAGCCGGAAAAAGGTCAGCGCCAAGGCTGGCTTGCGCGTGAACCTCCGGTTCAATCGACGCGAGTCGGACAGTAACCACTACTACTACGAGCAATACGGCTTCGACACCGTTAGGCCGGTCGAGCATCAAGGCTGGATCAAGTGCCGACTCCTACACGGGCAAGGTTTCTCTCTGATCATTCCGGATCAGCTCTATCTCGAGCACGGTGGACTGTGGTGGATTCAGCCACTCGCATTCTCCCCCAATGTGTTGGCAAACCTTAGTAAGGACGACATCCAGTGTACGCTGGGGATTGACATCTCGTGCGGCCAGAGGGTTGTGGTCCAATTCACGAGTGCCGATCGCGTGGCGACATTGGCGGACGGAGCTGAACTCTTCAAGTGTCGAATCAAGGGCCCCCGCGGGTTGCAACGGTATGCGACGGGAGAGGCGGAATGGCATGCGGAAGGACTCCCGTACTTGCGCCTCTTCCACCATACGACGAAGGAGACAGTCCCTCTGATTCTCGACTCGTCACATTTCCGCACAGGGGCAGCAAACATTCAGGGAGCAACAAAGAAGCTCAAGAATGTGGCGTATGCGTACTTCACGCCGCTAAACACGATTCGATTCGACACTGATCTCAGGAAGATCGCAATGTCGGCCGGCGGAACGATCGAGCTGTGTCGCGACGGATTTGATATACCGCCTGTGCTGATGCCCGGGGACATCAACAGATACAAGGATGACATAGTCCAGCTAGAAGTGTATCGCTGTGATCCGGCGAAGCGTGAGGCCAGCATCGACGTTTGGGTCGACGCCTCGGTCGTCGCGCCGCAGCATGTTTACCGACATGATGCGGGCGGCCCAGTGTACTACGAGCTCCCGCACCACTTCATTCACCGGGTTGGTGCCGCACCGGGGCAGGTGATTGCATTTGATGCCGAGCAGCGGATACACCGACAGGATGGGCTTGTCGGCTTCGACTACATAGTAGTTGGGGACTGCAGGACCTTGGAAGGACTGATTGCACCCTACGACGAAGAGGACACGACACACGTCATGAAGGTCGAGCGAATTCCCGAAGGCATGACAATGCTCGACTTCTGGTTCGAACGAGGTAATGCAGACTTGTTCTCCGGAAAGCACGTGGAGATGCAGGAGTTCGAGCCCCCCGAGGCCGTATGAGGTGCAGACGCGCTGGTTTCGCGCAGCAGCAGACAGAGGATCTTCGAGGCTATGAACGGGAACGAGCAGCAACCGGACACAGGTGATGAGCGATTGGCACGGGCGGAGATTGCCTACCAAGATCTCATAGCGCCGATCAACGAGCTACGCCGTGCAGTTGTTCAGCATCTCCGTGGCCCCGAGGAGACCACGCATATCCTCGGCGACCTAGCCATCTCCATGTGGGAGACGCACGAGTCGATGCGCGCAATCCTCAAGGCCGCAGAGGAGTACGAGCAGGACGCGGAGCATCTCACAGGGGGACACGCTGATGCCATCCTCTTGGCTCGGCCACAGTTGGAAGCGGTCTTCATCGCTCTGCTGATTCTGCTTGACGAGCAGGAATACGTCCCAAGGTATCACCGTGCGGGTTGGGCAGCGACGCTCCGGTCCTCATACGAGACACATCGAGCTCTCGGCCATGTCGACGAGATTGCCAACTGGTGGACACGTCAGCAACAGCTGTTTGTCGAGCAAGGTGCGGTCTGGGGTCTGACGGAAGCGCACCTGGCGGTCGTCGTTGCTGAGGCTCGTGACGACGAACTCACTCCCGAGCAGCGAGCGTTTCGGGTTCGTCCTCTTCCAATGCCAGGCGCGATAGTAAACGAGAGTCTCTTGGAAGGATCAGCGTTCGCAGCGTTGGCTGAACCTCTGTATCGGCAGTGGAAGGTGGCATGTGACCCAGTGCATCTTGGCATCCCCATTCTGGCAGCGAAGTCGTTTCTCCGCGGCGGTGCGATCGACAACGTGACCGGGATCGACCGCGCGGTGTACCTGACCAGCGACATTCACCACAATTCGATCATCCGTTCGGCAATCGGCATGCTGACATGCCTCACAGCAATTGTGGTCGGCCGGTTCGGGACCGATCGTCAGCTGCTGGACAGATGTGTTGAATCGTGGGGGCTGTTGCGGGCGCATGTGCCCGCTGCGATCACGATCTGGAATGGCTGGGCCGAGTCAGCAATCAGTGAGGCTCAACGTCCCGATGGACGTGCCGAGGACTGAGCATGGCCACGGATCGTGACCACAATCGTTGCGACGTTGCGACTCCTACACCGGTCCAAACAGACATGGTTGCCCTCGCCCCTCCAGAGACAACCATCCGTTCACCCCGGCCCACGTCTCGACCAGAGACTCAGAGACTCCGGCCCCGAATCCGTCGATCCAGGCGCCTTCCGGGCGCGAGTCGGTTATCCCGGCGTTCGTCCCGAGAGACCGCGAGCAACCCCGACCGCGCGCAAACCCCGCCACCACGGGCCAAAACGACGAACGCCGCCGAAGTCTCTCGGCGGCGTTCTGCGTGAACCGTGGGGCCGGCGGCGTTTGCAACCGGCCGTGAAATAGTGAGAACCCAACGCGTTTCGGGATCGGATTCCGGGGTGAAAACAGCGAGACGAGTCGGGCTCCGATGCCGGCGAGTTCAGCGACCGTCGGTTATGAGGGCAGTCACCCC
>CAZVXI010000304.1:0-2830 GCA_964631295.1 uncultured Isosphaeraceae bacterium
TATCAAGCGGGCGTGCTGCTGATGGACGAGCCGCTGAGTAATCTCGATGCGCTGCCGTTTGGGTAGGGGTCCTGCCGGAGCACGCGCATGTATGGAAAACAGACCGAGACCGCCATTGCCGCCATGAGTCGGCTTGCGGAGGTCTACGATGGCGAGACCCGACTGTCAGCATCCGAGATCGCTGAGTCGCGCGGGCTTCAACGGCCGTTCGTCGGGAAGATCCTCACGACGCTCTCCCAGGCGGGGCTTGTGAAGGGCTCGCCAGGCCCCGGCGGCGGGTACGCACTCGCCCGCGACCCGAAGGACATCCCCATTTACGATGTCTTCCGACTCTTCGAGCGAGAAGACAACAGCACGCAATGCCCTTTTGGCGGAGGCGTGTGCGGCGTGGGTGAGTCATGTGCACTGCACGACAAACTCGTCGAACTTCAGCAGGCGCTTGATGGCCTGCTTCATCACACGACCTTTGAGGAGTTCCGACGCAAGGCGGCGCAGATCGCGGCGCAGTCTGAGGTTGCCACGCAAAAGAAGAAGCGCGAGAGCTATCGCGCTCCCAAGTAGTCGTCCGGCAAGGAATCTGGCCGATGTTGGACACTGTGCAACACGTCACGGAATCAGGCCATCCCGTGTTTCATGCGTTTCCCTGCTGGGCTGGTGATGTACCGGCAGGTGTCAAGGTGAACTTTCTCAGCGTCACATGCGCGGGGCGTTCACGTCATTCCTGCCACAGCATGAATACGAGCGCACGATTGAAACGCAGTACCCGCCACCATGCAAGGACTACTTCGAGTACATCGATCTCTCCGATGCCGTTCGTGTCGCGCGGTTCTTTCACCATGGTAGAACTCTGTGTCGGGTATGGCCGCTGGCTGGTCAATGCTGCCGTGGCGCTGTGACATGTTCAGCCAGAGTTGCCGTGCCGCTTGATTGGTGTCGAGGCAGAGCCGACGCATGTTTGCTGGATGTGCGAGCACTTTTCGACCAACGGCCTGGACCCCGATGCGCACACGCTGGTTCCCGGAGCCGTTGCCGCGATGGACGGGCAAGTTGAGTTTGTTTCTGGTCTTGCGGGCGACTGACCCGCTCGGGCGCGATATCGAGTCATCTCTGCGTGCGCTTTTGTCTGACATGGCATGGGACGTTGTTCGCGAATACTCGTGCCAGAGTTCGTGCGAGACACCGTTCGGCGAAGTTGCCTTTGAGGATGCCGTTCAGACGTGGGTCAATCCATGGATTGTCGATCGCACCGAGGAACGTTCGGTCTGATAATCATGAGAATCCGGTGCAGACCCTTGCCGCCGCGCGGTTGTGCGGTACCTTCTCACTGGCGAATGGAGGACAGAGAATGCAGACACACCTTGCACGATTGATCACCATGGCACTCGCGGGCGCTTGTGCCGGCGGGTCGCTCGCCGAAGACATTGCGATTCAAAACGCCGGCTTCGAGGACATTGGTGGTCAGTCGCCTTTCAACGAGTTCACGTTCGGCCCGCCCAATGGCTGGGATCTGTACGATCCGCTGGGCATGACCGATGGCGGCGACGGACCGACGTTTTTTGTCGGCACGCTGACGCCGTTCGAAGCAGATCCGGAGAGCAACCCCGGCGAGTACGTGTACTTCCCCGATGGCGCAGCCGAGGGCGAGCGCGTCGCCATCGCCTTCAACTTTGCCGGCAGCGGCAATACAGGCGAGTATGGCATCGTGCAAATGCTCGCCGACACACTGGCAGCAAACACAACCTATACGTTGCAGGTTGAGATTGGCAACATCGCATCTGGTACGGCCATCAGTGGGCAGTTCTTCGATTTGGATGGATTCCCCGGTTATCGCGTCGACCTGCTCGCGGGCGATGTCGTGATATCGCAAGATGACAACACGCTGGCAGGGGCAATTCCGGAAGGAGTGTTTGCGACGAGCACGGTTGAGATTACGATTGGCGATGACCACTCGCAACTTGGCGAACCGCTCTCGATTCGGCTGGTGAATCTCAACGTGATCGACCCCGTGTTTCCGTCAGCAAATCTGGAGGTCGACTTTGATGATGTTCGGTTGTCGACCACTCCGCGATGTGCTGCGGATACGAATCTTGATGGCGATGTCGGGCTTGCTGATCTGCTCAGCGTCCTCTCCTGCTGGGGCAGTGTTGCTTCAGGCGATTGCGCAGAGTCAGACGTCAACGACAACGGCATTGTCGATCTGGGTGATTTGCTCGGCGTTCTCTCGAACTGGGGTGGTTGTCCGGAACCCGCCCGCCGCACTCGTTCATGAAGTCAGCCAACGTCTCTCAACGCACAGTCTCGCTGACGATTTCACCCTCGATAATCGTTGCCGTGCAGTGCGTCGTGTACTCGAACGGATCACCATCGAACAGCGCGAGGTCGCCGTCCTTGCCAAGTTCAATGGATCCAACTCGGTCGCTGATCCCGAGAATTGCTGCAGCACTCGTGGTGATTGTTGCAAGTGCCTGCTCGAACGTGAGACCGTTCGCCGCTGCCCATCCTGCTTCGAAGAGCACAACGCGTGTCTTCGGGACATAGCTCTCATAGCCGCTCTGCATCGCGACGGGGATGCCAGCTTCGACAAGTTTTGCCGCTGTCTCGAAGCTCAGGTTTTCAGTCTCGCGCGTGGCGCGGTACATCGTTGGATGGATAATGACAGGCACGCCGGCCGCCTTGATTTCGTCAACGAGCAGATAGGCTTCTGAGGCCATATCCAGCCAGAGTTCAATCTCAAACTCTTCCTTGATGCGCAGCGCATTGGCAATGTCCTGTGATCGATTGGCGGTAATCAACAGGGGTAGTTCCCCGTTGAGAACGCGGCCGAGCGCCT
>CAZVXI010000305.1:0-844 GCA_964631295.1 uncultured Isosphaeraceae bacterium
GGCATCGCCGTTTTTCGCCTGAAATTGCGGACTGCCGTCAAGCGGGCCGGGGGCGCGGCCGATAAGCGGGGTGGTCAGATCAACTGCCGGTCTTTGTCATGCCCGCGCCCCCGGGTGGCGGGCATCCACGGGCAGCGGTGGAATAGGAGCCACTGGTCATCTGTGGATTCCCACGTGCGTGGGAATGACGGTGATCCGGCGCTCGGCATCAGCAGGAAGGCACCGACATGGCGCGACGACGAAACATCGACAAGCATCTCAAGGAACGACGCGAGCGCAAGTATCGCCTGCGTGGCGGCAAGGCAGTGACCACGCGTTTCATCCCTGATGCGGACAGTGCATTCGCGCAGATGACCCGGAACTTCGCCAGGCATGTCGAGCGCCATGCGGAGCGACTCGGCATTGATGCAGACACCATCGAAGAACTGACGAACGCTGTCGCAGCGTTTCGTAATGCGCTGCGCAAAGCGGTGTATGGCGACACCGTCGGGCCGTGCGCGACACGGACCAAGAAATATGCGCGTGAGAAGGCGGAGACGATCGTGCGCAGCGTGGCCCGGTCGTTGCGCGGGCTGCCTGAGGGAACGCTCACGGGCGTTGATCGCATGATGCTGAACCTGCCGGAGCGGCAGAAGCGCGCACCGAACCGGCTGGAGTGCCCGCAGATTGCGCCGATTCTGAAGTTCCTCGGCACGACTGATCCGCAGAAGACATCGCCGGAGAGCGCCAGGCACATTCTGGAGTATCGCAACGACTTTGATCACCGCAATACCGCGAAGCCGCGAGGCGCATCGCGCATGGAACTCTTCGTGGAACTCGTGCCGATGAATGAGACGATCCCGGC
>CAZVXI010000305.1:854-2825 GCA_964631295.1 uncultured Isosphaeraceae bacterium
ATCTGCGTTCGTTCACGACGAGCCGGTTCGAGGTTGACTTCCCGCGGATGTACGATGAGACAACCGGCGAACCGGTGCCTGCGATGGTGGTGTATTGGGGTCGCTGGGCGGATGCGACCGGCGGCGTCGGGCCGTTCTCGCAGACATGCGTGGCGCAGGTGGAGAATGATTTGCGGCACTGCCTGCCGGGCAATGGGCACTATCCGAAGTTGCCAGAGAATCGTCGTGTGATGCAGATCACTCAGGTGCGCGGCTTCATCGAAGCGAAGCCGAATGAGAATGTGCGTGTGCTGGAGCAGCGAGCGCTGCCGGGGGGGTGAGTGCGGTCACTCATCAAGCTGTCTTCGGCGGGCGCAGCGAATGCTGTACAGGCCGTACACGAGGTGGAACGGCAGGGCGAATGAGGCGCTCACGAGTGCGAGCACGATGACCAGGCCGAACTGGATTGTGCCTGCAGGCGATCGGGGCAGCACGAACAGCAGCACGATCAGCGAGACGATGAGCGCCGCGGCAGTCTGCACGAGCAGCGCCGGCAGGATCACCGACGGCGGCTTGATGAAATATGTCTCGGGATCATTCGGATCGAACGGCTCGCCACATTCCGGGCAGCGATATTCTGTGAGGCCGTCAAGACGGTATCGGCAGTGTTTGCAGCGGATTGTTCCGGGTGAACTCACATCACGATTGTATCGGATCATCGGGACCATGTATCGGATGATCGGGATCACCCGCGACTGCGCTGGCGCTTCGTCGCGGCGTGGCGGCCAGTCCCCTGCGTCAATCCGAGGCCGATGCCGACCGACAACTTTCAGCCAGCCGTCTCACGCAGGGTCGCCGTCGGATGAATCGTCGAGTGAGAGTTCTTCCGTGTCGGCGCGGTGTTCGAGGTGCGGGTCGATGCGCAGGTATGTGCTCAGCCAGCCGACGCCGAGATAGAACGGAATGGTATCAATGAGTGCGATGGTAAGTTTGAATACATAGCCGGTGGCGATGAGCAGCAGCAACTGGTTGACGATGGGTGAATCTTCGTTGATGACGCCCGTCAGGCCGCCCGCGAGATAGGTAATGCAGATGACTGCGGTGGAATCAACAAGCTGGCTGATAAGTGTGGAGCCATTGTTGCGCAGCCAGAGGTGTTTGCCCCTGGTGAGCTTCTTCCAGAAATGAAAGAGGGCGACATCGCAGAACTGCGCTGCTGCGTATGCGAGCATGGACGCGGTGACTGCGGAGAATGCAAGTGTGCGCAGCTCGAAGAACAGCGGGAGGTTGCCTGCTGCATCGCGTGCGAGTTCGGCGGTGTTTTCATCGACTGCTTCGAATCCGGGGAGGATGCCGCCGAGCCAGAGGATAAACATCACCCAGATGTTGAGAATGAGCCCGACGAAGACGACCCAGTTGGCGCGTGCCCTGCCGTAGAGTTCGCTGATGAAGTCGGTGCAGAGAAACGTGATCGGGTACGGCAATACACCAACCGCGACTGCGAAGACGATGGGGGGGCTGTCGGCTCGATCGATCTCGAAGAGTTTGATGAATCGCGTGACGCCGAGAATATTGAGCATCGTCATCGAGCCGAGGAACAGCCCGGCGAAGATGAGAAATACACGCTCGCGGCGAGCATGCAGGTGCGATGCTTCGATGGGGTGCAGTGCGCTGGATGTGGCGTTTGCGTTGGTGTGTGTGTTGGGCTTCATCTGCATGCTCATGATGCGGCTTCGGTGCGATGTGCGTTGATGGCATGGTATGATCGTCTGCTCCGAGCCGGCGCGGGGTATTGCAGTGTTCGGCAGGGAGCGCGCGATGGACGCGGCGGCATGGTGGTCGGCCCGGCTCCGCGTGCAGTGGCCGGGAATGTGGATTTGCGGGGCGTGAGGGGCGTTCCTGTTGCGTCGCGGGCGAGTGAGCCACATTGACTTGCGTTTTTTTTTTTTGCGCGGGTAGGATGGTGGCAGAATCGAGGGCCTGAGCATGTTC
>CAZVXI010000306.1:0-2768 GCA_964631295.1 uncultured Isosphaeraceae bacterium
GGCTTATGGTGTGTAAATGCCGGGCATGGCCATCCGAAGATCGTTGAAGCGATCGCTGGCAGGCCGTTCAAACTGGTCGCGAACCTGCCATACCAGGCAGCAAGCCCGCTGATCACGACGCTGCTGATTGACCATGCAGATGTATGTACCGGGCAGTTCGTGACGATCCAGAAGGAGGTCGCTGATCGCCTGCTCGCGCCGCCGGGCACGAAGGCGTACGGGCCGCTTGGCATCATCACGCAGGCGATGGCGCGCATCGAGCGCATCGCAACAGTCCCAGCCGGATGCTTCTGGCCTCCGCCGAAGGTGACGAGCGCGATGGTGTCGATCGTGGGTGAGGCGCGCAGCAGCACACCGCTCACGCATGCAGGCGATCGAAGGGGGTTTGCGCGCTTCATCACGGAACTGTTCATGAAGCGTCGAAAGGTGTTGCGCGCCAGTGTTGATGCGCAGTTGCTCGATGCATGCAGCATTGATGCGTCAGCCCGGCCGGAGCAGTTGTCGGTTGATCAGTTGATCTCGCTGTGGCAGATTGTGCGAGCAGCGGGCTGCGAGGCACCGTCTGGCGATGCATCACTTTGACCGATGGGCGGCTGTTGCGTTCGCGCGCCGGCGCGTGCCATCAGCATCAGCCCGCTGAGCACCATGAGTGCACCGGGGATGAATGTCCATGAGATGCTCTGGCCGCGGAAGATCCACGCCCATATGGAACCCAGCATGCTTGCGAGGAACAAATACGTAGCGGCCGACCCTGTCTGCAATCCGCGCAGCGCCGTCGCCCACGTGATGAACGCCAGCCCGGAGCCTGCAATGCCGAGAAACGTGATACCAAGCCAGCCGCGCGGCGTCATATCCACAACGCGTCCGGCGTCCATCGCCGGAATCAGCAGCAGACTCATGAGCACCATCAGCACGCCGCTGACTGCGACAAGATCCAGCGGGCAGAAAACTGTTCGATTGGCACGCGTGAGGACACTGATGCCGCCGCCACCGATGGCGGCGCAGGTCACGCCGATTGGCCCGTCCAGATGTTCGCGCGGCAGGAGGTCGATTCGGCCGTATCTTCCGATCAGGACGAACGCAACTCCGCCAAGCCCCAGCGCGAGCGCAAGAACCTTCGCGATCGTGAGTCGCTCGCGGAGGAAGATCCACCCGAGGAGGCTGGCGTAGATTGGTACGGTCGCCATGATCAGCCCGAGCAGCGCACTGCTGATGCGGTCCGCGCCCGTCGGTGTTTTGCCCGCGGACCACGCGAAGACAAAGTGGTACAGCGGCCCGCCGACGATCGCGAGGCCGATGACCAACGCCCATTCGCGCACGCCGAGCCGGGCAATATTCGGGCGCCTCCAGATGAGCAGGCCGATCACCACCAGGCCGAAGATCGCCTTGCGCATCACAACGACACCTGCAGGATCGAGGTCTTCGTTGATCCACACAATGAACAGGAAACTGAACGACCATATCAGAACAGTCGAAAATGCCATCATGTGGTAGAACCACAGCGGTCGTTTATCGGGTGTATGTGGCAGCATCGACATCGCCCCGAGCATAGGCAGGTCGGCTACCATGCGAACCATGGACCAGATCGAGACCGGCGACAACAGCAACATGCGCATTGGCATCATCGGTGGCAGCGGCCTCGGTGAGGCACTGCTCGAGAGTTTTGATCCCTCAGAGATCGAACGGCATGAGTTGGATACACCGTTCGGCCGACCGTCCTCGCCGATCGTCACCGGCCGGTTTGGTGATGTGCCCGTCGCACTGCTGCAGCGGCACGGCACTGGCCACATCTATAACCCCGGCATGTTGCCAGTTCGCGCGAATATCTTTGCGCTCAAGCGCGTGGGCTGCACGCATATCATTGCATCCGGCGCGTGCGGTTCTCTTCGTGAGGAGATTGAGCCTGGCAGCATCGTCATGTGCGACCAGTTGATCGACAAGACCAACGGCCGCGACCGCACATTCTTCGAGAACGCGGCGGTGCACGTCGAGTTCGCTGAGCCGTACTGTCCGGTGATGCGGTCATGGTTGCTTGCGGCTGCTGCAAATCTCGATGGTTCGCATGTGCATGAGAAGGGCACGTATGTGTGCATGGAAGGGCCGAGATTCTCGACGCGCGCCGAATCACACATGCATCAGCAGTGGGGGGCGGATGTTGTCGGCATGACTGCGTGCCCGGAGGCAGCCCTTGCCCGCGAAGCAGAGATGGCATGCGCACTTGTCGCGCTGCCGACCGATTACGACTGTTGGCGGCCGCGCGAGGAAGGAATGGATGAACAGTCGCTGCTCAGCGAGATCATCGGCAACCTTCAGCGCGCGACCGATGCGTGCATCTCGCTCATTCGCGCCGCCATGCTGGATACGACCATGTTGCGAGCAGCGCCAAGCCCGGCGCATGATGCGCTGCGGCTCGCGATCTGGTCCGACAAGGCGAAGATCGATCCCAGTGAAGTCGAGCGTCTGCGAGTACTGTGGGGAAGGCACTTCCAGCCGTAAAGCGAGGATTCACAAGATATCGCAATCAATACCTGTCATCGCACAGAGTCACGCATGCGAATGCTCTTGCTCATTCTCCGGTCTGGTTACCAGGAGGTTGATCCACTCCCAGTTGTTGAGACAGCGATCGGATATTCGGCTCGATTGACGCCCATTGCTTGCGCGGGTCGGCGTTGTACCGCTGCGCTGACACACGGATCGCAGCGCGGGCGGCTTTGACATCACCTGAGGTCGCGAGAACCGCCGCGAGCAAGAAGTGCGGCGCCGGTGAG
>CAZVXI010000307.1:0-2745 GCA_964631295.1 uncultured Isosphaeraceae bacterium
GGTTGTCTTCTTTCACGAGGCTCGCGCTCGGCCGCGCCGTCGCGCGACCGTATGACGCCGCCGATACCGCTCGCGAGACCCCGCTTTCACAGTCTTGCTTCCTCATCCCGAAAGAACGACTCCCGACCCCGTTTCTTCGGCCGTCACCGTGTTTGTCCCATTGATGCCAGAGATGCATGTTGGTGATCCCGAAGAGGGTCGCGGAAGGAGAAAAGGCCTGGCGATCCTCTCGCTACAGTTATTGCTCCAGCGTCGGGTTCTCGCCAGACGGCTCGGGATACCACGAATCGGGCGGCCACTTCTCGCCGAGGTAATCGATGCATTGATACTCGCTCTTGATCAACAATTCTTTTGGTATATCAAGCGCAGTAAAATGGAATCCAATCCAACGTTCAGTTCGTGCTATGTCAAGAACCTCTCTTGTGCAAATATAGTAGTCACGCATACGAGGAACGCGCAACGTGAAGAACGGCGCCCCATTCCAAGACGCCCCCATAGGAATGAGACGTTCGCAATCCAATCCGCCATCGAGGATGCTGCCACAGCAAGAGCACACAGTAAGACCCGCACAGCGACTCGCGTCAAGATCTATATCCACACCTCCCGGAACTCGAAGGAGATAATAGGGTCGCGCCGTGCCTCCCACGGTCTTGCTTACTCTTCGCACTGTAACCGGATCGGCAGCATACTCAGCGCAGAGTCGTTCGATTGCATCAACAACACGATCGCTGAACAATGTTGTGTATACCATTGGAAGAATGTCGGGCCATTCACCTCTTCCGGTCACCGACACTTCCACTGGTCCAAAAAACTCTTCATCTAACCGATGACACTGTGAGCACGGGCGTTCACCGATGCGTCTAATCTCGTGAAGCGAGGCGGCTACAGTTCCTGATGCTGTGGAATGAAAAAATGGCTCTTGCATTGATAACTGATCTCAATAGGGTGGGAAGGTCGTCGGATTATCAATGATCTCTACTTGATTGAGAATCTGCAGCTTAGTGGGGTTCGGATGCTGGGCAAACCATGTTCGCCACGCAGTAAGGTGCTGTTTCGACCAGTTCTGGTGTCGTCCGTGCGAACTACCTTCAACCCACCGACCCAACTGTACCCCATCGACGGAGGCCGCGTTCACATCGATCCCGACAAGGGCACATTTCTCACGAATGTCTGACGCCTTCGGGATCCAATGGTGCGCCTGAGGGTTCATCATGTTCGTCGGCGGGACTTCGCCGGCGATGCGTGTCCGTTCAGTCATCGTCCACCTTGTCTGCGCGGGCGCGGGCGATGTCGATATGCACTTCGAGTCGTTCCAGGGCCTGATCGATGTCATCGTTCGTCAAGCCGCGCTCGATGAGCATCGGCGTGAGTCGCCAGATCTCCCGTCGGATTCGCAGCAGGGTAAACACATCCCACGTGGTGACGCCCGGCGGGTCGGGCTTGTACGCCTTATCCCCGTTCTCGAACTCCCCGACCAGCGCGTTCAGATACATCCGGGTCACGAGGAGAAGGTTCCTTCTTCGCTTCTCCTGCCCCTCAGGCGTTTGCTCCCAGTCATAGTCAACATCGATCAACTCACCCACCTCTTCGAGCGTCCGAACGAGAAAATCCGCCGCGGTCGGATTCTCCGACCGTCCGAGTGCTTCGGCATAATTCCCGCCGGCGGGGAAATCCCCGTGAATGCGATCGAGGACCGCGAACGCCTCCGCTGAGCCAATGCGCGCCAGAGCGGATGCAATCTCTATCCGCATAATCGGGCGTCGCCTCATGCTCAGGTTCTCGAAGCTGTCGTACGCCCGCGAAAGCATGCCAACCGGGTCGTCCACGGACTCGGCAAAGTGCGGGAGCCACCAAATCATCTTGGATGCTTCGAACCACCAGTTCGGGTCATCGCGCCGCTGGATGTGGTTGGAAAAGTACTCCTCGAAAAACCGCTTGACGATGGGTGCCTGCGGATGCTCACGAAACACCAGCATCATCCGCTCGATCCGACCCGTCCCCATGGTGAACAGGCGGTCTTCCTCGAAGATGAGCTGGTGGAACTGCTCCCACGCTTTTTCCTGATCGCGCATGAGCACGAACTCGCGCATGACAGCGTCGTATCCCTCGGTATCAAAGGGAACCGGACTCGGCGGCACTTCTGGCTCAAGGAAACGGCGCGCTCGCGTCATCAGGTCATCGTCCGCATCCTGCAATGCAGCATGGGCAGATCCCACTGACGCCGCGGCGAGGAGTGTCGCGAGAACAACGGTCCAGCAATGCATTCCTGTTCGTGTCATGGTTCAGTTCCCAGAGAGGTACGTGGATTGTCGGGCAAGTTCGGCCTGGCGTTCGAGAAGATCCTCGTTTTCCCAGAGTGTCGTGTACGTCAACATCAGGTTTCGCACATCATGCCATAGCAGCGGCGAAGCGTCCGGGTGGGCGAGCGTGAAGTAGTGCCCGATCTCATGCGCTGCGGTGAGTGCTGCGTCATTCAAAGCGTTTGCCTGATCATCGACCACCGCCCCGGGAACAGCATTCAGATCGTGTTCGTGCGCAGTCAGTATCTGATCCGAAAACAGCAGATGGTGCTGCCCTTCCAAAGGATGCATCCCCACACCCGGGAAGCATCTGCCAAGAAGCCCCGTCCCCAGATCTCGCACGAGAAACAAATGTAGCACGTTCGGTCCGGAGCGGTTCATCTCAAGCACGAAGAAAAGAAACTATGAAAGCCGGGTCTCCCGGTGGGTGTCGGCGAGGTCATAT
>CAZVXI010000308.1:0-2742 GCA_964631295.1 uncultured Isosphaeraceae bacterium
CCGGCATCCTCAATGTCGCCGTCATAGACGGGTAACTCGTACTGCTGCAGATCGAGATACGTCACCTCGGCCCCTGCATCCCGCGCCCCGTCGGCCGCGATCTGCACGAGTTTCTTATTGAATGAGTCTTTCCGGAGACTGCCGGAAAACGCAAGAAGGCGCGGCATGGACATGGCGATGATGCTCCTGTGAGGTGGACAGATGGTACACCCGCGATTTCGATGCGTCGGCCGATCGGCTGCGGGCTATTCTTACACCATCATGAACAGCACCACCGTCGCCTCAGCCGTTCGTCTGTCCGCTCGCGTGCAGCAGTTGAAGCCGTCCGCCACGCTGGCGGTGCTGGCTCGAACACGAGAGCTGTGTGCCGACGGCGTTGATGTCATCGGCTTCGGCGCAGGCGAGCCGGACTTTGCAACTCCCATGCCGATCCGCGAGGCAGCCGTGACAGCGCTCATGGCCGGAGACACACACTACGCGCCCGTACCCGGCCAGCCCAGGGCCCGGCAGGCGATCGCCGACAAACTCACGCGCGAGAACAACATCACCTGCGACGCAACGGACATCGTCATCACCACCGGCGCCAAGCAGGCGATCTATGAATCGCTGCAATGCATCATCGACCCAGGCGATGAAGTCATCCTGCCCACGCCATGCTGGGTGAGCTACGCGCCCATGGCAGAACTCGCAGGCGGGCGCACCGTTGAAGTGCCCGGCTCGATCGACAACGATTTCAAGATCTCGCCCGAGCAACTGGCCGATGCCATCACCGACAACACGCGCGCCATCGTACTCAACAGCCCCTCGAACCCGTGCGGCACGATGTACTGCGAAGATGAACTGCGCGCGATCGCAGCCATTATCGAGCAGCACCCGCAGATCGTTGTCATCAGCGATGAAATCTATGAGAAACTCATCTACACCGACACACAGCATTTCTCAATCGGATCCGTCGAGGCAATTGCTGACCGCGTGATCACAATCAACGGCTTGTCGAAGGCATACGCGATGACGGGCTGGCGCATCGGCTATGCGTGCGCGCCGAGCGGGATGGCAGCGGCCATCTCCAAACTGCAGAGCCAGCTCACCAGCGGCATCACATCGTTCAACAACGCGGCGATTGTCGAAGCACTCGGCGGTGATGGCAGCGATGTCGAACGCATGCGGCAGGTCTTCGCATCGCGCGGCACGCTCGTGTACGACCGATTCTGCGATATGCCGCACGTCAAGGCAGTCAGGCCGACCGGCGCATTCTACCTCTTCCCCGATGTGTCAGCATGCTTCGGCAAGACCTCGCCGGGCGGGCGGCTGGTGCATTCATCGGTTGCGCTCGCAGAGGCGCTGCTGGATGAAGCGCATGTTGCCGTCGTGCCGGGCGATGACTTTGGCGAGTGCGCAAAGGCGAACATCCGCCTGAGCTTTGCCACCAGCGATGAGCAGATCACCATCGGCTGCGACCGCATCCGCGACTGGCTGATCAAACTCGCGTAAGTTCGGCTCTACCGCATGCATCATGCCAATGTGGCTACCGCGTTCGGCGATGCGACGATCGTGTATCACACGGTTGCAGTCAGCGCCCGCGCATAACCGAGTTCATCAAGCAGGTCGCCCGCGTGTGATTCAAACCGCGCGATTGCGTGATCATCAAAGTGATTGACCCAGTCACCTGCGATGCCCTTGCGGAAATGTGAGCTGCGGTCTTCTTCACCCTCGGCGCGGCCGCCGCTGAGTTTTTCAAATGACGCCTGCTCAACGCACCCGCGCACGGTTGCATCATCATCTGCCACGCCGAGCAGCGCGAACATCTGCTTCGCGTGCGCGTCCGGGTCGCTGCGCATCGCTTCATAGCGCAGCTCGAGGTAGCGATCATCAATTTGCCTGCCCACGTGCTGCGCATGCGTGATGTACTGCGTCCAGTGGTGCTGCGCGAAGTAGGCTGCGTAGTCTGCAAAGGTTGCAAACGAGTGCTGCGCGCCGGTTCGTTCCAGGTGCGCCCAGCCGCTGACGGCTGCATCGCGGCCATCGCGAATGACATGGATGAACTTTGCGCCCGGATACAGCTTCGCGAGGATCGGCATGCCGCACGCATATTCCGGCGTCTTGTCGCCGACAGCCGTGATCGATGCATGATCATCTTCCTGCGCGAGGTAGCGGGCCAGCAGTTGATCGCCGAGCAGTCTGGTGACGGCGAGCAGATCATCGACGCCCGGCAGCAGATGCTCCCCTTCCGCCCTGCCGTGCTCGGTCTGTACCTTGCAGTGGTGGTCGATGGCCTGTTTGAGCGAGAGGAACAGCGAGTCTGTCAGATGGCCCTCGCCTCGGCAGGCAATCTGCCCGTGCGCGTTGAGCAAGGCCTGCATCCATGTCGTGCCCGACTTCTGGCAGCCGACGACGAAAAACACCTGCCGACCGACGCTGGCCGATCGGCCGACGTCAAGCATCTGTTCGTACCAGTCGCATCTCGAGGGCTGGCTCATGCCGGTGATATCGGCACGACCTGCCGGTGCTGTGCAGTTCTCGGACGCTGGGAAGTCGGATTTGCCACCGGACTTTTGCCCAGACAGCAGCAATGATGCAATCGGTCAAACCGGCTCACGCTCGCCCGGCCGGTCGCCGATAATCGGTATCGTACATGCCGCCTCTGCCCGTCGTTTCGATCCGCTGACGCAATCGACCGACACTGTGCGGCCAAGCCCCGGAGCGAACAGATATGAACCGCAGCCAGATCCTGCTTGCCGTTTC
>CAZVXI010000309.1:0-2735 GCA_964631295.1 uncultured Isosphaeraceae bacterium
CGTACCAGCCAGAACCCACGGTGATTGAAAGAATGAACGATTCGGTCGTCCGAGTTCTTCTTCGCTTGGAATCGTCACAGATTGCAGTTGCAGACCGTCAAGTGAGTCGAGGATGGACGCATCCAGGACCCGTGTAATGGGATCGTCAAGCTCGTATTCCACGCCATCATACGCCAGACGACTTTCCCCGATCGTATACGTCAGACCAAGCCGCGCGTCCGTGACAATATCACCCATGCCAGCCCACGCGCTTTGAGCGACTTCATCTACAACGCTCGCGGCGTCGATCGGCTCGATGCTCTTCAAAACCCATCGACCATACGAGGGCGGTTTGTCGCGCCAGAACTTGCTGACATCCGGATCGGCAATCGCATCAGGATTGGCATGTGTTTCCATGATCGCCTCGGACGGTATCTCGACTCCGGCAATATTCGTGTACTCCACGACACGCATTCGATGAGTCAGCAGCACCCGCTCCTCAAACGGTCGATCTGCCGGTGTAACCGCCTGCTGAAAGTCGATAGCCGCAATTCGTAGTCGTTTGTTGACAGTCTCGAACGTGACTATCAGGCGATCAATCTCAGCATCGAATGCGTAGGCAGTCAGGACGATACCATCGTCTTGTTTGCGAACATCCAGCACTTGCCCGGCACGAACTGCCTTCAGCAGGAGCGCCGGGCGGCCCGGGTTGTCATACAACAGATCAACCAGCGCATCCCACACAAAATTCGCTCGACCAGGAATGCGAGGTTCTTCCGCAGACAACGTGACGAAATCATTCTCACGCAGACATGTCACGCCATCCCGCCATCCAAGATGTCGCACATCCGACCCGGCTTCGACGCGCGAGACGAATGCGCGGCGCTCGCACCACACCGACACCTTACGGATCGAAGCTGCATGAGCCCAATCGCTATCCAGCAACTGACCCGTATGAGCAAACGTCGTCCAACTCAAATGTCTCGCATCTTCGCTCGAGCTCGAGAGTGATCTCAGATGCGCTACCAGATCACCTATTGTCGGATCATCTGCTGTGACTCGCTCTTGCGGGCCCGTGCAGACGCTGCTTAGCAGGAAGATGAGAGGCAACGACTTCATTTCAGCAACCCCTCTGGTTAGGTGGTTGTACCACATATCGTCCGACCACATGCACCAAAACTCGCCCCTGTACATACACCCCCAAGACACGTGCCGCTGATGCTGGTACCGCAGTCTGCTTGGCCGTTCGATCGACCACAGCCTAAAGTGCCCGCTGTCACCGTCGCGGTCCAGCACTGAAGTGCACTCGCTCCGCCGCATGTATCATGGGATTTCGCGGCATCGCACCACGGCACGCCTCCAACCGATCCGACGCCGCAAGGCGCCGCATTGGCCGCGCAGGCCGGCCCCCACGCCTGCCCGCCACCGGGATTGCATTTTACATAGTCACTTGACGTCCAACAGGGCGGGCCGATCTGTGCATTTGCAACGCCCACCGCCACCATTGTAGCTCCCGCGACAATGACCATCAGCCAACCAGTAATTTGGGGATTCTTCATCATTCTCACACTCTTTCATTTGAAAACTTCGGAACAGAACCTCTTCACTGCATCGCGATTCTCAGCAGAGTCGAAGATTCGATCAGACCTGCGCACACGTTGCAGATCGCGTTCAGCCTGGGTCACGAGTTCGTCAAACTGATCAATGTCCGACACAAGCTGCCGGGCAGCCGTCAATGTCTCAAGCCCACAATCAATCCGTTCAAGTTGCACCGTGCAGATGTCGTCCGTGTACATCCCGGCATGCTCGAAAACAAACACGCTATCCGTCGTACGATAGAACTCTACAGCCAATCGGACAGCGCTCGCAATCAATCTGTGGCGACGCTCGTGGTATGCTTGCAGAAGCTCACAATATATATCGGCCTGATCATCTGCAATCATATTCCCAGCGGCGACTTCTTGAAGAACTGCCGGGGCAATCTCTGCGCCCAGCAACTCTGGAAAACAACTTCTCCAGAACTCGATGTGCAGATCCGATGCGTCTTGCTTGTGTCCGCATTCAGCCAGTTGGTCACTGACGGCACCAACAAGTTCATCCATCGCGGTGTATCGAGTACGCCACACATGACGCGACCTGCGTAGAAGTCGCAAGAACTCGGGCATGTCACCCTTCTGAACGACGCCAGATTGGCGAAGACGATTGCGGCTCACACGAACTCGATCGTCGAGCACAGTCTGGTGGAATCGCTGCGAGAAGCCTGTCATCGCATGTCTGATCGAGTCTCGCACTTCACCTGGAAGATCGCCGATCTGAGCCAGTTTCGCTTCGATAAGGAGCACAGGATCAGGTAACTGCAGAAAGTCCTGTGCGCCAACACCCTCATAGTCAAGTGTGAGAGCCGTATCACGTACCACGAGTTGCCACGAAAAGTTCCAGTCTGCGCGTTGCTCATCTGCGACAGTCGCATCAACATTTTCATACAGTTCATCCATTGCATGTCGCGCGAGCACATCTGTAGATGTCACGATGTCGAGTTTCGCTTCAGCAATCAGCGTTTCAACCTGCAATCGGCGCGGCTCTGGCGGTGGATGGCCCCCGCCCCGACCCCTGCGCCAAGCGTCGATCTTCTCACGCTCAACAGCCAGCAACCTCCCACGCTCCTCAAGCAAATCCTGATCCATGCGCGCAGCTGCCTGCTCGTCAATCTCGCGCAGCCGTTCGCGATACTTTGCGAACTGGGCGCGAAGATACTT
>CAZVXI010000310.1:0-2716 GCA_964631295.1 uncultured Isosphaeraceae bacterium
TCTGAAGATCAGCCCACACCAGCCGATGAGAACAACGCCGCTGATGCAGAGAAGACATCGCACGACAACGCTGAAAAAGCTGATTCACGCAATGCTGGCAAGACCGGCGAAGGCAGTGGTAGTGAGGGCGATGGTGATGGCGATCAGCCGTTCGACCCGGCATCCGACCTTCCCGCGTATCGCGATGGCATGGACTGGTTCGTGCTTCGTGTCGCGTCGAACAAGGAAAACTACGTTCGAGAAACGCTGCTGCGCAAGGTGCAGATCGAAGGCCTCGCCAAACGCGTCGGCCGCATCATGGTGCCGACCGAGAAAACCAAGACAATCAAGGGCGGCAAGGCACGCATCACCGAAACAAAGCTCTATCCCGGATATGTCTTCGTCGAAATGAAACTCGAAGACGACGGGCGCATCCCGCAGGATGTGTTCTTCCTGATCAAGGAAACGACGGGTGTGGGTGACTTCGTCGGGACAGCCGGGCGGCCCACGCCCATGTCGCCGCACGAAGTCGAGAAAACGCTGCATGACTCCAAACGACCGGACGAAACGCCGGAAATCCGCATGGAGTTCGAGCAGGGTGACAACGTCACCATCACCGAAGGGCCGTTCGAAAACTACGAAGGCACCGTTGATGAAGTCATGCCCGAAAAGGGCAAGGTCCGCGTTCTCGTCACCATTTTCGGCCGCCAGGCACCGGTCGAACTCGAGTACTGGCAGATCCGAAACGCTGCAGAGTAAATGCGCTTCACTGGCACCGTCATCGGGCGCAGCTTCGCACATGAAGCGACCGGCGTCCCACTCCGGTTGACTCGATAAGCGACCGTCACAAACCGCCGCGACTGTATGCAAAAGGCGATCGCGGATCGGGTTGTTCTCGATGTCACACCGCATGCGTTGATATCTGCGACGGCGAGCAGAAACACCTCTCAACCAGCGCACACTCACGGTGATGGAATCCGTTCACGGGTCGTTTTGCGGTCTGGGTTCGGGTCACGATTATCCTCACGCGACTGCCGCTCTGTCGCTCACTTCAAGTCGATGGCGGTCTGTTCCCACGTTCAAACCAACTCGCGTGCCTGCAATGCGCAGATGATCCGGCATGACCGCGCGTGCTGTTTCGGTGTACTTCACATCGTTTACAACGTACGCGAATCCCGCGTATGGCGCTGCACGCAGAGCGCGGTCACGCCATCTGCCCTAGTATCGCATATGCACGATGACTTCGAAAAATCCCTGCTGCGACCGCATGTCGTGATCATCGGTGGCGGTTTCGCAGGCCTGAACACGGCGAAACGGCTCGCGCGTGCGACTGTTCGCGTGACACTGATTGACCGGGAGAACCACCACCTTTTTCAGCCGCTGCTGTATCAGGTGGCCACCGCGGCTCTCTCGCCGGCAGATATCGCAACTCCGATTCGCAGTGTGCTCCGGCATCAGGAAAACACAGATGTCATCATGGGCAACGCACGCTCGGTCGATCTCGATAAGTGCATCGTCCATCTCAAGGATGGACAGATCGCATACGACTATCTGATCCTTGCGATCGGCGCAACACATTCATACTTCGGCCATGATGACTGGCGCACGCATGCACCCGGACTGAAGACGATCGACGATGCGCTTGAGATCCGCAGGCGAGTGCTACTGGCTTTCGAAGAGGCGGAACGCGAGGAAGATGAACAGTCCCGCAGGGCGAAACTCACGTTCGTTGTCGTCGGTGGCGGCCCAACCGGCGTCGAACTCGCCGGTGCGCTCAAGGAAATCGCGGCTGAGTCTATCCAGCGCGACTTTCGCCACATCGATACAAGCACAGCCCGCGTGATCCTCATCGAAGCCGCCCCGCGACTGCTCGGTGGGATGCCCGATGCGTTGAGTCATCGTGCGAAGCGTGATCTTGTCGCGATGGGTGTGGAAGTGCTGCTTGATAGCCCGGTCACGAGTGTCAGTGATGCGGGCGTCGAAGTTGGCAACTCATCAATCGCGGCAGAGAATGTCTTCTGGGCAGCCGGCGTCCGCGGGCATGATCTTGTGGAGCGCCTTGATGTACCCCTCGATTCAGCAGGTCGTATCGTGGTCGAACCCGACTTGACGATTCCAGGCCACCGCAATGTGTTTGCCATTGGTGATATTGCACATGCAAACGATGATAAACTGGACATGGTGCCCGGTGTTGCTCCAGCAGCAATCCAGATGGGCCGCTACGTGGGAGGTGTCATCGCCCGGGAAACCGGCAATGGCGTGGCTCCCGACCACCGTGCGCCGTTTCGTTACCGCGACAAAGGCACAATAGCGACGATTGGTCGCGCGAAAGCCGTTGCATCGATCGGCCGCTTGAACCTCACCGGATTCATTGCGTGGGTTCTGTGGGGCGTCGTACACATTGCGTTCCTGATCGGGTTCAGGCGCCGCGTCTTCGTCCTGCTTTCATGGCTGTGGAACTACATCGTGTTCACGAAAGGCGCACGCCTGATCACCGGCGATGTTGATCCACAGATCAAGCAGCCGCGGTAGCGCGTGGGTTATGCGTCTGTGCGTTTGATGAGAATGACCGTCTGGTCATCTTGTTGTGCTGCGTCGGTTGTAAATGCATGAAGTTCCGCGCGTATTACTTTGATGACATCCTGCATCGTCTCGTAAATATGCGCCTGCATGATGTTGCGAGTGCGCTCGATGCCGAACTGTTCACCGTCGGCGTTTGCTGCCTCGAAGATACCAT
>CAZVXI010000311.1:0-2693 GCA_964631295.1 uncultured Isosphaeraceae bacterium
AGCCGCGTTTGACCGGTCGGGAGCCGCGTTTGACCGGTCGGGAGCCGCGTTTGACCGGTCGGGAGCCACGCTTGACCGGTCGAGAGCCGCGCTTGACCGGTCGAGAGCCGCGTTTGACCGGTCGGGAGCCCCGCTTGACCGGTCGAGAGCCGCGCTTGACCGGTCGGGAGCCCCGCTTGACCGGTCGAGAGCCGCGTTTGACCGGTCGAGAGCCGCGCCTGACCGGTATTCCGGGGCGCATGCTGGGTTGCACGGTGCGGATCATGCGGGCTGTGCGCCCATCGACCAGCCCGGACGCTGTTGGTCGTGGTAGGCGCGTGCTATCGGACGCGATGCATCACTGCGCAGCAGAGAATCGGGATTGACCTGACAGGTGCCAAGCGGTTCAACGGTCGCTCGTCTGATCGCCGCTTCTTTACGCGGCGGGCGGCAGGGAGACTTTGCCGTGCATGATGGCTTGCCGCACCCAGTGGCCTTGTTCGTAGCTCATCCGGCGGAGCGCGAGGCGTTTGTCGTTGCATGGGCCGTTGCCGCGAATCACACGGAAGAACTCATCCCAGTCGGGCGGGGAGAACTCCCAGTTGCCGGTATCTTCGTTGAGCCGGAGGTTTTCATCGGGCTTCTTTGAGATGACCATGCCGGCGTCGTCTTTCTCGACGATGTGAATCTTCAGGCCCAGGTCGAGCGCTGCGGGCGCGAAGCGGTTCACGAATCGCTGGCGCAGTGAATCATTGGTTTCGGTTTTCATCCGCCAGCGCATGGGGGGGAGGTTTTCGACATTGGGCTTGTCCGGCGGGCCGAAGAACATGATGGATGGATACCACCACCTGTCAAAAGCGTCCTGGCACAGTTGCTTTTGTTTGTTTGTTCCGCTCATGAGTGTGAGGACCATGTCCTCGCCGGACTTGAAGTGGAACGCTTCTTCCATGTTGATGCGTTTCATGGTGCGAATGTACGGGCCGTAGGCGCCGTCGGCGAGTGTCTTCTGGTTCATGATCGCAGCGCCGTCAATCAGCCACTGGATCATGGCGATGTCGCCCCACGTCGGCGCGGGGTAGTTGAAGACGTTGTGGTATTTTGTCTTGCCGGTGATGAGATCGCGGAGCATGGCATCGCGCGTTTTGCCAAGATCCTGGCTCACGCGGTAGAGCATCTGCCCGTGGCCGACTTCATCCTGCACCTTGGCGGTGAGCGCGAGCTTGCGGCGAAGCGACGGCGCGCGTGTGATCCACTCGCCTTCGGGCAGGGCGCCGACGATCTCGCTGTTCGCGTGATGCTCAGCCATCCGCAGCATGCCGGTGCGATAGGCCTGCGGCATCCAGTCGTCGGCTTCAATCAGCTCGCCAGCGGCGATGCGGGCCTCGAACTCGGCGATCTGAGCAGGATCTTCCTGCGTTCCGTGATCTACATGGACTCCGATGTTTGCGCTGCCAGACATTGACGATTCCTCTTGCGGAGTGATTCACGACAGATGCCACGAAGGGCCACCACACGTACACACCGATTGATGATCTGTTCGTGCGAATGATTATAGGAGATTCACCGAGACTTCGGCAGAGCGGGCCGATCGGGTTGACTGCGCGGTGGACTTGTCAGCCGCGAGATTTCCTCCACGATTACCTCACACGCTCTGCACGTTCAAAATGACAACGCCTGTGGGGAATCACTGTGCATCGGGCCTCGTCATGCGGTCGTAGTTCATGAGTTCGTTGAGCCGCGCTTCGGGCATCAGGTTCTGCTCACTCACGAGTTGTTTGATGGTTTTGCCTTCCTTGTGTGCCTGCTTGGCGAGGGCGGCACAGGTGTCGTAGCCGATCTCGGGCGCGAGCGCGGTGATGGTCATCAGCGAATGATCGAGCAGTTCAGCGCAGCGGGCTTCGTTGACTTCAAGCCCTTTGAGCAGTTTGTCGACGAAGACGTTACTCACGTTACTGAGCAATGTGACGGATTCGAGGAACGCATCGATCATCACAGGCATCGCGACGTTGAGTTCAAAGATCGAACCGACGCCTCCCATGCCTGCCATGGTGACGGTCGCATCGTTGCCGATGACGCGGCAGCAGACCTGCATGACCGATTCGCAGATGACGGGGTTGACCTTGCCGGGCATGATGGATGAGCCTGGCTGGATGGCGGGAAGGATCAGTTCGCCGATGCCGCAACGCGGGCCGGAGCCGAGGTGACGAATGTCGTTGGCGATTTTGGAGAGGGAAACTGCGATGGTTTTCAGGTCAGCATGAGCAGAGACGAAGGCATCTTTCGCGCTTTGGCATGAAGGATGATTGTCGGTCTCGTTGAACATGACGCCAGTACGGCTGGCCAGCGTGCTGCAGACACGTCGGGCGAAGTCGGGATGCGTATTGATCCCCGTGCCGACGGCCGTGCCCCCAATGGGCATTTCCTGCGAGAGTGCGTCGAGCCGACCGCCTTCGTTCACTGCCTGCCCGATCTGATACGCGAAGCCACCGAAGACCTGACCCACGCGAATCGGCGTTGCATCCATCAGATGCGTACGGCCAATCTTGACGAGCCCGTCGTATTGCGTTGCCCTTGCATCCAGTTCATCGCGCAATCGCGAGAGGGCCGGCTGAAGTTGCTTCGTGATCATCGTCGCAGCAGCAATATGCATCGCCGTCGGGAACGTGTCGTTGCTCGACTGGCCCATGTTCACATGATCGTTCGGATGCACGCCG
>CAZVXI010000312.1:0-2674 GCA_964631295.1 uncultured Isosphaeraceae bacterium
CACATTCCAGTCCCACACCGAAAACCGCCGCTTCTACACCATCGACAACATCAAGCCGATCGACCGACCGGTGTGGTTTTGAGCGATTATCACGGACAACGAGAGAATGAGCAGCATCGAAAGTGTCATTGACCAAGTCGAAGCAGATCGAACGAGGATCGACCAACCTCTCGAAGATGAGACACGATTCACGCTCGTAAACATGTCTGAAGCCGAGATTCGGCGCCGACTCACGATGTGCTCCCAAGCGCTTGGGAAGCTGACAATCGAAACCGCTGCTGTCTTGCCGCACAAGGGCATCCGGGACGCATCAAACGCCGCACATCGCCTCGCTGACCTCCTCGAGAACCCTGATCAGGAACCCGAGACGAGGATGGAGGAATTTTTCAACAGCTATTCAACCTCGACCTGATGGACGCGTCGACTGCCACAGAGACCATCAGCGACGCTTTGTCAAGGATCGAAAAGCAGATCGACAACATCAAAGAGGTTGCGTCGCAGGCAGACGATGTTCGCACTAGCGTTGATGAGCTCTCGAAAGTGCTGGAAGACGCACAACGAGACGCGGCGTCCATAGGCACGACACTACAAAAGGCTACAGAGCTCAGTGGCGAGATCGAAAGCGATCACACGACTGCGTCTGACCTGAAAACGAAGATTGATGACGTTCACACGGCTGTGACCGCATCTGAGACTAAGATCAAGACCATTGAAGACAACTCAGAACAATGGCGAGCCAAGCTAAACGATTGGGAGACTCGAGTAGAGAAGACTATCGAGGGCGCGAACGCGAGTCGCAGTCAGAACGAGAAGACGATCACGGATTGGGAGGAACGGCTCACGGAGATCAATAAGCGGATTCAGGAACAGTTTCGCCTGACGGCGAGTGGCGCGCTCGCCGAGGCGTTTGAGAAGAAGATCACATCATTGTCATGGTGGTACGGCGTATGGATGGGATTGGCGATAGTGTCCTATGTCGGCGCAGCACTCGTGGGTGCGGCTATCGTGGCGAGTCTTGTCCCAACACCAGCCGATCAGAATGCGAATGCTGCCACGCAGGCATCCGAATGGATTGGACTCACTTCGAAACTCTTTACGGCAGTTCCAGTCGGCTTCCTGGTGTGGTTTCTGACAATCCAGGCGAGCAAGGCTCGCACGGAACTCCAATCATATCGTTTCAAGGCGTCCGTGGCGTCAACGTTCGATGCTTACCGTGCCGTCGTTGAAGAGGTCGAAGAGAAGAAGCTCTCCGACGACTATGCAGTGTTCATACGTGAGACTATCTCGTCTATATACACTCCACCCGACCCCGACATGGAAGACGCAGTGCCGCAGGAGAAGGCGATGAAAAAATGGTCAGAGATGTTTGGGCGCATCGTGAAAGCTTCGCGTGGTGAGACGTAGCGAAACAAGTGTTCACTACACAGGTTGTCAATCCTACTCATCCCACGGTTCGAGATTGAGGCACTTGCGCGCGATCGTCCCCATCAGGCGACAAGTCCAGTACACGACACCAAAGACGACACTCCCGAGCACAATTCCGATCGGAAAGCCCACAAACACCGAAATCAAGAATGCACCTAAGGTCGAAGTCCCCCATTCGCCCTGACAATACTGGCCGATTTGAAGCGCGACAAAGCACGCGCTCAGCTTCGGATCATCGAAAGCGTAGCGCGGGTTATCCGCATTGCTGAGGACTCCTATGAATGCGGAGGAGTAGCCGGCTCGTTGAACACACGGCATCCGGTAACTACTTGACTTGGGAACCACTCTGCAAAGGCCTTTGTCGCGGCGGCTTCCGACTTCGCCTCGATAATAGTGGGGCGCATAACCTCGCCCGAAGACCGGTCGATTGAATCGCTTTGGTACTCCTGCATCCTGTCTCCTTGTTCGTCATCTCATACGAGAGGATACAGCCTCTGCAATCTCCCGCACACTGTACCCCGCCTTTGCCTTCACCCTGAGCAGCGGCAGGGCGGCGGCTTGCAGGGCGGCGTCGACGAAGCCATCGCGGTCCTGGCGCTTTTGCGTTTCATGACTCCTGTCATCCAGTTCGATCGCGAGCAGCGGCTTCACCGTGTCCTTGTCGCACAACACGAAATCAATGTGCTTGCGGTCGATCTTGTTCTGCCATGATTGCCACTTCTCCGTGCCCTTGCGGATATATACCAGATCAGCCAGCCGCACCATCGCGAAGATCAGATACCTGCCTCCATCTTCATCGTCGGTGCCGACCGCCTGTTGCAGCACACCAAAGAATGACCGCTCCGCCTTGCTCAGCAGATAGTTCTTCCGCACATACGGCATGGGACCATCGGCCCCCGCCCCCGGGAGTTGGGCATCGGCGCGCTTCGAGCCAGCCGCAGCCCCGGCCCTCTGCTTCTCATCCGGCCCGAGCAGCCGCGCAAGAAACCCCAGGCACCCCGGCTTGCGCTGCAGTTCTGCGGTGGTTGGTTGATCATCCGGTTGTTGCTGCGTGTTCATGTGTCCGCGGCTCCCTGTTCACCCCACCGACCGTCGCGCCGAAGCGATGGCGATGGTGCGCAGTTGCAGGAGCGTGCAGCCGGTGGCGGCGAACGCAAGGTCCACGCCGACGGAGAACAGGTGCCCGCGCCAGCCCAGCGTCCACTCAAACCGCGGCGCGGGCGGCTTGTCCTTGAAGATCGCTTCGGCG
>CAZVXI010000313.1:0-2628 GCA_964631295.1 uncultured Isosphaeraceae bacterium
ACACCTCGCGTTCCGCCTCGCAGGGCAGCGTAAACACAGCATCTGGTCAGGTCAGGGTGGCGGCTACGTACACAGAGTTGCATGCATTAAGCTGCCTGTGACAAACCGCATGAAAGCCTGCCGACCTCCCTGGCCAGCGTATGCGAGGGTGTCGGCACGCGCAGAACAGACACCATGCGCCCTTTGAACTCGGATAACGGCAGCTTCGCTGGATCAGGCGTCAGCACGATGGTCGGCAGGCAGTCCAGTTCCCGCTGCTTCTCTTCGCGCTGCAAGCGCGTTGAGATCATCACTGCATCACTCGCTTTCGCAATGTAGACAACGGCGATGTTTGGTGGGCCGTCCCTGTGCTGCTCCAGTTGTCGCAGAAAGATCGCGAATGAATCGAACTCTTCGCTCTTGCTTACATACAACGATCGGGCGTCTGCGCCGGCGAGCTGTTGGTAGTGCTCGCGCCGATCCGCCCATTCGTTGCCATCAGTCGATGCGCGAAGCATCGTAACACGCAGCGACGTCGTGTCCTCGCGTGCCGTATCCTCGATTTTGACGAGCAGTTCAGGCCGGAGCTTCAGCGCATCGCAGAAGTCATCCGTCGGATAGAGGATGCTGTTGCCTGTTGAACCGAGCATCATGGCGTGCGTGAGGCGATCGGCGAGCGCGAGCGTGGCGACTTCGTCCAGTCGGCGCGGCGCCACGCGGCGGATATTCCCGATCGAAAGATGGTGAAACACGATTGGATCGATGAGTTCCTTGGGGAACTTCCATTTGTGCAGCAGTGAATCCATGCAGTCGGCATGGTTGATCATGAACAGACGCGTCTCGACCTGTTCAAGCGGGACGCCGAGCTTCTGGGCTGTTTCGATGGCCTCACAGTACTCTGCCGGATAGCACTCCGAGAGCATGATTCGACCGACGTCATGCATGATCCCCATCGTGAATGCAATATCTGCCGATTGCGGATCTCTCTGATGTGCAATCTCGGAGGCGATCAGGCCACACGCGATCGAATGCTCCCAGTACTGTCCCGCATCCACATGATCGCCGATCATGACGGTTGACATCGCCTCAATAAGCCCGATGTTCAACACCGCCTGGCGAATCTGAGCAAGGCCTATTCGTTTGACCGCTTCATCGATCGAGTCCACGGGTTCGCCTCGCGTATACACTGCAGAGTTTGCGAGCTTGAGAAGGCGCAGCGCGATTCCCTGGTCCTGTTTCACTGTCTTGACAATGTTCTGAATCGAACTGCTCTCACTGTTCGTCAGTTGCAGCAGCCGCGAGACGACTGGAGAAAAGGCTTTCAGTTCTGCCATTTCGTTCAGCCTCTGGAGTACATCGGACTTGCGCAACAGCGAGGGTTTTTGTTTGAGCTGCGTCAGAGGACTGTCCGTATCCGGTAAGGCGTCGGCGACTTCGGGGTTTGCCTGCTGTGTCACGCTTGTTGAATCGTTCGGCTGATCGGTGCAGTTCTGGTCACTTTCCTCTTCCGTGCACAGAACTTTGTTGACCCGGTCCACCAACTGCTTCAATGAGAATTGCGACTTCAAGAGGTAGTGCTTGATGCCAAGTCGACCTGCCCGGATCACATAGTCGCGCTCAGATACTGCTGTCAGCAGAATGATGCGCGACATCGGCATGCGCGGCTGTTCATGAAGGGCCTGGAGCACCTGCAAACCATCCATGACAGGCATGGCTACATCAAGCAGAACAACGTCCGGGCGTTCCCTTCTGATCTCGTCCAATGCCTCCTGCCCGTTCTCCGCGCAGATGACCTCGAATCCTTCAACCCGAAGCGATGCTGCGATCGGTTCACGGAACACTGCCATGTCGTCGACGAGAAGTATCTTGGTCATCAGGCGGCCGTCCTCTGTATTTCGATATCGTCAGGAGACTGGATATCTGCACCTTCGAGGTCAGCCCGCAGGCGAACTGTGAAGGTGGTCCCTTCTCCCTGCTTAGATGCAACCGAGATCGTTCCACCGTGTGCCGCGACGATCCCCCCGCAGATTGCCAGGCCCAGCCCTGTCCCTTTGATGTAATCTGAACCAACAACACCCGAGTTCAACACGAACGCTTTGCCGAGTTTTTCAAGCGTTTCATTGGCGATCCCCCCGCCAGAATCTCGAATCTGCAGTTCGACCCAGCGGCGCCGCTCGTCATCCGTGAATTCGCTGGCGCACACTCTGATGGCACCGTCGGACGTGTGTTTTGCCGAATTCGAGACGAAGTTGATGATCAGTCTTTGAATCGCCTCGCGATCGCCTCGCATCGCGAGCCCTTCAGGGATATCTGCTGCCAGTGTCACTGCCTGCTGATCGATGAGCGACCCGATGATGCTGAAGGCATTGTCGACGGTCTGGACGAGATCGACCTTTCCCCAGTTCCATCGCACAGTCCCGCTGTTGATTCGCGCCGCCTCAAGCACGTTGTTGACAAGTTCAGCCATTCGAATGACTTCATCGTGAATACTCGCCAGAAAAGTCTTTCGCACGTCCTCTTCTGCGGAATCGCTCAGAAGAAACTCACTCGTGGCGCGCAAGGCGGCGAGAGGCGTGCGTAACTCATGCCCGACGACTGCCATCACCCTCTCCATCGGGCGCATTGCCTCCGAGAGATGATCTCGCTCAG
>CAZVXI010000314.1:0-2615 GCA_964631295.1 uncultured Isosphaeraceae bacterium
GCTTGATGGCCTCGCAGACAACCGCTGCCCGGAATGCGGCGAAGCATTTGATCCGGACGATCCGGCGACGTTCTATGTGATCCGGCGATTGCTCATTGGCTGGCGGTACTTCTTCTTGTTTCTGGCGGTGATCTTCATCGTCAATTTCTGGGACGACATGCGATGGGAAATGAGTCCATGGCGACCGGATCAGCCACTCACGACGATGGCGCTCAAGGCAGCGGGGACCGCGGCCCTGGCCCTGTTGGGCAGTCTGTTGCCGGCGTTGATCGTATTTGTTCTGTTGAATCACTTCGCCGAGCAGCATCAGCACAAACGCGGCCGGCAGAAGATGCAGAAATGAGCGGCGATAGGAACAGCCGACCCATGCCGACCCCCGGAACAATGCGATGCAAACACTGTGGGTACGACCTCATCGGACTCTCCAGCCATCGCTGCCCGGAATGCGGCGAACCATTTGATCCGAATGATCCAGAACCGTTCTCAGGTATTGCGCAACTGCGACAGCGTCCTGTTCGACGGACGATCGGCAAGGCACTCTTCTGGGGCTTCATAGTTGCGGGCTGTGTATTCGTCATCGTGTTCGTGACATATGGAACAACGTTCCTGCTTTGGATGCGGCAGAACCAACTTTCGACCATGCGCGACTTATGGCTCATCCCGATCGTCGCCGGATACATCTCGGCTATCGCATTGTTCTTGTATGCGGTTGTCGTGGTCCCGATCCTGGGTTTGCTCATAGTGCAACGATCACGAAAGGCCCGTGAGCTTAGGAGAACAGACTGACCCATGCCCACCATGCGATGCAAACACTGCCGATACCGGCTTGATGGCCTCGCAGACAACCGCTGCCCGGAATGCGGCGAAGCATTTGATCCGAATGATCCGGCGACGTTTCATGTCCAGCGGTTGCTTCCGACCTTCGGGGAATGGTGCTGCATCAGCGCAGCGCTGCTGTTTCTCACTGTCACGTGCTGCGGAGGTTTACTCCATCTCCCCGAACCGATCACCGCTGCGACCGTTGGGTTCATAATTGTGTTTGCGCCCCTCAGCGTTGCACTCTTGCGCGCCATGGCAGAGCACGGTGACATCATCCACTCAGATGATGACTGACCCATGCCGACCCCCGGAACAATGCGTTGCAAACACTGCCGATACCGGCTCGATGGCCTCGCAGACACGATCGGCCTGCCGCCCCGATCGTGACACTCGATTGACAGGCGTGCTGCATCTGCGGAACGTCCGACGCCCGGCACAGGCGCGGGCTTGTCGTTGTTGTCCTGATCACGTATCGCCGACACGGTCCGTGATTGTACGTGACGTGTTTGCTCACATCGCCAGCGGCCTCGTCAGGCCGTCGGCGATGTGCGTTTCCTTCGGCATTGCCACCGGGCCTTGCTCGGCTCGGGAGTTGTACCACATCGCTGTGATCCACACCTTCGAACCGGCCGGAACACTTGCTGGAAAGTGAACACGATGCTTCGTCACCTTGCTCGTGTTGCCCGCAAACCGCCACTCACCGATGTCGGCCGGTGCCTTGTTGCCCACGTAAGTCAGGATCGTTGCGAACGCGACGCCCGCTGGTCGGCCGCGTTTCGTCGGGTGGTCTGCATCACACAGACGAATCGTCACACAACGGCCGACGGTTGACATGATGAACAGTTGCGGCGCACTCTTCGGCCGGGCCACGCGCACCGCTTCCCGCGGAATCGCCAGACCAAGCTGCGCCTTCTGCTCGTTCGTCACACTCGGCGCGCTCTGAATCTGCTTTGATAGCGCTCTGGCATCGGCGATGAGCGATTCTTTCGCTTTATTCTTCGCGAGAATTCGCGACGGCGTGCGTGTTGTGTTGCTCTGGGTGAGCGCATACGCACTGGTGTATGTATCTGCAAGTGAAGCAAACGTCGCGGCCTGTGCAGGCGAGACGCCAAACGCATCTGGCGTTTCATTCAGAAGTCGCGAGAATCCGCGTGCCCAATTGATCAGGTCGGCATCACGTGTCGGCAGAAAGTCTCCGGTCGCCATGGCTGTGCATCCTCTTGCATGATCGCAGCGCGCGACGCATCATCTGCTTCGTTGGAACCATCGCTGCGATCGTAGCAATCGGCATTGTCACGTCGCCACTTCTGTGAATCGTCAGGAAAGGCGCGTTTTTCTGATTGTGAGGCGCATCAGACACGCATTGAGGCGCCACCATCGCGCCAAGAGGCGCCGCTCAGAGCAGAAGAGGCGCCGCTGCGCTGATGTGAGGTGCCTCAAAGCGCAAGAGATGCGCCTCACAGAACCAGTGAGGCGCCTCACACATGACGAGAGGTGCCTCACGCATGAGCTGAACACAAGGCGATTGTTGCTGATCTCCTTCGCACATTGCCCCGAACGGCACACAGAGTGTCGCCACGGGTCAGGCTGCGCAGCGGCCGCAACCCGTGGAACGCAATGCACGCACACGCGCATCTTCGCCCCGGAGGGGCGAAGGAGTTGCACGCCGTTGATCGCACGCTGATCCCTTCGCCCCTGCCGGGGCGATCTGAGAAATGAAGATGTGATATATTGATGCCGACTTCTTTCCACGGGCCCCCGGATAACACCCGTGGCTACATTCCGGGGGCGCCCCT
>CAZVXI010000315.1:0-2587 GCA_964631295.1 uncultured Isosphaeraceae bacterium
AGGCGGTTGCTCTACCAACTGAGCTACGCGATCCCGAATCGGGGATGGTAGACGCGCCCGCCGCAACCGGCGACCGGCCCAGCAAAGATCGCCGTCGCCCGATGCGATGCATGCTGCGAACAAAACGCGAAGGTCTGCAACGCATCTGGCAAACACACGATCTCGAGCCATCCCAGCACAGAAGAACCTCGCAGCTCATCGATCTGGCTGACACGCAGCGCACGCTCGCATCAGGGACCGTTCCCTGACACCGCCGTGAACCGCCGTTGCCTGCCCCAATGCACACGACGAACCCAACCGACCGGACGGCACGCGCAGTCCGCCCGAGCCGGGGATCACATGCCTGATATTCGATTGTCATGCCCATGCCGGGGCACGCGGTGTGTCGTATAGAGGTCGCTGTCAGAAGGCGATATTGAGTTGTCGGGCGTCTGCCGTGTGCATGTCTTCCACCCCGCGAGGGCCAGAGGGCTCGCAATCCCGGGGCGTGCCGCGGCATGTGATCCAATTCGGTAAAACGCCGCTGAGGGAGGTTTTATTGCCGAATTTCAGAGAAATGATCGGAAAATGTCCGGGTCACCATTGCCCTTCGGATGTCTCAAGACGAATCGATTTTGATCGCTCAATTGTTGCGTCGCTGATCGAAAATCCGGGGTCTTCAGCCCGCGATCACCCGAGATCAGCGATTCGTCGAGCGATGCCTCTGAATCAGCCCGGCAGATGACTGCCAGCGACGCCCACCACGGGCCCGAGAGCAGAGCAATCTGAGATGCCCGGCAACGACCCCGCTCGACGCGCGATCATCACTTGGCCAACGCGCCCATCGGATCCCACGGCGTGAGGACGGTCGGCTCTTCCTCCAGCGCCTGCTGCAACTCGGGCGGCAGGTAGCTGGTGCGGGCGGCAATCTCGAAGACGTACTCATCAAACCATGAGTCGTTCATCGTGTAGTAGCCCTTCTGCCCGTTGTCATCGCCCCAACTGTTTTCCACACGCCAGCGGCGGGCCGTGTTGCCGACCGAATCCACACCGGTGAACAGCATCGCGTGCGTCATCTGCGTCTGGTGATGCATGAGCCGGTCGCGTTTGTTCATCGTGTACTGCGTGTCGTAGACCTTGTCGTACTCGAGCAGGTTGCGGTCCCACAGCCCGAGGTCGCGTCGCATCTGCGGGCCGACATCGCAGCCGAACCACACCGGCTCGCCGTCTTCGATCTTCCGCCGTGCGATGTCTTTCATCACGTCCATCTCAACGTTGAGATACTTCACCTGTTCGCCACCAAGCACATTGCCGAGATACTTCACGGTGTAGGTGCGATTGAACGGGCTTGATTCGCGCGGGTCATGGACGAGGCACACATACTCGTCGATCGGAATCGTGATGTACTTCGATGCAAACTGCAGCGGCGTGAGTTGGCCATCACGCTCGAAGCCCTTGTCCTTGTCGTTCCACTGCCAGTGGAATGAACGCGGCGGCGTGCCCAGATGAATGCACAGCATGCGGTAGACCGTTTGCAGGATTTCATGTTTCGCGCTGCGGACCGCCTCCATCGGCGCGCCGTTGCTGCGCAGTTCGCGCAGGTGTTTCGTCGCCTCGCGCAGCTTGTGGATGATGTTCCCGTTCATCCGCCTCGTGTTCGATGAGCTTTCCGTCTCAGGCATGACGGATTTCGGGACGAGCCCGTACTTTCTGATGATATTGACAAACATATTCCACTGCCCGCCATCTTCCAGCGGACGATCAAGCAGAAACGCCACCGTGCGATCATCCACCGGTTGGTCGGCAGTCTCGATGATCGCCTCGAGAAAGTAGTTGGCCCGCTCGAACTTGTCCCAGAACAACGTGTAGTTCTGGCTCAGCTCGAACTCCTTGAGGTTCATCATCTTCATCGCGCCCACGCGCAGCAGGTTCAACCCGGCAAACATCCAGCACCTGCCGGACTGCTTCTGGTTCGTCACCTCCCAGTCGTCGAGCTTGTGCGAGAACGTGTGCTGCGTGCCCGTGACGATCGACCGATTGAGCGCGATATCGTCGATGGTCGTCTGCGTGACGGCATTTTGCATCAGCGCTGCGGTCGGGTGACTCGCAAACGAACTGCGGAACTGATCAAGCGCCGATTGATCAATCGCGGCAGCAGCATCCTGCATGGGTGTTGTTGCTGGTGATTTGGGCTCGGCAAGTGTGGACGGCGTCATCGGTCGGGTCCTTCCTCAAGATCGTTGCACGTGAATATCGGCATGGTAGCAGGCATTGACACGCTGGTCGGCTCAATGCGTCGCTGCCCTACAATCCGGCGCGCTGAACCCATCACCCACCGAAAGAACGGTCACAACCCAATGACAGACTTTGAGAAACAGTCGCTGGTGGTCCACGAACGACTCGGCGGGAAGATTGCCGTCACCGCGAGCATGTCGATCGACTCACGCGATGACTTGTCTGTCGCGTACACGCCCGGCGTCGCAGGACCCTGCCGCGCGATTGCCGACGATCCGTCGCGCGCACGCGATCTGACCATCAAAGGGCGTTCGATCGCCATCGTGACAGATGGCTCAGCGGTTCTCGGGCTTGGGAACATCGGCCCGCTGGC
>CAZVXI010000316.1:0-2580 GCA_964631295.1 uncultured Isosphaeraceae bacterium
CTGCCAGCGACACACACATTGCCATCGCCGCTGCAAACACCACACACATTTGACGCATCATGCATTGCTCCCTTTGACGTCGCCGGCCACCCATCGGCACAGCATGCCGAGAATATATCCGGGCGCATTGTCGATCGCAACGCCTCTCAGGCTGGCAACCCGCCACCACGCCCTCATCCCTCCAGCAGCAACACATCCTCGATGATGCGGACGCTGTCGCCCTCAAGCTGCCGGCTGATGTCGTAACGTGTCGCCTGCTGCGCTTCCAGCAACAGCCCGGGCTCACGCTGCAACTGTTCGATGTATCTGTCGCGCAGCTCACGCGCCTGCTGGATGTGCTCCGGATCATGCTTCGGCCTCGGCCGACGCGGCTTGCTGGATTTCCTCTTCTTCTTCGCCGCCGCCTCTTCTTCTGCAAGCAGCAGCGATTCTTCATCTCCGCGATCAACGTACTTGATCCCGCTCGATGTCATCACCGCTGCCTTGCCCGGCGGGCAGCCCTGCAAGTGCTTCGACTGACTGCGAACAACCGCCATCCGCTGCGCACGGCTCTGCTTCGGCTTCGCACCCGCGCCCGCCCCCGGGCAATCTTCCTCCGCTGCAACGCGCGGCCGGACAGCAGCACCGCCCGGCAACAACTTCGCGCTTCCATCATCTTCCAGACCCGGCGGCAACGCCGGCTCGCTCGGCAACACCAGTGGCATCTGATCACGCCAGTGATAATCACGCGGAATCGGCAGCACCAGGCGATCCTCACGCACCGAACCCGCACTCGTCTGATACGGATACCACCACGGCGTCTGCGTATCACCTTGCCGAATCCGCTTCTGCCAGAAGATATGTATCCGCTGCTTGCCACGCGAACCCGTCCGGAACGCCAGCGGCACGAACCCGCACGCTTCCCAGAACCAGTTCGCGCGAATATCCTGCGCACACCAGCAGCAGAACAACTTACACCCATAGGCACTGCGCTCGAACGCTTCAGTCAGCAGCGTCGCACCAATCAGGTTCCGCTGCTGCATCGGCTGCACATTGAGCTGATACACAATCCCCACATCATCACGCTTGAGATACTGATCCTTGTAGATAATGTAACCCAGCGGCGTCTGTGCCGCCGCGCTGTGAGCTCTGGGCTCTGGGCTTTGAGTGCGTGCATCACAGCCCGCAGCGCATGGCTCACAGCCCTCAGCGATGAGAACATGCTTCCCCTCAATGTAGCTTTCCATTTGCTTCTTCGGGAAGAAGCCGACCATGTGCGAATGCATCTTCTGCAGTGCATCAATAAACGGCACATCATCCAGTGTCGCCTGCCGGACACTGATCGGCATGCGCGCCTCCGGCCGCGGGAGGGTTGCGAGTGATGTCGTTGTGTGTGTGGTCGTGTGATCGGTCATGGCTCTTCTCGCGATAGAAGATAAGTTGGTGACAAGGTAAGTGGGTGATGCACGCACACGGCCGTCTGTGGTATGTGGGTGATGCGTGCACACGACCGTCCCGTCTCCCTCTCCCTCGAAGGGAGAGGGTTGGGGAGTGGGTGGAGCGTGCATGCGACCGTCCCGTCTCCCTCTCCCTCGAAGGGAGAGGGTTGGGGAGTGGGTGGAGTGTGCACACGGCCGTCCCGTCTCCCTCTCCCTTGAAGGGAGAGGGTTGGGGAGTGGGTGGAGCATGCCGGCATGCGCGCTGCGCTGAGCTGAACGACTTAGGCCCAGCCCGCAACTCGGCACACGACCCACCCCTGCGCCACTCATCGCCGCGTCAGCTCACAGTCAGCACAGTCGGCGTGACGAATCCGCCCGAGTTGTTGCGAACTGCTTTATCTTCGTACGGAATCGTGATCGTTGTCGCGGTTGAAATATACGCATCGAACTCGATCTCAATCCGCGTCGCGGTGAGCATGGTTGCGCTCACCGGCGATGCGCCAACCACATCCGTGGTATATTGCGGCACCCCGTTGAGCAGGACCGGCTGATCAAAGTCCAGCCGCAGATTGAACGCATCCGGCTCGATCGTCGCGGGATTGATTGAGATCACATTCGTCGGGCTCGGCCGATTCGCTGTCGGCGGCTGGCGCCTGAGCGTCTGCTTCACACGACGTGACTTCTGTCCCATGACTCCGACTCTTCCTGTAGCCATTTGAAAACTCCATTCTTGGTTGATTGTTCTGTGAATGATCACGCTGCGATGGTCATGCTGATTGGGACGCTCCACGGGCCGGTGTCGCCTTTGACCGATGCCCATCTCGCGAAGTAGGTCGCAGTCTTCTTGTTGTCATCCGCATTGAATGCGACGCCGATGGGGTTGCGTGTGAATGCGCCGACAAACTTTGCTGTCTCCGGATCGGTCGCTTCGTCATCGCCGACTGCGACGAAGAGCTGCAGATTTTGCGCTCCAAATGGTTTTGCGCCAGAGTCTGGCGTCAGCGTGTCTGCATATCGAATCGTCTGAGATCCAGGCATCGATGCCAGTACATTCAGCAGCGGCGAACTGCTCGGCACATTAATCGGGTCACGCGAAGTGTTCACGGGGCGCACGCCGATTGCGATCTTGTTGGAATCACTGATGCCTGCGTTGTGCTTGATC
>CAZVXI010000317.1:0-2553 GCA_964631295.1 uncultured Isosphaeraceae bacterium
GCAAACGCGCCTCTTGCCCCATGGCGAACTCATTGGCAGTCCGCCATCATCACCGTCGCCGTCTTCGGTTGAGCACAGCCCATACGGATCCATCGCGCCGAGCGGCGCGCTCGTGACATCATGCGATCAGCAGTGGCTCTCGATTGCCTGCGAGCAGTTCCCATGAACTGCGTTGCGGCTTGGAATCGTGGTTCTCCCGCTGAACATCGAAGTTCGCCAGCTGAACAGCGCTGTTCTCCGCCAGATTCAACGACTCCCGCCCCCTCTTCTTGGTGGCTTCTCACACACGATCTAACTGCCCGTTGAAAAAGTCGGCTCAGGAGGCGCGACATGATTGATGGATGCTGGTATAGCAGATCGAGTGGTGTTCGGTGATCGAGCGTGTGGTGTTGTCATGGAGGACGACCGATGGCGATGGGCAGGCGACGAGACGAACGGCAGGATGAACTGTAGACGCTGGAGACAAGATCGCGAGCGGGCCGGGCAGCCCGTTTTACACGCGGCTGAATGCCATCCTTCGCAGAAGATCAACTGCCTGTCAGGGTTGTTCACCGAGGAATGTGAAGGGAATCGCGGGTGAAAAACCGTTCGTCTGATCGCCGGCGAGATCGAGATTGCCGGCAAGTTGGAGCTTTCGTACGCCCGAACCCTCGGCAAAGTCGAGTTGGTTGAGTCTGACCCAGACAAGACTTGGGCTTTCTGTACCTTCGTAGTAATAAACCATATCTTTCTGATCAGAGACGGTGCGCCAGCGGGTGGAGCTGATATTGGGCTCATTTGGCGTGCTGATGCCGCGCGGAACGCTGACATTGCGCATCACGCTGAAGACCGAAGCTGCCGCAAGACGCGGGTCGTCGGTTTGTTCGGTCGCGTTGATGTAGAAGCTCGCCCGTGCGAAGCGGTCTGCAGCGCGGTTTGTGCCGGGCAGCATGGTGGTTCCGCCGATACTGCTCCAGTATGCGTTCAGGGCGAGTTGCTGATCATATTGGGGCGAGTTGGTCATCACCTGATACTCGCGTCCGTGATGAATGATCAGTTCGCCATTGATGTACTCAAAAATGGCCGAGTCGCCAGTCGGGTCCGAGATGGAGAGGTGGACCGTGCCGGGTGCGCCGTTCGGCGCGGTGACGGGGACAACCTTGAACGCACGCTTTTTCAGTTCGGCGACCGCTTCGGCGACCGTGGCGTGGCGGTCGAGCACATACTGCGCCCACGCCGAGATGCAAAGGCCGGGGCGTGGGTCGTCGGCGGGCGGGTATTGCGACTCGGCAAGGTACAGGATGTTGACCACCAGACCCTTCTCGTTCATACCGTCGGCGGAGCCGCCTTCATAGATACTGGCAATCACGCTGCCGTATCTGCTGGTCCACCTGAGCGAATCAGCACCAGCCGCGCCGTGGCGTTCCATGCCTCGGGGGAAGATGTAGAGATGGGTGTCCATGTCTTCCTTCCAGTCCATGGTCCTACCCGTGATGATTCGGCCTTCGGGTCCGAGATACACCGCACGGGTACACGCCTGGGCGCGCTCGACACTGGCGGAAAGAAACACAGCCCCCGCGACGAGGGTCAGGTTTGCCACAATGTTTCTGATGACGTTCTGCATGGCTGGCTCCGTCGAATGGAATGGGCCGTCGAGTCGACTGGTTCGAGCACGTGGTACCGCTCGGCTCATGATCGGCTCGGGTCTCGTGTACCGTAAGGACGCAGCTTATCCTCCATCGCAAACGTGAGTCACGTGCTGGTTCCCGCCAACTGTGTCTGCGCCTGTTTGCTTGCAATGGCACAAGGTCTCAACCGCGATCACGGCTCGAGAGAGACTTGAAGCAGGAACCCTGCCTGCACTCTCGCTGCGACCGAATGCCTGGTCCCCGGCGACATCACCAACACCTGCCCAGGTCGAAGCACCTCTTCCTCGCCACCCACACCCACCAGCAACTCGCCTTCGATCGCCTCGATCGTCACCGTCCCGTTTGCCGAGTGTTCAGCAAGTACCGCGCCGGGTTCAAAAGCGAACAGCGCGATTGTCCGGTCGGAATGCTTGAAGAGCGTCTTCTGGCGGTGTCCGTGAGAGTTGGGCGTGGTCTCGCTGCGCAGAGAGACAAGTTGCTCGTGCATGTCGATCACAAGACTCGCAAAGTCAAATCGCGGAGCAGGTGGCTCGCGAAGGCGATCGTCACTCTTGTCGTTGTTCATGGGACTGCTCATCGGTTCCTCCGTCACACACGATAGGCACCGACTCACTGCCGCACTCCGCGGAAGACTGTTGCAGCACAAGTGCACCGCACGGCGTTCGGCTATCTCTCGGCGTAGTCAGCGATTCATGTCGTATTGGCGAAGCGTCCCGTTCACACGTGCGATGGCGCGCAGTTCGTACCCGCTGTCTGGCTGCCATTGGATCGCGATCGGCTCGATCTTCGCACCTGCTGGCTCGAGCAGGTAGATCGCCGACGCGTGACCGTGGTCGATGGACCGGCTCTTGCCGTATCGAATGATGAGTGCGCCAGCGCCGACCGATTCGTGTTCAGCACCGGTGGAGACATCGAGGATCGCCAC
>CAZVXI010000318.1:0-2510 GCA_964631295.1 uncultured Isosphaeraceae bacterium
CACGGCGAGTTCGACCCTCGTCGATGAAGACACCGGCACGCCAGGATCACACCAACGACGGCGATACTCGACCATCAGCGACCGTCTGCCGATCGCAGCGCGGCCGTGGCTGCAGGAACGACATGAGCTCCCGCCCGATCGGCGACGGTTCCCGATTGAATGGCAGTGATTGCCGATCGAATAGCAGCGGCTCACTTGCGCAAGGGAAAGATCCCCTCGCGAAAGGCAGCGGCTCACATGCGCAAGGGGATGGTTCCTCATTGAATGGGAAAGCTTCCCAGTCGAATTGCAGCGGCTGCCCCGCTCGATCGCCTGCGAGCGGCTCCCATGCACCGCGTCGCGGTCTGAACTCGCAGTTCTGCCGCTGAACATCAAAGTTCTCCGGCTGAACAGCGCTGTTCTCCGCCAGAGATTCGCGCGGCTCTTGCGCGAATAGACCTCGGGCCGATCGACTGCAGATGTTGGCCACGCACACCCGCGCCGTCGTGGCATTGCCATGGTCGGTCATGCGCCGGAGTTCGAGGTCACGGGCTCATCGGCATGCCGCTCCGCAGCGAACGTGAAGCTCTTACCTTCGTAACCGACCCGGATTGTGTCGCCCGGCTGGAACTCCCCGCCGAGGATGCGCGTCGCGATCGCATTCTCCAGCCGCTGCTGGATGACGCGCTTGAGCGGCCGCGCGCCGAACTGCGGGTCATAGCCCTCGTCCGCCAGGGCTTGCGTCGCTTCATCGGAGAGCTCCAGCGACAATCCGCGGTCGGCCAGCCGCGTGCGAAGGTTCGCGAGCTGGATATCGACGATGCCCGCAAGATGCTCGCGCGTAAGTTGATGGAAGATAATCGTCTCATCGATGCGGTTGAGCAGTTCTGGTCGGAGCGTCTTCTTGAGCAGTTCGCGCACATGGGTTTCGATCTCCATGTCGATCGCGCCCTTCTCAGTCATGTCGAGAATCGCCTGCGAGCCGATGTTGCTGGTCATCACGATGATGGTATTGCGGAAATCAACTGTGCGGCCGTGCCCGTCGGTCAGGCGGCCTTCATCCAGCAGTTGCAGCAGAATATTGCTGACATCTGGGTGTGCCTTTTCCATTTCATCGAACAAGACGACGCAGTAGGGTCGGCGGCGGACGGCTTCGGTGAGTCGGCCGCCTTCTTCGTAGCCGACATAGCCGGGAGGTGCGCCGATCAGCCGCGCCACCGCGTGCTGTTCCATGAACTCGGACATGTCGATGCGCACGACAGCATCATCCGTATCGAACAGGAACTGCGCGAGCGACTTGCACAGTTCGGTCTTGCCCACGCCTGTCGGGCCGAGGAACAGGAACGACCCGATCGGCCGATTCGCATCACCAAGGCCCGCACGGCTGCGGCGGACTGCATCGCACACGGCATGCACAGCATCTTCCTGCCCGACAACCCGTTCGCGGATCGCATCTTCCATGCGCAGAAGTTTTTCACGCTCCGATTCAATCAGCGATGTGACGGGTATGCCCGTCCACTTGCTGACGACCTCAGCGATTTGCTCAGGGTCAACCTCTTCCTTCACGAGTGCTTCGCCCTGCGATTGGCGTTCATTGAGTTTCTGTTCTGCCTGTTCGAGGCGCTTCTGCAAGTCGCGCAGTTCTCCGTACTGGATGCGTGCTGCTGCTTCGAGGTCGCCTCGACGCTGGGCCTGTTCGAGCTCGGTATTCTTATGATCGATCTCCGCAGTGACGGCTTTTATCTCATCAAGCTCCGACTTTTCGATCTCCCACTGCGCGGTGAGTTGGCGATTCTTTTCGTTGAGTGTTTCAAGCTCTTCCTTGAGTGCTTGCAGGCGCTTCTTGGATTCCGCATCCGTCTCGAGTTTGAGCGCTTCCTGTTCGATCTCAAGCTGCATGATCCGTCGGCGGAGTTCATCGATCTCAACAGGCATCGAGTCGTTCTCGATGCGCAGACGCGAAGCAGCTTCGTCGAGCAGGTCGATGGCTTTGTCCGGCAGGAAGCGGTCGGAGATGTAGCGATGGCTGAGCTTTGCAGCCACGAGCAGGGCTGCATCCTGGATGCGCACTCCATGATGTGCTTCGTAGCGTGGCTTGAGCCCGCGCAGGATTGCCAGCGTGTCTTCGAGCGATGGCTCGCCGATGTAGATCGGCTGGAATCGCCGCTCGAACGCAGCGTCTTTCTCGATGTGCTTGCGATATTCATCGAGCGTGGTTGCGCCGATCGCGCGCAGCTCGCCGCGCGCCAGCGCGGGCTTGAGCAGGTTGCCCGCCGACACAGCGCCTTCGGCTGCACCGGCACCGATGATCGTGTGCAGCTCGTCGATGAAGAGGATAATCCTTCCCTCGCTCGCGGTGACCTCGCGCAGGACTGCTTTGAGGCGTTCTTCGAACTCGCCACGGAACTTCGCGCCAGCGAGGAGCTGGCCGACATCGAGCGCGATGATGCGCGAGTGGCGCATTGACGCGGGGCAGTCGCCGTTGATGATGCGCAGCGCGATGCCCTCCGCGATGGCTGTCTTGCCCACGC
>CAZVXI010000319.1:0-2490 GCA_964631295.1 uncultured Isosphaeraceae bacterium
GCCGCGTGCGGACAAGATCTGCGTTGAGGCCCGCCGCAACGGGCGTGATCGCACCCGCCCGGCAGCCCGAACACGATCCGATCACGGCGTCCCGGCGCACCGACATCCCAAGCCCCTTTCCGGTGAGACCATTGGCGAACAGACTGAGCCCTCATGCCGGTCCCGCCCTCGGGGCGGCCGCCGCGAACCGCCGGACACGGTCAAGGATGGCCGCGAAGAGCGAGCGCGGCACGGCCACCTCGGCCAACTGGAACGCATTGTTGGCGCACCGGCACGCGCGTACGATCCGAATCTCCGAGAGCGGTCATCATCTGATGGCGCGACTGGGGTGTTCGAGTACCACTCCACTGGCGGTGTCGTTGACCGGTCGTATTGGTTTCTTGTCGAAGATGGTGTAATCATGGCGGTCAACGAGAAGTCAACTTCGTGATGCCGCACAGTCGCCATACAGGCATTTCTGCAAGGCCGTACACCCTCCCACATAAAGCGGAGATACTTCCAAGAGATACTTGATGTTCTTGCTAACAACTCAAATGCAGATAACAACGCTTCCCGGACCTCAACCCGCCTTCGCGAGCGGATAACCGGCATTGACCTGACAGAGGCCGAGCGCCTTTTGCGTTTTTCCGGCGTGGAGAAACGCTTCTGGAAGAAGGAAAAACGATAATGCCTCAGGCAAAGGCGCTCCTGGCGCGCCCGAGAGCGCTCCTGACTCAGCCCCGAACACTGTTGGCGCCGGCAGGAGCGCCTTTCCCTCCCGGAAGACCGTTCCTGGACGAACCAAAACCGGTTTTGGACGAGGGATTATCGAATTGCAACGCCGGAAAAACACTGCGCAGCCAGCCGGCAGCGCCAACGGCGGCACCCGCAATGCCCGCGGCTGGGCCGTGATGTTCACGGACCTTCCGACAATGAAAACCAACGCCTCGGGAACGCTGTAAATCCGGCGCACGGCCCGGCTGCGCATCCCCCCTCTGATATCTGTGATCGGGACTGCGATCGGAGGTTGCGAAAGGTCCGACCTCGTTTATTGGCCGTTTGCGGGCGGTTGGGGGAGTCGAGTGGCGCGATCTTGCGCCTGTCGGATTGCGCACGACAGGCGTGCGGCGCTGCAGCGCTGCGCTCGGGAACGCTGCCGGTCGCTGAATGTCGGTCGGCGAGCCACGCATCAAGGCGAATGAATGAGATGCGGGGATGATGTCCCGGCATGATTCGTGTCGGCAGGCCCCCTGCCCCCGGTACCTCTGCCCTCTGTCCTGACCTTCTTCCAGCGCACCGCGTTACACTGCGTCGATGACATTGGTGCAGCATCGAAGACAGTTGCCATTGCTCATCGCGCTTGCGTTGCTGATGGCGGTCGTCGGGTGCGCTTCGAGCGTACCTGCGTTGAGGGGTGTGCAAGGCAGCCCGTTGCCCGCGCAGCGTGTGGCTGCAGAGTGGGAACCCGCTGTCGGCGTGCTCGTGAGCTGGCCGCCCTACCTGCCGCGCGAACTGTATTGCGAACTCGCCAGTGACACGCACCTCTACGTGCTCGTTGCTGATGATGCAGTGCAGGCCGATGCCCGGCAATGGTTCAATCGCTGGGATATCAACGAATCGAGCGTGACATTTCTCACTGTGCCGGCCAGTGATGATCAGGCATGGACGCGCGATTACGGCCCGCACGCGGTCTTCACAGACGCAGGCGAGATGCTGCTTGTCGATGCGCGCTATGACAAGTCCACGCCTGACAGCGGGCTCGCGTGTGATGCCCCGCTGCTCACTCCGTGGAACGGCGGCTGGGGTGATCGCTTCAAGGATTACGATGTCACGCAGGAAGATGCAGCCCCGCCTCACATCGCAGCAGCGCTCGGCGTTGAATCAGTCCCACTGCCAGCAGTGCTCACAGGCGGCAACTTCGTCACGGATGGTCATGGCCTTGGACTTTCAACATGCATCCTCACCAATGAGAATCGGTCGAACGGCCTGTCGGATGCTGAGTTCTTTTCACTTGCAGAGTCCGCGCTTGGCATCGATGCCTACCACATCATCTCCAACTTTGAAGACAGCGGCATTCAGCACATTGACTGCCTGCTGAAAATGCTGGATGACTCGCGACTGCTCGTTGCGCGCCCGCCGCGGGACCATCCACTTCATGATCGCTATGAACGCATTGTGCAGGAGGAACTGTCGAACGTGCGAACATCGCGCGGCGAGCTGTTTGAGATTCTGAGGATCGACACGGCAGAGTTTGCGTCAACTCATCCTGAGCGCGCGCTCGCTGCGTACACGAACTCGCTGATCCTCAATGATGTTGTCTATGTGCCGCTGTTTGACATTCCGCAGGATGAGATTGCGCTCGCACAGTGGCAGGAAGCGCTCCCCGGCCACACGATCAAGGGAATCCGCTTCCGGCTTGATGATGAGCCGGCCTTGCCCGCGCGAGCGCATCGCATGTACGAAGGCGCACTTGGCTGGCGGTCATTTGATGCGCTGCACTGCCGGACGCGC
>CAZVXI010000320.1:0-2485 GCA_964631295.1 uncultured Isosphaeraceae bacterium
GCGATCGCGTGAATCGCGTGGATCGCGATCAGGCGGAAGGTGAGCACACCCGCAGCACAGGCATGAACGCGAAGTGATGCTACCGAGAGCAATCGTGTGCGATCTCTTCGATGCGGTCGTAGGCTTTCCTGAGCACATCCTCGGGCGGGAGGAAGACCACACGGAAGTGATTGGTGTTCGGTCGCTGCCCGAAACCTGAGCCCGGCACGATCACGACGCCAGTCTCGCGGACGACTCGGTGCACGAACTGATCGTCACTCACGCCAAGATCGATTTTCGGGAACGCATAAAACGCCCCAGCAGGTCTGACGCAACTCACGCCCGGCATGGCATTGAGCCGCTCGTGGGTCATATCGCGCCGACGTTGCAGTCTGCCGACCATCTCGGCAATGTGATCATCCGAGCGCTCAAGCGCCGGCTTGATCGCGTACTGCTCTGCATGGTTCGCGCTCAGTCTGGCTCGCTCCATTTTCCGGATGGCTTCGCAGTAGTCTTCCAGTTCGTCAGGCGGGCCGGAGACGATACCCCACCCGAGCCGAAAGCCGGGCACGACGTAGGCTTTGCTCATCCCGTTGAACGTGATGATTTTCGCTTCGCCCGAAAGTGATGCGGTGCAGGTGTGCTGGGCACCGTCAAAGAGCAGTCGGTCGTAGATCTCATCAGAGAAGATCACGAGGTTGTGTTCGAGCGCGAGGTCGATGACGGCCCGCAGGACATCGGCGCCGATGGTGGCACCGGTTGGGTTGCCCGGATTGATGAGAACGATGGCCTTTGTGGAATCATCGATCTTCGATGCGATGTCTCCGACATCCGGCTGCCAGCCGTTGGATTCATCGAGGTAGTAGTAGCGATTGGTGATGCCGAGTTTGGCAATCGCTGCGGTATAGAACGGATAGACCGGAGCGGGCGTGAGCACGGAATCGCCAGGATTCGCAAGGGCGGCCAGCGCGAGATCAATCGCCTCTGATGCGCCCGATGTGATGTACGTGTGGCAGATTGACTCGATACCACGGCGAGCAGCCTGCGCGTTGACGGCGGTGAGTGCTTCAGGGATGCCCGACGAGGGCGCGTATCCGTTGCGATTTGCGCGGATGGCCTCGATGGTGGTGTTGATCAGATGCTCGGATGGGGCGAAATCGAAGATGTTTGGATCGCCGACATTCAGATAGAGCATCTCCTTGCCCTCAGCGGCGGCTTGATCGGCGAGGAGCACGATGTCGCGCACTGCGTAGCGAATCTCACGAGTGCGTTCGGCAGGGACAATCGTCCGGCTGGCGATGGCTGAGGATGTCTGCGGCATGGGGCCGATCTCCAAATGACCGATACGGGTGTGCGAGGCGAGCGCCGAAAGATAGGCGCGATGAGCGATCCGCAGGCAATCAGCAGGTGCCCGGCGATGCGGCTGATTTCGACGGAATGGCGGGAACATCTCGGCCGGGGGCGCATCAGACACCAAGGCGAGCAGCCGTAGGGTGCCGCCATTTGTCGGGCCACGACTCCCGGAATTGGGCGTGGAACGGCATAGAGGCATTGCAGCAGGGTTGCGACCCAACGGCCGCGATTTTGCTAAGATGCAGGATTCACATTTGCCAGACGCGATGCGGGCCGCTCCTGAGCATGGTCGGCCGGCCCGATTGGTTGTTTCGTCACTGGAGTTGTCATCATATGAGCCGTTTCGGTCAGACCCATCACACGATTCTCGCACTCATCGCCGCCCTTGGTATGGCGATGCTCGCGCCGGCCGCCTCGGCCCAGTACGAGCAGGTCATCCGCAAGCTCAACAGCCACGGCTCGATCGAGGTCAGCGAGGAACTGAAGAGCTATCGCCTGCTGTTTGATGCGTATCTGAAGATGACGCCGCCGCCAATGGATATCGGCATCGACTTCAACATGAACACCATCCACGCAGATATGACCGACTGGTCGTCTGTCGCTGCGTGGGCCGAATCCAACACGGTGATGGCCGATGCAATCCTCAACGCGATTGAAGCCAACACGCAGGTCATCGGGCTCCCATACGGCGTCAACAGTGTGTCATCGAGTTATCGCGATGCCGGCCTGATGGTGGATGTCGCGTCCAGCGGAACATTGCGTCGCATCCGTTTCGAATATTTTCCGGCGCTCGACACGATGCAGGCATTCGTCATTGCTGAGATCTACCGCTTGCTTGAAGCCGACCGCGCAGAGCGTGCGATGGATCTTGCGATTGCCAACGCCGTCATCCTCCGGCAGTTCTGTGATCGAGACTTTCTGGAAGAGAAAGCCAAGAGCATTGAGATGCTCTCTGATGCCTTGTCCAATATGCGCGATGTCATGTACCTCTACACCGACAAGATCGATGAGGGCTACTTCCATCGAGTCGCGTTCTTCGACATGCCGTTTCTCCGGCCGGACCGCAACCGTCTTTTTATGCCAGAAGCGGATCGAATCGTTGCTGAGCGGCTGATTCAGGACGTGTTTGACGAGGCAAGCAGTCAGGCTGATC
>CAZVXI010000321.1:0-2475 GCA_964631295.1 uncultured Isosphaeraceae bacterium
TCACGATGCTCGGCGACCTGGGCATGATGGGCGCGTCCACGCTCTTTCGGCTTGAAGTCGATCAGATGCTGTACATGTCGTTCGGTAATCCAACACAGGTATTCAAACTCGCATCCATCGCCGGCTTCGATGCAACGCTGGATCTGCTCGGACCTGCGGGGCTGTACGCTGTGCAGACATTCGGCGCGTGGTTGTCACCCGTGCTCGTCGCGCTGTTGATCGGCTGGATACTTGTTCCGCTGTTTCTTGCGTGGGGTATCTTTGTAAGGAGGCCGTTATGAAATGGGTGTGTCCAGTGCTTCTGGCAGGTGTCGCGTTGGTATCACATGGCTGCAAGCCGCAGACTGATGAGATTGTCGCGCCCGTTATTCACTTCGGGCAGGATACATGCGCAAAGTGCAGCATGATCATCAGCGATGATCGCTTCGCTGGCGCTATCGGTGTGCGACAGAACGGTCGCATAAACTATCTCCTGTTCGACGATGTTGGTGAGATGCTCGAGTTTATTCCGCCGGACCATGAAGAGATGCGCCGCTTCGTCACCGATGCCACAACAACTGAATGGCTGATTGCCGAAGAAGCATTCTACCTGCACAGCGACGAACTCATGACACCAATGGGTACCGGCGTGGGTGCTTATGCGACAAAGGAACTCGCGCTCACCGCCCAGGAACGCTTCGGCGGAAACGTACTCGTCTTTCGTGATGATGAGCTTCAACCCGAGTAGACCACAGCCGTGCGCGGCAGGCAGATAAAACAGCGCGCCACGTGCTGCACCTTCAGGCGCGGGCCGCAATGGTAGGTCGGGTGGTGCGCGCATTATATCTGCGAGTGTTCATCAGCAACCGGCGCCGGGCGCACGGTGCCGCACTCGGGGCAATAGATGCCGACAGTGCCGCGCAGGTCGTAGCTGCACTGCGGGCAGAGGTACTCGGTCGGCGGCATCGCCGTTTGATGTCGAGATGGCAGGCCGAACGTGGCGCGCACCGCGCGGTTGATCAGGATGACCGCCCACCACAGCACACCGGCGCCAAAGAACAGCGCACCGAGAATGTACCACACCGGCGATAGTGCAAAAGATACAGCCAGCACCACGCCACCAATGATCAACAGCACCGTGCCGCCGCGCAGCAGCCAGTGGATTCGGTGGTGTGATTCGTGTTGTGCTTGCGCGTTCACTGCTGCGCATCATATGCGTGACCCACAGCCACGTGTACAAACAGCCGGATACTCCGCGTGCTTGCGGGCGACTCGCCATCAAACACACGCATCTTCCGCGTGCTTGCAAGCGACTTGCCATCAAACACACCCATCTTCCGCGTGTTTGCGAGCGGCCCGCCATCAAACACTCGCATCTTCTGCGTGTTTGTCAGCAACCCTCCAGCAAACCGCCGGATGTTCCGCGTGTTTGTCAGCAACGCTCCAGCAAACACACGGATGTTTCACGTGTTTGTCAGCAGCGCGGAAATGCGGTCGGGAAGGGCGGTTTTGGGCTCCGCAGGCGCGATCCGGCGCATTTTCGGACGGAAATTGCCACTTGCGGGCAAGTCGCGCTGTCGTTGTGCCGACCCCCCCGGAAGTACGGAAGCACGGAGATGCGCAAGCAGGGAGGGCCGGCAGTATTGAGTTGCGGACGTGTGCCCGTCCGGTCCGGTCGCCTGCGTGGAGGTCTGTCATGTCACGAACTGATGTTCTGCCCCGCCGCCAGGCGGACCTGCTCACATGGTCGGCCACATTCCGCAAAGGTATTGTCGCCGATCCGCAGGCGGTGGGTCTCTCCGAGCAGCAGGCCGCGCATTATTCACAGCTTCACGACCGGTTTGCCGAGACCTATGCGCTGTCGCAATCGCCCGTGCATGGCTCGAAGGCGAACACACGCGCCAAGGATGAAGCCATGATGGCGCTGCGGTCACTCGCGCGGCAGTATGCCAGGATCGTTCACGGCACGCCGGGTGTGACGCTGGAGCAGAAGCGGTCGCTTGGTCTCTCGCTGCGCGGCAGAGGGGGCAAGAACCCGCGCATTCCACGGCCGGGCACTGCGCCGCTTGTTCATGTGCGCATTGAAGATGGCAATACGCTGCACCTTCGCCTGCGTGACCGCGATCGATCGCACCGCAAGGGCATGCCCGCAGGTGTGCGCGGCGCGCTTGTGTTCATGTATGTTGGCGATGTGCCGCCGATTGACTTTGCCAAGTGGCAGATGGTCGGCGGCGTGACGCGCACCGATTCGAAGACCGTGTTGCCGAGCCGACTGGCACCGGGCACCCGCGTGTGGATCAGGGCGGGCTGGACCAACCCCCGCATGCAGCGTGGCCCGTTGTCGGAGCCGAAATGTGTGCGCATCAACTTCGATGTGCCGCCAAACGTCAATAACAAGCAGAATCTGAGTGATCTCAAGCGCACGCCACTGCGTCTGGCTGCGTGAGCGTTCATCCGCGCGCGGCCGGCGGGTCGGCGATATCATCGGCCCATGAC
>CAZVXI010000322.1:0-2470 GCA_964631295.1 uncultured Isosphaeraceae bacterium
GATGGCCGGCCGCGCTCAACCGCCACCGGCCCCACCACCCGCCGACTCGGCCAACACTGACAGCGCCGGACCGGAGATGACTGCGTTCGCTCCCCAGCCGATCGGCCAGCACGCGAAACCTGACCCGGCGATGGACGCCGATACCGAGCCGAACCCCGCTTCGACCGAGGCCGCATGATCGCACCGGCTTTCACCCGTTTGCCACGAAGCCGGCAACCTGCACAGCCAGACATCACGCGATTCGAGCCGTATCACATGAACAATAGACGACCGTGACAGGCAAGCTGAGTGCGCAGCGGGCTTGGTCATGCCGGTTGGCAGACTCGTCGCGATGGCGATCGAGAAGAAAAAAAGAACGCCCGCACATTTCGTGGTGCGAGCGTCCTGCCGTAGGGCGTTGTTGCGTGACCATCCGAACAGGAGCGGTCGCGCAACAATGGCGAAGTCAGAGGTTGCCAGTTACTTCCCGCAGGGATTGCATGGGTTCTTCGCCTTGCCACCACACGGATTGCAGGGATTGCAGGGATTGCAAGGATTGCACGGGTTCCCAGCCGACATAGAAGGCTTTTGATCAGAACCCATCAACCGCACATCAAGCTTGATCTCGTTGCTGAGTCGAGACCCGATGACCTGCCCCATCTGGCCGCCCGTGACATCGAACTCCGAGAGCAGAAGCGTGAAATCTGCGCGGATTGCAAGCAGGTTTCCCGGCAGGCGCATCTTGGTTCGGTCAGTTTCATTCATGAACGTGACGCGCGCAGGAACTTCAATCGTCTGCGATACGCCGCGCACAGTGAACGGCCCTGTGAAGATCATGTCGTAAGTCATGAAATCAGTTGATCGTTTGTAGAGTCTCACGTGTCGCGTTGATTCGATCGTGAATGTGAGATCCTCGTAGTCCTCTGCTGCGAGCCAGTCAGCACTCTGAAGGTGCTCATCGCGCAAGGGGATGCCGGTGTTCAGTGTCTTGACTGGGACATGAAACTCGCCGACGATGCCGCGCCGTGGGCGTTCCGGGTTGAACACTGCGTAGCCGGAGACCTGATTCGATGTGCCGACGATATCTTCCAGCGGTGCTTCGCTGGTGAAGGTCACGCTGTCACGCGACATCGGGTCAGCCACATAGAAGACGGTTCCATGCTTGGCAAAGCACGGATTGACAGCAACTTCCTTTGCAGCGCCAGCTTTCGCGCCGCACGGATTGCACGGATTACATGGATTCTTGGCTTTGTCCTTACACGGGTTACATGGATTGCACGGGTTGCCCTGTCCGAGCGCGGGAGACACCAGTGCAAGACAGAACAGTACGCTGACCACTGATAAAATTGGACTGTGTTTCATAGGTTTTGGGTCCTTTCAAGAGGTTGTGAAGCGTTCGTTGAAATGCCAAGCAGACAGGCATGGCATGCCTGCGACTAGGTTGCTTCCGAATGGGGTTCTTCCGCGTGGCGTCGGCGATACAGTCTGCCTGCAACCAGCGCGATCACAGTCAGACCCCAGAGAGGTGCGGCGATTGAAATGACCGATATCGTGTGTTTGTCAAAGAGACCACTGGGGGTTGGTAGCAAGCCGAAATGAAAAGAATCGCGTGTGACCGTCTGCGTGTTGCCAGGCGCACCCGCATCGGTGCTATCATAAAACCCGGTTTCTGCAAACGGGTCATCGTCGTCAATCTCAACTGCAACTGTCTCGACAACCTGATACTTTGTGTAGTAGTGGCGGCCAGTTGCCAACCACAGAACCACACATCCGAGCGTCGCTGCAATTGCAACTATCGCCAGTGCTTTGCGAATCATCGAGAGTGTTCTCCCGTACTATCACGCGATGTATCCTGCTGGTCTACCCTGGCGGCAGAGGCATCGGCGGCACATCGGAAGCCAACATTGTTAAATGCATGAGTCGGCGGACTGGCACCGCGATAATGGCTGTTGTATGCGGCACAGTATTTGGGATTACAGAACCAGCTGCCGCCACGTGCAACCCGGTACTGGCCGGACTCCGGGCCCGTCGGGTTGGTGTCTGCTGAGTGCGCGTAGTAATCAGAATCATACCAATCCGATGTCCATTCCCAGACATTGCCGATCATGTCGTGAATGCCAAGCGCATTTGGCTGAAAGTGCGTCACAGGCGTGGTCGAAAAGAAACCGGCAATGCGATGGCGAGTTTGCGGCCAGTCGCCCATCCAGACGTTGGCCTTGACCAACGACGTCGATGCGTCATCAGTTGTGTTCGCTGCGGTATCAGACGACTGTCGTACCGGATCAGCGGTAACCTGTAGACCACCGCCGGATCGGGCAGCGTATTCCCACTCCGCTTCGGTCGGCAGGCGTTTGCCAGCCCACGCCGCATAAGCTTGCGCATCATTCCAGGTCACGCACACAACTGGGTGATCCATACGTTGAGCAATGGCAGAGTCGGTCCCATCCGGATGTCGCCAATGCGCACCGTTGATTCGTCGGAAATCTGTCTC
>CAZVXI010000323.1:0-2451 GCA_964631295.1 uncultured Isosphaeraceae bacterium
CACCCACGCCGTGGACCTGCAGGCCAATGAATCCCTCAGCAGTGCAGCCATCGTTGAGCATCGCAGCCGGGGTATCGTTCAGATAGGTGCGGATCATGTCGCCACGCGCGATCACACGCAGACGATTCCACTCGCCATGTCTGAGCGCCTCGCGCCCGGCCGGATGATGCTCGAGATTCGCAAGCCAGCCGCGCCTGCCTTCGTCATAGATGCCTGCCGACCACGCGCGGTCGGACGGATCGATCTCCACCTGGTAGCCATGCACGCGCCGGTTCCGGTACATCGGAAGCGCATTGCTGCGAATTTGCACACCGGAGTTGAGTTCATCATCCACCTTGAACTCAAGTTCAAGGATGAAGTCGCGATAGGTATCGTTCGTGCAGAGGAACGTGTTGGGCGTATTCGGGCGCGTTTCGCCGGTGATGGTTCCGCCGGAGACATCGTACACAGCATCGCCGCCGCGCTTCGTCCAGCCGCGCGAGGAACCGGTTTGCACGAGCGGCGTGAAGCCAGGCGCATCGGGCCCCTGCCATGAGTTGTGCGGTACCACCCAGATGTTGCGATACCGCACGGCATTACCATGATCCTGCAGCATGATCGGCCCGGCGCCCGGCCGCTGAGGTTGCCCCGAACCCGTCGGCCCGGGCACCTGCACATCACGGTGAACCAACACGCCATTGTGGAAGACAGTCAGTCGCGCATCGCTGATCTTGTTCCCCGCATCATCGAAGCGTGGTGAGATGAACTCGATATCATACGTTTGCCACTGCCCGGGCCTGCGTGAGGCATTCACGTTCGGCGGGCGCACGTTGTAGATCGCGCCGACTTCATTGATGCGCGGCGGCTGTCCCCATGAATCAAGCACCTGTACTTCGTACGAGCCGTGCAGATACACGCTGCTGTTGCTGCGCGCCTGGCCAGTGATGTTCGGCGCGATGCCGTCCGGGCACATGAACTCAATATGCAGCGTAAAATCCTCGAACCTCGCCTTGCTCTGGATGGAGCCGGCTCCGGGGCGAACAACCATCGCATCACCATCAATCCGCCAGCGCGCTGGCTCATCGTCGCGGCCGGCGCGGTGCCAGTTGTCAAGTGATGATCCGTCGAAGAGCACGACTGCATCGACCGGCGGCTCGACCGGGCGGCGCATCGGGTCAATGCGAATGCCCGTGACCGATTCACCATCCGTGCCACTGATCGCAGTCATGAACGACCAGTCGCCTGACTGCTGCGCGAGTTTGAGCAGAATCTCGTTCCAGCCGCGTTCGAGCGTGACGATGCGCGGGTCACCAGCGCTCTGTTGCGCACTGCCATTCACCCACAGGCGGTGGCCATCCTCGGCTTCAATAAACAACTGTACGTCGCGCGGGGCATCCGACCAGACCGACGTGCGTGCGTAGGCGATACAGTTCGTCGGATTCGCGAGCATGCTCAGGTCGAATCGGCCCGGATCGTCTGCGTTTGTCGCGTAGTGGTCGAGCCAGAACACGGCCGGGTGATCTGGTTCATCTTCTGGCAGAAAGGCGTGGCCAAGCAGTTCAGCGCTCGTCATGTCCTCGGCCCGATAGGGACCGGCAACTTGCCATGCCATGATCGGGTTTGTATCGGTTGTGATGGCGTGGTCTGCAGCCGGCGTGTCATGCACTGCCAGCGACATACTGGCAAACAGTGTTGTTGCTGTGAACAGCGTCATTGCGGGAACAACCGTGCGTTTCATTGTCTTCACCTCCTGAAGCAGTTTGCATGCTTCGCGAACGATACCGAAAAGGCCGCCCAGCCACAACACAGACGGGCGTCGCCGGGTATGTGTGTGGTGTTGCGTGTTCCGGTCGTCCGCGATGAATATGCCGGCATTGCTCAGTATGCGAATCCTCGCGAGGCGCAACGCATACAATCGAGGAAGTTCGTCTTTGCGTACCCAAGCCGCTGGAGGTCCTCGGAATGAAGTTCAAAGGTCTGTTTGCCGCTGTTGTCACATGTTCGATGTTCACCGGGGTGGCTGCTGCCCAGGAGCTGCACTGGCCCAACTGGCGAGGTCCGGATGGAACTGGCTACGTCGAATCCGCCAACCCGCCGCTGGAGTGGAGTGCGGAAAAGAACCTTCGCTGGAAGGTCGAGATTCCCGGCGAGGGCTACGCATCGCCAATTGTCGTCGGTGACTATGTCTATCTGCTGTCCGCAATCCAGACAGATCGTCAGGTTGAGGGCGCTGAGGCGCAGCAGGAAGCACAGCAGCAGGGGCGTCGTGGCCGACGCGGGCCAGGCAAGCCGACCAACTACTTCAAGTTCGAGGTTGTTGCGGTCGACCGAACCACAGGCAGGATTGCGTGGTCGACCTCCGTGCGCGAGGAAGTGCCGCACGAAGGCAAGCACCGAACGAGCAGCTTCGCGCCCAACTCGGCGATCAGCGATGGGGAGCACCTCATTGCCCACTTCGGATCACGCGGCCTG
>CAZVXI010000324.1:0-2440 GCA_964631295.1 uncultured Isosphaeraceae bacterium
ATGAATCAGATCAGACGCCCGATCTGACGAGTTACGCCGATGCGATCGTCCCGCTGCTGCGCGACCGCGTGCGCAACGGCATGCAGTTGATCCTCGAGCCGGGCCGAATGATCGCCGCCAACGCCGGCATCCTGCTGTTGCGCGTGATCTATCGGAAAGAATCCGGGGAACAGGTGTTTCTCATCTGCGATGGCGGGATGAACGTGCTGCTGCGGCCGTCGCTGTACGATGCGTTTCATTTCATCTGGCCCGTGCGTGTGGATGAGCAGTATGTGCCTGAAGCGCGCATCGCAGAGCCCGACATGCCCGGCCTGGAGCGTGTGGATGTGGTCGGACCTATCTGCGAAACAGGCGATGCGCTCGCGACCGATCGCCTCATGCCGCGCGTGGAAGCGGGGGATCTGATCGCCGTCTTCGGCGCAGGAGCGTACGGCATGGCGATGGCGAGCAACTACAACTCGCACCCGCTGCCGGCCGAGGCCATGGTCGACGGCGACGCCGTGACCATCATCCGCCAGTGTCAGACAATGGCCGACCTCGTGCGCGATGAATGTGATGTCAGCGATGTCGCGAAGACAACACACGTTTAGAGCGTTGACACTTCAGGAGTATCGAGTCATGCCTGCGGAAGCAGGCATCCATAAACACCTGAGGCACCCGGCAGCCGTGGATACCCACTTCCGTGGGTATGACGGACCGTGATGCGTGAAGTGGACACGCTCTAGAACGTTGTGCGTGCATTCTTCGCGTGTTTCAGCGTCATTCCCACGCAAGTGGGAATCTACGAACAGCTGATGGGTCGTTGTTATCTGTGGATGCCCGTTTTCACGGGCATGACGAGATCGCTGCGAATATAAAGTTCATGCGCTAGCCGCGAGGCGCAGCCGACCGCGCTGCCCGCAAACATGACGCCGCACCAAGCAGCCTGACATCTGGTCGCCGCCCGCGTTGCGGTTACGGCGAGTTGCGCCCAAAGGACTCATTGCGAATCGGCGTTCAGAATGCGCAGGTCGTCGGCCATCGCGTCCAGTGACTCGCACGATGGATTCTGTTCGACGGCATCGCTTGGATACGCAGGAAAGTAGAACGTTCCACGCCCCTTTGGGGCGAACCGATCAATCCTCGCCTGATAATCTTCGAGGTATTGGAACAACTCCACCAAATCGTTGCCGATGGCCTTTTGGATATCCGCCAATGCATCAGATGCTGTGCGCGCTCGCGCCTCATTCAGATCGTTCAACTCTGCTTCGTACTTCCCTGTCAACCCGCCAGCGAGAGTCGCAAGGAAGCGGTACATTTCGTCCCGAACCGCTCGTGTCATCTGCTCGTTGATCAGAGCATCCTCATACTTCCAGCGTTCATATAGTTCACGAATGGTGCCACGCTGTGCGTCGGAAAGTTCGTTGTGAGCCAACATCTTTGCACAAACTTCGCGCAGCCCGTATGGGTTCGGATACACCTGTGGAAAGGCGCGGAGGCGGTAGAGATGAGTGTAGTAAGCGCGAGCACCTGGCGGAAGATGCTGAGCAACCACCGGGAGATACATCTCGTTCAGTTCGCTAATGGCCGCCTCGCTGCGCGCCGCCTGCCTGCGGAGCCGACCGTTCCTTGCTTGAACGAGTCTTGGATCCAGTAAGCCAGTTGCACCGCGCGCGGAATTCATGACGCTCTTGGCCTGAAGCTCTCGAAACTCCAGATCACGCCGCTTACACAACGTGGTAAGCGACCGCTCATACTCGCGAAGTACCTGTTCCATCGCCTTCGGATCATCCAAGACAACGGCACATTCAGACTGGAGCGCCTCAAATAGGATGGCAAGATCGACATCCACAGTGTGCATCACGCGGAATGTCGCGGAGTATATTTCACGCAATCGACGGTTGCGCACAATATGTAGTACATCTTCCTGCTCAGGTGTGAGGACGGGGAGGATCGGCGTAAAGAACGTCGCGCTCTCATGCTGGATCAAACGGTTGACGGCATCAGCATTTGCTTCAAGGAGGCCCGCTATTTCCTCGGCCCACTCCGGATCTTTGTACGCTTGACGGATGTGCGGCCCGAGCGCAACCGCCCAGTCCCAGAGCGGGGTGACAACACGTTTGCGGAACTCCGCATCACGAGCTTGGTACGCCTCATACACCGATGACACGTAAGACAACTGCGCCTCGCTGAGGTGCAGCACCTCCGCCCAGCGGTCAACGGACGCGCGAGCGATCGGGCGCGGTACCGCCAGAGAGACGTACTTCTCGCCTTGTGCCAGAGGATCGGATGGTGTCGGATCGGCACCGACATCGACCATCTGTCCGTGGCTCAACTGCGCCTTCGCCGGTTGCGCCAGAATGACTGTGCAGAGCAAGCAGGCCGAGAGGGTTGTCGCGCAACGCCTTGTCATGGACAATCGAAAGGAGGGGCGGGCTCGGGCTTTGACGTACACTCTTCC
>CAZVXI010000325.1:0-2435 GCA_964631295.1 uncultured Isosphaeraceae bacterium
GCTTCGAGCGACACTTCCAGCAGTTCCCGGCGGGTTCTTTCAGATGTGCTCTGTGGTGGCGGTGGCTGCGATGACTTGGGTCGGCGGGGCAACGGCGCAAAGCGCCGATGACCCGATGTTCAGCGACAACTATCCGCAGCTTGTCTGGCGAGGTATGAGTCCGGATCTGGTGTTCGGGTTCGCGTTCCGTTCTCTGGGGCTGGATCTGAGCAGCGCATCGCAACGTGAGAAGATCGCCTGGCGTGTGTGGCGTGGCGTCGACCCCGACAAGCCAATGCCAGCTGACAGTCCCGAGGAGAAGGCGGCATATCGCGAGCGGTGGCGGCAGGTTGACAACCTGGTGGATGAACTTGAGAAGGTATTCGCTGTGGCTGCAGCAGACCTGCCCGGAACGCCGCGCGAACTTGCAGAGCAGGCGTGGCTTGGAATCCACGGCCTCGCGCAGGAAGATTTCCTGCCAACGCGGGCGCAATGGCTCAACGAGATCAATGATCGTGTGGAACAGTATGCGCTGGGCCGCATGCTCAGTGCGCTTGATGTATCCGAAGAGCAGCAACACGCCATCGAGCAGGGGCACGAGCGGTTTCTGGAAGTGCATCGCGTGTTTCTCGATCAGGCATATGATACATTTGATGAGAAGCGGGCGGAACTTGACGAACAGTTGGCGAGGCAGCCGCTGTTTCGGCGAGGGCCGGATGACCCGCCGCTGACTGAGCGACGCGATCAAATCCGTGTGGCGGCGTTCCAGCGGACGTATCGGCCGGGAGGTGATGGACGCATTGCACCGACGGCGTATGCAGAAGATCTGCTCGGCGAACTCATGACAGCGTTCGTGGAGCTGCGCCAGGCCGCTGAGCGATCTCGGCAGGCGAGTTTCAATACCTTCCAAGAGCAGTTGCGTACTGTCCTGACGGACGAACAGTCTGCCGCATTGCCCGAGGCGCACAATGCATACGAGATCGGCCGCATCGTGGCATCGGGCGGCGCGAACGCGGCATCTGCGGTGAGTCTGGTATCGCCACGGTTTGATGTTCGCGTGCTGATTGATCCCAATGTTGAGTCGCTTCGCGCGATGCCGCAGGAGATCGTTGAACTGCGCGAGGCGCTGGATGATCTGGCAGCAGTGAATGCGGGTGTGTACGGCCAGGTGCGTGCACTGGTTGCAGCATACGAAGCGAACTGGCTCGCGGCTGATGAGCAGATGCGGCAGGCGGAGCCGCGTGTGTCGCCGCTGCAGATGCTCGCGTATGAGATCGAGTGGCCACGCGGAGGATTCAAGCTCTTTGAACAGCAACTCGATCGTGATGCGCGATCGCTGGCAGAGTCAGTTGCGTTGCAGAATGACATTGCGCAGCTATTGATGCGCGACACTGCGCTGCATCAACGATGGATCGATGTCACAAATCGGCAGATTCACCGGCTCTTGTACAGTCGCTGGCCAGCACTTGATATCGAAGATGAGTTCGATGCAGCCATCGCGGATGCACGCGCTGTTGCACCATCCGACCCGAAGCTTGTGGAAGCGCTCAGGGATCTGCGTGGCATCTACCTCGCAGAGCGCGATGCGATCGAACAGCGGCTAATCGAGGCATCGCTGCGAATGGGAGAAATGGCCTGCTGGTACCGGCCGGCGGGGGGAAGTACATTGAGCGCGAAGTGGGAGCATCGGCAGTCCATGGATCACGCCGTGACACGCCGTGACTGGTATCGCAATCAAATACAACTTCTGACCATCGGCGATGGATGAAGTATTCGTTCAACGGATTTCTCAGAGAGGATAAGCAGATGCTATCAGCAATGATCATTGCAACCGTTCTTTCAACGCCGGCTTCGGAGACAGTGACCCTCAGTTCGATTGCACTGCGCGAATCGGAGGCGATGGCGGCCGCTCGTATGACGGAGTATTGCGTCTATACGATGGTTGCTTTTGTCTGGTGTGATGAGCAGGGCAGGAAGCGATATGCGGAACGTCGCGTTGATGATCCGTGCTGGGATGCGATTACATCATGCCCCGCGCTTCCGATCTGTGTGTCCGGCCAGAAGCCGTGGGCGAGACTGCTCACGGATGGAGATTGTGCTGACAATGAGATCCCAGCCGGAGATTGCGTCTGGGCGAGTGAGATCGAAGAACTCATCCTGCCGTGCGGTTCGGAGCAGATTGATTGCGACTGCATTGCCACCGGCTGCTGGGACCTCGTATTCGCGTGTGGCGGGATCGGCGGGCCCGACTGCCCATGTGGGTCGTAAGTATGGTTGCTCCGCGTCGATCCGCGTATGGTCGGTGTGGGTGACCAAACGCGCGTGTTCTATCGTTGACGCTCGCGATAGACTTGTCGCGCGATGGGTGATCTGCACACTGATGATCGAACGGCAGGGGATTGGCAGTGGGCCTACGATGAACAGGTCGGTTTTCGCGTGGAACTCAGCCATTTGGG
>CAZVXI010000326.1:0-2412 GCA_964631295.1 uncultured Isosphaeraceae bacterium
GTTCAGCAATCTTGATCCACGTCGGTTGGTGCCAGGGGCGTGGCATCTCAATGGATGTGTCGTCGAATGTCACCAGTCGCGCTGCGGCGGCGCGCTGGGCCGGTGACCGGTCGCTGTCGACGCGGCTCAGTGTCTCGCGGGCATGCCCGATGATCTGCTCACGCTGAACGTCGGTTGGAATCGCGCGCAGGACCATCGCCGTCAGGATCGGTGGTGGCGGCTCATCACGGGTGCGACGCCGGCGACGCGGGTTCTCTTCTTCGGGAGGCACGGCCACTTCGCGCTCCCACAGGTCGATCAACACGGCCGCAAGCTGCCGCGGCCTGAGAATCTGCGTGATCAGCTCGACATGCTGGCGGTTGAGCGCTTCGCGGCTCATCCCCGTGTCGGAGATCGCGAGGTAAATCTGCGCACGCGCACGGTCATTGCGCCAGTTGCGCCGGTGCTGAAGCAACTGCTCACGTTCCAGTTCATGCATCTGAATGCACAGCGTATCGTGTTCGATCCGCCACGCGCCCATCAGGCCGGTCAGGGCTTCGTGCTGCTCCTCGTCGAGGTCTTCGCGCTTGAGCACGACGTCATAGAGCGGCTTCACCGATGCGCGGTCCGGGTACACCGTCGGGTAAGCGGTGGCATAGTAGTTTGATCGCAGTTGCCGGGCTTTGCCGGGCGGCAGATGCTCCATGAACAGTTGCAGACCCGCACTGTTCACACGCTCGAGATGCTGCATCGGCGCGATCTTCGAGCGGCGGTATTCAAGGTCCATCGCATGGTGGTCGTCAAAGGCAACTGGATCACTGTCGCGCGTCGCTTCGGCATCGCGCAAGCGTGCATACAGATCAAACGCGTCGTGCAGGAGATCGGATTTATCCAGCATATTATGTACTGCACGTTCGAGGGCCGCGATGAACATTCCCTCGTAGGCATCCATCGCGGGCATGAGCCGGTCATACTCTTTGTCGCTGATTATGATATACCGCGGGGCGGTCGAGAACTCGCGCCGCTGCCGCGTGGTCTCGATCCGCACAAGTTCCATGAGGTCGATGCCTGCTTCGTATCTATCGCGGATGCGATCAGCGAGCAGCCGGCGCGCTCGCCAGTTACGAACACGCGCCATGCGTGCATGCTGCTCATCCGTAAGCATCGCCTCGATCTGCGTGAAGAAACCCTCATCGTGTTTGTTTAACTCAGCTCGTAAGATGTTGCCGAGCGAGCGCATTTCCGCAGCCAGTTCTGCAGTATTGAAGCGCTTCGGGAGGCGCATTTCGGCGTTATACAATGTGGCAAGCTCTTGTATTCGTTCGCGCTCTTGCGGAAGCGCCGCCCACCAGCCAAGTGCATACGCCTCGCGCAGTCTGCGGACAGCGGCTTCCTGTTCGGGGCTGAGCTTGAGAACGATCGCGATATAATCGACATGCACATCATGAATCGCGTTGCCCACGTGCAGCGCTCCACGCGGCAGGTACGCCGGGCGTTGCGCCTGTTGCTCCTGTTCGGTGCTCTGCTCTGCATCTTGAAGAGCCCAGCAAGGTGAACCGAGCACGAACACGACGATGAACGCTCCGAGCATGACGTTGCGCGATGTAAGGAACATCGGATCTCCTTCGCCGGTTACTTGCCGACCGATTGACAACCAACGGCTGTGGTTGAGCCCGAACCAAAGCTCGGAAACTCAGGCACTGCTCCGGATCGGCGTCGTTTCTGCGATGCGTTCATTACTTCTTCGCACCCATCGTCTTTGAGAGAGAAACGACTGCCATCGCCTTTTATTTCCGTTGTTCACGCAGTCGTCATCGTCATTGTCATTCTTTACGCTTCGGCCTGCCGGGCGGGTGGCTCAGCAGCCCGTTGAAAAAGTTCGCCTGACGGCACTTGACCCCGACTGTCGCTATCAAAATTGGGGGTTTTTGGCTATCTGAGGGGTTTTTCAACGGGCTGTCAGGTCGTCCTCACGCGGCGTGAGCGGGACCGAGTGATCATTATGCACGCTCATGCAGGTTGGGTGTGGATGGTGAAGGGCGGCCGAAACGGGCGCTGTTTCTCGCGTTGCGAGGCGATGTGTGCGGCACGCATCGCGCGGATCGGCTGGAGAACTGTGATGTTCAGGCGGACAACTGCGCAATTGAGCGGCAGAACTTTGATGTTCGGCAGGCAGCAGGACTGTTGCAGTGAGTGTGCGGTGATCGGGGTGCGGTCACATGGAGATCGCAGCGGTTCGGATTGCCTGATGGATAACCGAGCGCGACATGCCGCGTGCATCGGCGGCCATCGTCATACCTGCAACTCCGGCATGCATGCCTGCCACGGCAGGCAGACTCCAGCAGGCATCCACAGAGTACAGATGTGTACAAGCACAGCGGGTGCATGTGGATTCCCGCGGGAGTTCATCCGCCGAGGCGGGCGGGAATGACG
>CAZVXI010000327.1:0-2393 GCA_964631295.1 uncultured Isosphaeraceae bacterium
GAGCCGGTATCGGCAGTGTTTGCAACGCATTGTTCCGGGGGTCGGCATGGGTCAGGTCCTGCCGTGCTGGAACGTATTGATGATCGCAAAGATCACCAGGACAACTGTGAGCAGCGGAATGAGGCAACATTGGATGCTGACGGAGGCCAACGCATCCGGGACAGTGAAAAGGAGCAGAGCAGTCAACGCACCGGCGACCATGAGGATGCCGATCAGCGTTGCGATCGGTCGGTTGATGGACCAGTCAATCTTACCATCGGAAGAGTACGTTGAAGGGTGCGAGGGATGGAAGGATCTACCGCATTCCGGGCAGCGGTTGTCTGTGAGGCCATCGAGCCGGTATCGGCAGTGTTTGCAACGCATTGAGTCGTTGGAAGCAGTCATGACAACGCTCGATCCCGGAGATTGAAATCCGCTCTCCTATCTTAGCAGTTGTGCAGTGAACCTTCCTATCCAAGCGGCGGGGTCTGGGTGTGATGATCTGTCGCGGCTTCGTACATGCGGGCGATGCGGAGCAGACGGGCCTCGTTGAACGGGGCTGCCTGCAGTTGCATGCCGATCGGCAGGCGGGCATCGCCCCGGGTGGTGAAGCCACAGGGCAGTGAGATTGCGCACACGCCGGCAAGGTTGGCAGTGGTGGTATAAATATCCTCGAGATACATTGCTGCGGGGTCACTGGCTGCGTCGAAGCCGAACGCGGGCGTGGGCGATGTCGGGCCGAGCAGAACATCGCAGTGCTGGAATGCGGCGTCGAGTTCATTGCGAATCATGCGTCGAACCTGCATGGCTTTGCGGTAGTATGCGTCGTAGTAGCCTGCGGATAAGACATAGGTTCCGAGCAGGATTCGTCGTTGGACTTCCTCGCCGAAGCCCTCGCTGCGGCTGCGTTCGTACATATGCTGCAATCCCTCGCCGGGGTGTGGGGCTGCGCGCCTGCCGTAGCGGACGCCGTCGTATCGCGCGAGGTTGCTTGATGCCTCCGCCATAGCAATGACGTAATAAGCTGGGATGCTGGCATCTGTGAGGTCGAGTTCGATATTGATGACATGAGCGCCAAGAGACTGGTAGGTATCGATGGCTTCTGCGATACGCTGGTTGACTGCGGGGTCGTTGTCATCGCTGAGGTATCGTGCGGGCACGCCGATGCGCAGATCTCGTACGGGTTCTTCGATGTTTGCGGTGTAATCAGGGATGCCGACATCTGCAGATGTTGAATCGTTGGGATCGGGCCCTGCGATTGCCTGGAGTATGCGGGCAGCATCGTCGACGGTGCGGGTGATGGGGCCGATCTGATCGAGACTGGAGCCGTATGCGATGAGGCCGTAGCGGCTGACGCGGCCGTAGGTTGGCTTGAGGCCGACGCATCCGCAGAACGAAGCGGGCTGGCGGACGGAGCCGCCGGTATCGGACCCGAGTGCAGCGGTACACATGCCCGCGGCGACAGCAGCGGCGCTGCCGCCGGATGATCCGCCGGGAACGCGGGATTGATCCCACGGGTTGCGTGGAGTTGCGTAATCGCAGAACTCGGTGGTGGAGCCCATTCCGAACGCATCGCAGTTTGTTTTGCCGATGATGATGGCGCCGGCGGCGCGCAGTCGTTCGACGACGGCGGCTGTATATGGAGAGGTGTAGTTCTCGAGGATGCGGGCACCTGCGGAGGTGGCGCCGGTGCTTGTGGCGATGTTGTCCTTCACGGCGATGACAGCGCCGGCGAGCGGGAGGGAATGATCCTCTGCGCGGGCAGCTTCGATGCGCGCGAGGTCGGCTTGAGCGCCATCGTGATCGACTTCGCGGAAGCATTCGAGCGCATCATTGAAAGCTTCGATGCGTGCGAGGGCTTCTGTGAGTGCCTGACGCGGGGCGAGGCGACCTTCGATGAAGGCAGCTGCGAGGTCGGCGATGGGCGAGGTGACGATCATGCGGAACCTTCGCCGATGACCTTGGGAACTGCGAACAGGCCGTGCTGCATCTCGGGAGCGATCTGCTCGGCGGCGGACTTGGGCAGCATCGGGCCGATGGTGTCTGCACGCAGGCAGTTTGTTCGATCCATCGGGTGATCCATCGGCTCGATGTGCTTTGCGTCCACCTGAGCCAGTGCATCGAAATAGTGCAAGATGGTTGTCATCTGCTCTGCGATGGTGCCGATGCGGTCTTCATCGACGCGCAGCCGGGCGAGCGAGGCGATGTGGCGGACGGTCTCTGATGTGATAGGCTCGGGCATGGGACTTTACGCTACCACAAGGGCGGGCAGGCGTCATCGTCGCCGACAGCCGCTGTGCGTATGCTTGGCCATCTTTTGAATCGGGGGTGGTTCCTGATTTATTGAACGGGCTGATCAGCGGACGCGTCCTCACAGCAGCTATGGCACACGAACGTCTTCCTATTCTTGCGAT
>CAZVXI010000328.1:0-2393 GCA_964631295.1 uncultured Isosphaeraceae bacterium
CCGCGAGAAGGCGCGCAAGTATCACCCGGACGTGAACAAAGACTCCGATGCACCCGAGCGATTTGCGGAAGTGCAGGACGCGTACGAGGTGCTCTCCGATGCCGAAAAGCGTAAGACATACGACCGATTCGGGCATGCCGGCGTGAGTGGAGCAGCAGCAGGAGCTGGCAGCCCCGGCCCAGGCGGTGTGCGATGGTCGACATCGACGGGCGGGTTTGATCCGGATGACCTTGGAAGCATCTTCGAGGAGATGTTCGGGCCGCGAAGCGGGCCGTTTGCAGGCGGGCGTGCCGGTCAGCAGCCGCCAGGCCCGACACATCAACCTCGACCGCGCCGCGGACGGGATGTCGAGCACACACTCAATGTGTCGTTCGTGACTGCGGCGTGCGGCGGCGATGAGACGCTGCGTGTGGCGGCCGGTGGCGCCCCGGAACAAATCGCTGTGAAGATCCCACCCGGGACTGATGATGGTGCGAAACTGCGCGTTCGTGGGAAGGGGCAGCAGGGTGCTGCTGGCGGATCGGCAGGGGATGTCATCCTGACGATTCGTGTTGGCAAGCATCCTTTCTTCCGGCGGGAGGGGCTCGATCTTCTGATCGATGTTCCGATCAACATAGCCGAGGCGGCGCTCGGAACGACGGTCTCTGTCCCGCTTCTCGGTGGCGGCGAGGCCGACCTCAAGATTCCCGCAGGGTCATCGAGTGGCAGGAGGCTTCGCATCAAAGGGCAGGGGATCACCGATGCGAAGGGCAAGACGGGTGACTATCTCGCGATCGTGCAGATTGCCGCGCCCGAATCGTTGACGGACTCAACGCGCAATCTGATCGACCAACTCGACCAACAACTGTCAAGCCCGCGCGCCGACCTGCCCTGGGCCCAGTAGCCCGAAAATACGATCTTTCGCGTAAGAGCGACAGCCACCGTGGGAATCAGGCGTCTCCTTTGATGATGCCAGTGGTGACCGGATGCGCCTCGTCGAGCAACTCGCACATGTCCGGTTGACGCTGATCATCGGTCAGTACGCGATGCGCTGGCATCTGCCAGAAGCGCGTGGAGGCGTGACGGAAGTTGTTCGCGATTGGAAAGCGTATCGTCCGTGCGTCGTGCCGCTTTCGCATCCGAGCCCGCGCAACAACATCTGGCTCAGGAAGAACCCATGGTTTGAAGCTGAGCTGCTGCCCTACCTGCGTCGGCGCGTCCGCGCGGCAACGCGAGGATGAGTGTCATGCAAACACGCCGTTGCTGCGCAGTGTGTTCATCTGCCGCTGGAGCGTTGCGCCGGGACATCGCGTCGCGCTCCACTCCTGGTGCGTCATCACCCGGTTGCTCGGCACTCGATACTCCGCTTGCAGCCGGCGTACGAACGTCGCAAGCGTGCTGATCTGCTGTTCACTTGGCGATTGCAGGTCGAAGTTCCCGAGGTTGAGGATGCCGACGTTTCCTTCGTTGTGTCCGCCCACGTGCGCGCCCTGCCACTCGATGGCTCGACACTGCCAGATGCGGCCGGCACGGTCGATCGCAAAGTGGTAGCCGATGTCGCCCCAGTCTTGGCCGCGGTGTGCGTTCCTGATCGCATCGAGCCGACCGGCCACTGACTGCTGCTGTGTTTCATAGAAGGCTGTCATGCCGGCGTGGTGAATAGTGATGTAGCGAACGGGCAGCATGCGGTTCATCATGGCTGGGACGGGGTCGCCGGTCGCCCAGGAAGTGCGCGGAATAATGCCGTCACGGGCGTCCGCATGGTCGTGAGCCCCTGAAATGGTTGGGGCCGATTCCTGCGATCGTCTGGCGATCACGGGGTCATCCGGCCATGCAGGATCAGGCAGACGCGTGCTGCGCGATGTTGAAGCACATCCTGTCAGCAGAACGCTGAGCGATGCGAGGACAAAACGGCGGCGGGACGCGGGCGTGGTGGCGGCATCCAGCGCGGGGCGTTCGTGCAAATTCGTGTAGTCAGGCATCGAGAACTTCCATGTTCTGAGCGGTCCCGGTCGACCCGATCGGTCGAATCAAATGCAGGTCGATGGTACATCGACAGACTGGTTTCGCAGACGCCAATATAGTCGATTTCGTGAGCCGATTCGCAGCCGAAAGCATGCCCGGGGGGATCGATTCGGGAAGGGATCATAAAACTCTTATTGACAGTGATTTGCGCTCGAAGAAAAAGCGGTATGGAAACGCGCCGGCACAGGACTTTCGCGGCAGCGGTGACTATAATCAGTGTCCTGCTGCGGACGCTCCGATCGCGGCATTTTCTGGAATCCACATGACGCAGATGACCGACCTCCCCGACGCCGCCGAAACCACTGTCGAAACGCCCGACGAAGCTGCCGAAGTGTTGCTGCGCGGCGGCGAGTACACCTCCGAGACGATCCAGGTTCTTGAGGGCCTTT
>CAZVXI010000329.1:0-2393 GCA_964631295.1 uncultured Isosphaeraceae bacterium
GAAACGCAGCACCCCAGTACGCTGGAGCAGATCAAGAAATCGCCCCTGCACGAGCCGCTCGGGCGATGCAAACAGGAGACGAAGCGAGCCATCAGCAAGTTGCGATTCAATCTGAGCGCGCTCGGCAGGCGAGATGCCAGAGTGCAGCGCGCCGGCAGCGTAGCCGTTGGCCCGCAGGCCATCGACCTGATCCTTCATGAGCGAAATGAGTGGCGAGACGACGACGTCGGTCGATTTGCTCAGCAGAGGCGGCACCTGATAGCACAGCGACTTCCCGCCGCCCGTTGGCAGCACTGTCAGCGAATCCCGACTTGCCACTGCGCAGTCGATCGCCTGCTTCTGTAGTGGACGAAGCGTCTCGAAGCCCCAGTACGTCCGGAGCAGTGTCTGAATCGTGCCAGCATCGCTCGGCTCCGACAACGCCGAGGCAGGTTGCTCATCCCTGCGTGTCACCATGACGGCACCGTATCCGAGCGCGACCAAGGCCACAAGTAACGCGCACGACAGAGACAGATGAATCAAGCAGTCCGCCTCGGAACGTCGCTGTTGCATCAACAAGCATGCAGAAAACTGCAACACAACCTACCCGTGATCTCGCCGTCGCGCCGTCTGATCGTTTGTCGGGCGAGGCGTTTCGGGTGCTCCGACAGGACGGTTCCGGTGAACTCGTGATTGCCCGGCCTGCCGGGGCGCAGCGTGACGCGGTGAGTCGTCACTCGCCACCACCGGGTTGATTCGCTGGTGCAACGCGTCCATCGCGCGCGAGGATTTCCTCACGCCGCTTCGCCCAGTGCTGTTGAGCCTGATCGGCATGCGTGAGAGCGCTCTCGATCTTCTTTGTGTGCTCAGCAAGGGCGGCCCGGGCTGCGTCAGAGGCGGCGGTTGCCTCGTCAAACTTCATCTGTGATTGCTCTCGTGCGGCTCGAGCTGCGTCGACCTGTGACGCGACCGTTGCCAGTGTCTGTTGTGCAGCAGCCAGTTGCTCCTGGTGTGAGGCGATCGCCTGACGCATGGGCGCAGCCGCAGCGAGCCAGTGTTCTTCCTCGCGCGCAGCGGTTGAGAGCGAGATTTCCAGTTCGGCCAGTCGCTGTGATGCCAGCGTTGCAAGTGCGGCGGCGCCATCGCGCTGCTTCGTGAGAGTCATCATGTGCTTCTCTGCTTTCGCGCGTGCAGCCTCATCGGGCGGTGGCGCGCGGAGCACATCGGTTGTCGCGGCCAGCAGCGCATCGGTTGCATCTGCAAGATCACGCTGGGCCTGGTCGGCGTCATTGCGCGCGGCTGTGAGCAACTGTTCAACGCGCGCGCGGCGTGTGCTCGCGTCGTTTGCAGCACCATCGATTGGCGCAAGTTCATCTGACGCATGGTCGACCAGTTGCTGCTTGGTGGCCACCGCGGATTCTGCATCGGCGACCTTCTCATTTGCTGCGGCAAGCAGCGCCTCGGCGTCAGCAATGGACTTCTGAGCCGCATCAACAGCTTCTTGCGTGGCGGCGACTTTGGCCTGCAAACCTGCAACCTGCGACTCAAGTTGCGCCACGGTGCGTCGCGTTTCTTCGACAGCGAGTTGTGAGGAAGGCGCGATGACGACGGGCAAATCGGCAACACTCGTCCCCTCCGCAACGGCGAAAACGCGCGTGACACCATTCAGGTCGCCCACGATCACGTGACGCGATTCATGATCAATCGCCGCGGCAGTGGCGAGGTCGGTCATTGGCGGCAGTTCGCGCACAGGTTGGCCTTGCCCGTTCCAGATGCGTGCTCTGCCGTCCCGGCCTGTTGTCAGGAGATTTCCTGCATGATGCCAATCGAGCGATGTGATTGGAGATCGTGCATTCCATGTGCGTGCCTGCCGGCCGTTGTTCATGTCGTGAAGTCGCACTGCGGCGTCTTCACCAGCGGAGGAGAGTATGACACCATCACCGCGCCAGGCGAGTCCGGTGATCGGCCCCTGATGTGCGGTAAGTTTGTGAAACTCGCGCCCGGTGAGTGATTCCCACACGAAGATGTTCCCCGCGCGATCGCCCGTGGCAAGCAGCGCCCCGTCGGGACTGAACGCAACAGCAGTGATCCAGTCCGTGTGTGCATCGATCGTGTAGAGGGTGCGCTGATCTTCAATCGCGCGAACGGTGACAACACCAGCAGGCCCGCCATGCGCAAGAATCAGATGATCCGGCGGCACATCAGCGGCGAGGATGACATCAGGCTCTCCGCCGGTGCGCACAATAACATCACCTGTTGCGATATCCCAGAGTGTAACGTCGCCGGTGGTTGCACCGACACCGCCACCGGCGAGAAGCGTTTTGCCGTTGCCGATGAAGCGCAGCGTTGCAATGTCACCCCACGGATGATCGAGGATGCCAAGCAGTTCGACAGTGGTCGTGTGGTAGAGCAGT
>CAZVXI010000330.1:0-2381 GCA_964631295.1 uncultured Isosphaeraceae bacterium
CGCCGAAGATATTCACCAGCACGCCTTCCACCGCATCATCGGAGAGGATAATCTCGAACGCTTCGCGCACCGCTTCTTCCGTGGCGGATCCGCCAACATCCAGGAAGTTCGCCGGCTCGCCGCCGTGCAGTTTGATGATGTCCATCGTGCTCATCGCCAGACCTGCGCCGTTCACCAGACACCCGATGTTGCCATCCAGCGCCACGTAACTCAGGCCGAACTTGTTCGCGCGCAGCTCCGCGGGGTTCTCTTCTGTCGGGTCGAACATGTCCGCGATGTTCTTGTGGCGGAACAGCGCATTGTCATCGAAGTTGAACTTCGCATCGATCGCGATCACCTGTCCGTCCGGGTGCTCGCTCGTCGCGGGCGTCAGCACCAGCGGGTTGATCTCCGCGATCGTTGCATCGGTCGAAGTGAACAACTCCGCGAGCTTGAGCATGATCTTCACCGCCTGCCCTACCTGCTTGCCGGTGAAGCCGAGCTTGAACGCGACCTGCCGCGCCTGCCACGGCTCCAGGCCCAGCAGCGGATGCATCGGTATCTTGATGATCGCATCGGGGTTCTCATGCGCCACGGCTTCGATCTCTACCCCCCCTTCGGCGGATGCGATCAGCGTATTCGTGTTGTTCGCCCGGTCCGTCGTGATTGCAAGGTAATATTCCTTCTCGATATCAACACCAGCCGCCACCAGCAGCCGCTTCACTTCGAGGCCATCTGCATCGGTCTGCGGTGAGACCATGCGATTGCTCAGCATGAACTTCGCTGCTTCGCGGGCTTCATCAGCATTCTTCACGAGCTTGACGAACCCTGCTTTGCCGCGGCCGCCTGCATGCACCTGCGCCTTAATGACGATGAGCGTCGCGCCGTTGTCGAGCATCTCGCGCGTCCTGCTGACAGCATCATCAACAGTCTGCACCATATGCCCCTGCGGGACGGGAATGCCTGCCCCCGCGAGCAGTTCGCGTGCCTGGTATTCGTGAATCTTCATGTGTCGTCAGTTCCTTCTGATCGGTTCAAGCACGCATGATAGCCGAATTGGACTCGGGCGGATGCATGACCGCTGACGCGCTCGCTGGTGGTGGCACCCGGCTTATGCGGTCATGAGTCTGCATTTGCCGGTACACTCTCTGCGATGGACAAGAAGATTCGCAAGAAGATCGATGCGCTCAGGCAGAAGTTGCAGCAACGCCGCCAGCAACTGGCCAGCGCGAAGAAGCAGCCGGATGAACCGGGTGCTGCCGAGCGGCTGGAACACGAGATTGCCGGGATCGAAGCGGAACTGGAGCAGCTTCGCGGCGCACCATCATGAAGCCACTGCTCGCTCATCCACGAGCGACTGCTGCGCAGCATCATCCAGCAACTCAGAGCGCCCGCCACTGTGCGTCAGCATCAGCTTGTGCATCGCTCGGGTGCAGGCAACATAGAGCATGTGCTTGTCGATTGTCGTGGCGTAGTTGCTCGCATCACACGAAGGCACGATGACACGATCGAACTCGAGCCCCTTCGCGAGATACGCGGTGGCGATCATCACACCCCCGCTGAACGTCGTGCTGCGCGCATCAAGCAGGTGCACGCCTCGCAGCGCCTCGCTCGCTTCGCCCGATCCGTGATGCTCGCCGAGCGCATCATACAGTTGCTCGGCCTGCTGGTCGGTCTTGCAGATGATGCCCAGCGTGTTGTGTTCCGAATCACGAAAATCCTCAATCGCATCGCGGATCGCGCGGACTTCTTCATCGCGTTGTTCACAACTGATGAGAACAGGCAACTCGCCGTGGCGTTCGATGGGTTCGAGCTTCGGGTTGTGCTGAATACTCTGCGCGAGGTTCGTGATTTCGATCGTCGAACGGTAGCTCTTGTGCATGTACATGCACTGTGCATCCCGCAGCATACTGGCGATGGCCTCAGCGGATGATGCGCTCAGCGGGCTGACGGACTGGTTGTAATCGCCGAGTATCGTCTTCTTGCAGGGAAAGAGCGCATCAATAACGCGGTACTGAATCGGCGTGTAATCCTGCATTTCGTCGATGACGACGTGCTTCATGCGGCCCAGCGAAGGCGGACGCTCGACAAGCCGCTGCAGATACAGCAGCGGAAACACATCAGCATACTCGTATCGCCCGCCTTTCGCCTTGCGGAACATCTGCGGCTCGCCAATCCAGTCGTAGAAATCCTTGTACAGCGCTTTGAGCGCGGTGATGCGGAACATGCTGGTCAATTGTTTGCGGACGGCCTGGCGCTCCTTGCCGACAATCTTCTTTTCATACTCCATGTTCATGTATTCAACGATCTCATTGAGCACACGCGTGATCTGATCGTTGATCGGCAGAGATCGGCACGCAGTGAAACGCTCTGCGACCCAGTCCGCAGCGAGCGAATACGGC
>CAZVXI010000331.1:0-2357 GCA_964631295.1 uncultured Isosphaeraceae bacterium
CCGGGCATCGAGTTCATCGATGCGTTCGCGCAGCTCGGACAGTCGCGGGAATGCCGGCTCATCGCCGTGTTGATCCTGAGATGTGTCGCCGGGCTTTGCCATGGCTCGCGATGCAACTCCCACACCGACTTCAACCTCGCCGGCCGAATCCGGCCGATGAGAATCCCAAACATATGATGCGGACGACCGCAGGCGGCCTGCTGCGCCACAACGGCGTCCGTGCCGATGCTATCGGCCATTCACGCACAGAGAATCATGATCCCCTTCGCAACCATCCAGAACGCTTCCATCGACGCACCCGCCGTCATCACCACGCTGGTCCTCGCCGTCATCGGGCTGATCCTCTGGGCGGCCGGTCGGCGAATCCTGCGCGGCTCGTTTGCCCTCATCGGCCTCGCGTTCGGCGGTGTGCTCGGCATCGGCGTCGGCTCCGCGTTCGATCTCGGCATCCCGGCATGGACGATCGGCATCGTCTGCGGCATCATCGTCGCCTGCGTCGCAGCCTTCGCCTATCGCGGCGTGCTCGCGGCCGCCCTTGCCCTCATCCTCGGCACCGCGTTCCCGCTCGGCGTGTGGACAGCCCTTGATGTCCAGCAGTACATGGCCCGGCACGAGGCAGAGTCCGAACCCGACCTCGCCAGCGAAGACGACGCCCCAATCGACGACAACTCCGCCGCCTCAACCCCCCGCTCCAGCGATGACATCGACGTCTCCTGGATCTTCGAAGGCCTCCGCCGGCTCGGCCAGAATCCACGGGACGCAGGCACATCCGGCCCGAACGATGCGGCACCGGAACTCGCCGGCGGTGCTTCCGACGATCCTCCCGCCGTCACGGACGAGACATCAGCTTCCGACATCGTCAACGATGCCATCGCCGATGAACTCACCAGCCAGAGCCGTTCCAAGCTCGGCGATGCTGCCGAGGGCCTCGGGCTCAATCGCGACTCCGTCGATCAGTCAATCTCCAGCGCCAGCGACTTCCTCGCTCAACTCTGGGCTGGCTTCAGCGATGTCTGGGCAGACACGCCGCCCAAGATTCAGAAGACACTCATGGCCGCGTGCGCGCTCGGCGTCCTCTCCGGGCTCCTGCTGGGCCTCTCACTGCCCGGCGTGACCGCAGCCGCCGTCACCGCATCAGGCGGGGCACTGCTCTGGCTCACCATGACCATCGGCCTGCTCGGGCAGGTTGGCGTCCCGCTCGCCGGCTGGATCCCCAACCGTCCATCGGCATGGATCGCCATCTGGACACTCGCCACACTGATCGGCCTGCTGATTCAGTGGACCATTTCACGCAAGAAATCCGATACATCGGCGAAGCGGGCCGGTGGCTGACACCGCCAGCCGGCCATTCTTGCGCTCATCCGTTCGAGCGCAACACCGCTGCATGGAAGGCAGGGCTCGACGATGGCACTCTTGCAACACACAGACTTGTTCCTTGCATCCACAACCTCCGGCGGATCAGGCGGGCCCGCTGCCATCAGCCAGATCGGCGAAGCCGTTCGCAACGCGATCGGCAAGCTGGACATCCTCAATCATCCCGATGAACTGCTCGAATCGCTCGCACAGTTGCCGTTCTTCGTCGCTGCCGTCATCGTCGTCGTCGGCCTGCTCGTCACGCTCAACGGCTACGCATGGCACAAGTGGGTTGTCGGCATCCTCGCATTCATCATCGGCCTCGGCCTCGGACAGATGATGAGCGAATACATGGGCCGCTCGACAATCATCGCCGTCGCGGTCGGCCTGCTGTGCGCCATCGTCAGCGCGCCGCTGCTCAAGATTGCCGTCGCCGTCATCGCCGGGCTCACCGGCGCATTCGTCGGCTCGAACGTCTGGGGGCTGGTCACAACCATCCCACCCGATCTGCACTGGGCCGGCGCTGCCATGGGCTTCATCGTCCTCGCGCTGTCGTCACTCATGCTCTTCCGCGTGGTGATCGTCCTGTTCACATCGTTCGGCGGGGCCGCGATGATGGTGCTCGGCTCCATCACGCTCATGCTGCACGTGCCCGACTGGCAAGGCGCAGTGCAGGATTCACTGACGAACAACCGCATGTTGCTGCCGCTGATGCTGATGCTCGCAACCGTGACCGGCTTCGTCATCCAGGAAAGCCGCAATCGCTCCGCTGCGTCCGCGGAGGAGTGATCATGACACTTGCGGCAGGTGGTGGTTCAACGCTTGAAGCCGCGATCACGCTCATCATCGCATTCACGATCATCACACTCCCGCTCATCGCGATGATGATCCAGTCGATCATGACGCCCGCACGCGAAGCCCCAGAGAATGGCTGTTGCGGGACGTGCGACTACGACCTGCGTGGCACAAACCACGCGCGCTGCCCGGAATGCGGTGTCGAATCG
>CAZVXI010000332.1:0-2339 GCA_964631295.1 uncultured Isosphaeraceae bacterium
GACCTGGCCCGTATCCGCAGCAAGGTCGCGACCGCCGCGACGCTGCAGGGCGAACTGCCGCTGGGTCGCGTGCGTCGCATCGGGCAGCAGTGGACCTACCACGGCGAGTACCGGTCTCTGGATGAGGAACTGGCCCGCATCAACGCCGTCACGCTGGGCGACATCCGGGCCGTATACGAGGCGTTTCCCATTCATGCGATGGTGACCGGGCGGCTCGGGCCGAAGTGAATGTTGCACGAAGGTGCATAAACAAGTCTTGACAGGACCGACTGAGGTACTACGATCTCCATTCGTCCCGGAGGGCCTCCATTCGTGCCGGAGGGCCTCCATAGTTCGTTCTGGAGGCGTCGATGAAAGCTCTCATAGTCGTGTTCGCGTTTGCGTTTGCGCTCAGCGCCGCCACTGCTGACCAAGATTGTTACGTGGTTGCTGAAGATCCTATCCCTTGCTGCGACCTGCATGCGCCGGCCTTTATCGTCTGCGAGACGGTTGAGGGAGCGAAGTTCTTCTGCGACTCCGTGTTCGGCAGCATCAACGAGCCAACATGGTTGCTGGAAACAGCAGAATCAGGCTGGAACCTATCGACGTTTCTTGGGTACCCGCCCACGAGAACCCGTTGCGAAGTGTTTGAACAGGCCGTCTGGGTATCGGCGCCCGGATCGCCATGTTGTGATGTCATCATTCATCCTCTCTCGAAGATTTTCGAATGCGATTCGCGGCCTTCCAATCCACCGATTTCCCAGGATTGCGGCCAGTGAGACGCCATCACGCTGCGAACCTGTTGACCGCGATTGGAATCGCCTCCTGTGTGATGTTCGGCGTGCCCGCAGCGGGTCAGAGCATCGGCGTCGATCATGCGGCACAGCCAAGGCCGTCTGATCCGAATGAACGCGGCCCGTATCTTTTCCTTGCCATCGCAGAGCCCATCCAGGAAACGACGTTGATGGTCTGGGAGGAGATGCTCTTGCTGAGCGAGCCGCAAGCGGCCATGCTCCGCGCGCTGTACGATGATTACGTGCGCCAAGAAATTGATGTCAGGCTTCGCGAACTCATCCCACTATGGGATTGGTCAGCAGAATTGGGGGCACTGGAGCCGGACGATTATTCGAATCCTTCCGTGATTGACGAACTGACTCGGTTTGTTACGTCTTCATCCAAGTTTACTCAGGATATGCTGGCCCGTGAACGGTCTCTTCTTATCGATCGGCTCATACCCGTCCTCTCGGATGGTCAGTTGGAATCGCTGCCTGACGCGGTCGATTACCGACTTCGGCAAGTGTACAGCGTTGCGCGTTGTCCTCATAGAGCAGCGAGCATCGATCTTGTTGACATTCTTTACTACTTGTCTGACGAGAATGGGCTGGGTGTTCGCGATCGCAAGGCCTGCGATTCTACATTGCGCGCGTACAGCCGAAACGCAACGGTGCTTCGACACAACTACTTTGACAAGTCCCAAGAACTTGCCATGGAGCGCGTGGCTGCCGCCGGCGCACGAGGGACCAGCAAGACTGATCGACTTCGAAATCGCGTTGCGCAGCTCGGCCGGCGGATGGTGGAGATGACCGACAGGTACGCTGAAGAGATTTCGCGGTGGCTGAGCGATGAATCTGCCGAACAATTCCTGAAACTATATCGGGAAACAGCCCACCCGCAGGTCTTTCCGAATCCGTACGATTGTGCACCGCTCATCGCCGAACTCATTGAAGACGGCGATATCGTTGCAGATGTTCGCGATCAACTCACGACCCTGTGGATTGACTCTTCTTTGCGACAAGAGACGGTATGTCGCCAGATGATGACGGAGATACTCGTTTGGATTGACCAGTATATCGCGGAGGGTCGGATCGATGGCGTTGAGGCCGTGGGGCATCGAGCGCGCCTTGCTGAACTCAATGAGTCCAGACGCGCGATCTTCCACGAGACGACGCAGATCATCCTGGGACTGTTCTCGGAGGATGACAGCCGTGCGCGACTGATCGTTGCCGAACATCGAGGCAGGAGTGCCGGTCCGGTGGAGCGCAGTATGGGGGCCCTGTACTACTACCCGGCATATTACGGCCCTCGCTCGCTGAGTTCAGACGAGGTGCAGCGTGCTTGGCGACTCGATAGCCAACTGCGAGGAATGCTGAACAAGAGGCAACACACCGACGGCTGAGGTCTGCGAGCACCCGATGACTCGGCGTGGTCGCGTCAGGGCAGCCTCGCGTGACCCGTTAGTCTAGGAAGAAACGGGGTCGGGAGTCGTTTTTTCGGGATGAGGAAGCAAAGACTGTGAAAGCGAGGTCTTGCGAGCGGTATCGGCGGCGGCATTCGGTCGCTCGACGCCCCGGCCGAGCGCG
>CAZVXI010000333.1:0-2332 GCA_964631295.1 uncultured Isosphaeraceae bacterium
GTCGTGCGGCCGACAAACAAACTGCAAAATGCGTTTTCATTGCGCACGAACGCGGGCGCTGTCCCCTCTTCAGGGGACACACAAACTGCGATCGTTTGCACATGTGATGACGCACGCCCCTCAAACAGGGACCCCCTGATTCAGGGAAGTCATAAACAACGAACGGAGCGACTCGCGCCGATTCTCGGCAAACGCATCGCACGGGGCGGCGAGAACCGAACACACGAGGCACAGAACATTCCCGATGCGGGCAGGAATGCAGCGATCGGCGTTATGCGAGCAGGGCGCCGGTACATGTGCGCAGCGACTTCCTGTATGCGCGCAGGCACTTGCCACGTGCGCGCAGCGACTTCCTGCATACGCGCAGGAATTTCCTATATGCGCGCAGGAACTTCCTGCATGCGCGCAGCATCATCCTGTATGCGCGCAGGAACCTGCTACATGCGCGCAGCGTCTTTCTGTATGCGCGCAGCAACTCCCTGCGCGCATGCAGAATCGCGCACAACGCCTCTCCCTGCCCAATAACGCCGATTGACGTACTTGGCGATCACGTGTGGGCTTCCAATCGCGCCTGCATCGGCGAAGCGTCCTTCTGTGACGGTTCTCGCGGTTCTCTGGGTTCCGCACGTTGTGTGGCGGGAAGCCGGGCGAAGATTGCGGATTTCGCTGCGTGGGGTGAAGCGGCAAAGCGTGCGGGTCGATTCATGTGCCACGCGCGGGCACACTGATGACGTGTTGTCTCAGCCGACGCGTGTGGATGAACACGGAAGGATGACACAATGTCATATCTCCCTCTGACGGATGATGGCCTGCGCACGTGGGCGGAAAATTTCTCGGACCAGTTGGGCTTGCTCGCTGATCCAATGATCGTGGGAATTTCGTTGGCGCAAGTCACGGAGTACAGCGATGCATTCTCGGACTATGCAACCAAGCTGAAAGCGGCCAATGGACAGACCTCCCGCAGCGGAGCAACCGTCCTGGCGAAGAATGAATCGAAAGAGGCGCTCGTTGCGCTTTCACGTGAGTTTGCGATGACCGTTCAGCACTTCCCCGGTGTGACGGATGAACAGCGCTACGCATTTGGCCTGACAATTCCCGACACCGAACGTTCCGCCGTGTTGCCACCTGCGTTCGCGCCGGACATTGATGTCTTTCCGGCGAATGTGCTTACGGTGAAGATTCGCCTGCACAACGAGCAGACGCTCGGCCGACGCGGAAAACCAGAAGGTGCGATCGGAGCAACAATTTTCAGCTACGTCGGTGAACTGCCGCCCGCGCTGGATGATGTCAAAGCGTGGAAGTTCGAGATGAACACGGGCGAGACAACGGCGGAGATCACGTTCCCGTCAACAGTGCCCGCGGGCAGCACGGTGTGGATCACCGCCACCTGGTACAACCGGCGTGGTGAGCAGAGCCCCGCGACGCCGGCTGTGAATGTCAACCTGCCCGGCACGTTGCAGCAGGCAGCGTAATGACGCCGTGATTACGTTCCTTTATGAGAGGGCTGCGGATGGGTGTGTGCTGATCCAGCCATGTCCATCCGTGGCTCGTTTCACGTTCGTTTGTATTGCGGGTACTCAATGATGACCGACCACACAACTGTTCTTGATATCGCAGACCGCACCGAACTGATCAAGCCCGAGCCGCGTGTGCCGATTGCGGTTCGTGTTGCAACTGAAGATGACTTTGCGTTCATTGATCAGTTGCAGAAACAGTATGGCAAGGCGCTGGGGTTCATGCCGCGCAAGCAGGTCCAGGCGTACATTGCATCGGGGGATGTTTTGATTGCGGAAGAAAGAGACGAAGAGACGCAGAGACAGGGTGACGAAGTGGAGGAAGGCGGCCAGGCTTCACTTCGTGACTCCGTGACTGCGTCTCATCGTCTCTCTCGCCCGCTGGGCTATTGCATCGGGCGCGACCGGTATTTCAAGCGCGAGGATGTCGGCGTTATCTATCAACTGGTGGTCGGCGAATCAAAGCGGCGGTCGCTCGTTGGTGCGATGCTGGTGCAGCAGATGTTCGAGAAGGCGGCGTACGGCTGTAAGCTGTTCTGCTGCTGGTGCGCGCAGGACCTGGATGCGAACCACTTCTGGGAGGCGTGCGGGTTTGTGCCGCTGGCGTTCCGCGCGGGTTCGGAGAAGAAGCAGCGTGTGCATATCTTCTGGCAGAAGCGGATTCGCGAAGGTGATGAGCAGACGGACTGGTGGTTCCCATCGCAAACGACCGGCGGCGCGATGCGCGAGGATCGATTGGCGATACCTATCCCGCCCGATGTGCATTGGAGTGATGCCAAGCCGATCCTGCTGCCGGAGATTCCCGGTGTGGATCGGTT
>CAZVXI010000334.1:0-2322 GCA_964631295.1 uncultured Isosphaeraceae bacterium
GGCAATATGCGTGTCATTCTGATCGCGCAGCGCATCACGGGCTGTCTCACGCAGACGCGCGAGTTCACTCTCGCTACTCGGCAGCGGCGCATCTGTCTCCGAGAACATCTGATCAAGCTGCCCTTCACGGTCCACAAGTTGGAGCTGTGCATCCTCGAGCCGCCCGCGCTCAAGCTGCGCGCGGTTGAGTTCCTGCTCATGCTCACCGATGCGGCGCTCAATCACCCGCGCGCTCGGCAAGCGCGACTTCTGCGTCCGCAGCCGCATGCCGATCGCCTCGCTCAGGCCGATCTGTTCCACGCGCTCGAGGTCATCGTCGAGCTGTGAGCGCAGATTGGCCAGCTGCGCCTCTGCGCGATCGCGATCGGTTGTGAACTGTGTCGTCCGTGATCGCACCTCTGCGCGGTCAGCGGCGTACTGCTCATTCTGCGCGAGAATATTCTGAATGATCGGATGGGCATTGCGCGCTCGGGCTGCTGCCTGTTCGGTCTCCAGCCGTTCCTGTTCTGCGATGCGCTGCAGCACCTCGTTGCGAGTGGTTTCAAGCAGTGTGACGAGCCGGTCCTGCGTGAGAACTTCCTGCTCCTTGATCAGCGTCTTCTCTCGTTGCAGTTCACGTCGGGCGTTGTAGTTGAGTCGCTCCTGTTCAAACTCGAGCAGCCGCTGCTGGAGATACTGCCGCTCCGCTGCCAGCGATTGCTTGCGTGCCTGTGTGATGGCGCTCGGCTCATCCGCTGGTGCGGGCGCTGCCAGCGCAGTGGCGATTTCGCTGATGCGCTCGCGCGCCGCCTGCGCTTCGGTCGGTATCTGCCGCAGCCGGTCTTCGCGCTGCGTTGTGGTTGCCGTCAGGTCCTCGCGCGCCTGCCTGCGCACCTGCAGTTCCGCTTTGGCTGCATCGAGTTCCTGCCCGAGCCGGGCCGCATAGTCGCTCAGCGATTCACGTTCCTGCTGCTGCAGCGCGTCGGGCAACTGCTCGGGCACTTCCGGCCGCGTGCGCGTTTTCCACTCAGCCAACGCCGCCGGCGCTGATGCCGCCAGATCCGTGAACCGTTGCGTGTCTTGCTTTGATTTCGCCAGCTTCGTCAGCCAGTCGCGCGTCTGCTGCAGGTTGGCAAGCTCACGCTGCTGCGCATCTGAACGCTCGGCGATCTGCTCGAGCGCTGCAATGCGGCTGTTCACATCCTCCAGCGATGCGGCAGCGAACGAATCCGCAATCTGCGCGGGCGGCTGAGCCTGCTGCCCGCCCTGCTGGTTGCCTGCATTGTCCTGCGCGTATGTGGGCGGCGCCACCACACACAATGCACTCGCCGCAACAAGTGTCAGCAGCAGCCAGTGAATCCGAACCCCAAACGAGACTGCGTGTGTCATAGGAGTGATCGTACGCAACCCGGCTGCGGTTTCCGACTCCGCAGCAACCGATCAACGCCGTCGAATCAGCCCGCATCAATTTGCCCGCGTTGAACTACAAATGCGATGCGATCTGCTCGCACAGCGTCGCCGCATCATTGCTCTCCAGTTCGCTCGGCTTCCACGTGATGCCCAGCCCCGAACCATCCCCGGACCTGACGTGAGCAAACTTGGGGATGACATGGAAGTGCACATGCATGACCGCCTGATGGGCCTCGGCTCCGTTGTTCTGCAGCACGTTGTACGCGGTGGCGCCCGTCGCTTTCAGCACCGCCCTGCAGATGCGTGGCAGGACGCGCCCAATCGCCGCCGCCGCATCGTCTGAAAGTTCATGCAGATGCGCCCGCCGCTCTCTGGGGATGATGAGCGTGTGCCCCGTGCTCAGCGGCCCGACATCCAGAAACGCCAGCACATGCTCATCTTCATACACACGATGACACGGAATCTCCCCATCGAGAATCCTTCCGAAGATCGTCGTTGATTTCTCGTCAGTCATGCTGCATGGTAGGGGAGGTTGCAGAGGACGCAGTTCCCTCGATCCGCAGCCGCGGGGTTTGCCCGCGGGTTGTTGAGATGACGGAGGATGTCGATCGCGCAACGATTACACCTGCCTGCCGCAAGAAACCCACGGCAGAGCCGTGGGCTACGGATGATGCATCACGGGGTTTCGTCATTCCCGTGCAAACGGGAATCCACTTCGTCATTCCCACGAAAGTGGGAATCCACGGTTGGCTGATGTGTTGGAGTCAACCGCAGTCCGTGGATGCCTGCGTTCGCAGGCATGACGGCCGGCGCACGCATGACGGGGTTCGTCATTCCCGTGCAAACGGGAATCCACTTCGTTCGTCATTCCCACGAACGTGGGAATCCACGGTTGGCGATGCGCATTGCGCGCATCCGTAGCCGCGGGTTCTA
>CAZVXI010000335.1:0-2305 GCA_964631295.1 uncultured Isosphaeraceae bacterium
TTATTCTCGCAGCAGATACGATCTGCACGCATGACGGCCGAATCTTCGGCCAGCCGCGCGATGCATCGCATGCACGTGCGATGCTCACGGCATTGCGCAACAGCACGCATCAGACATGGTCCGGCGTGTGCCTGCTTGATCTGGTCACGCAGCGACGGATGCTGATCAGCGATGTCGCGACGGTCCGCATCGGAGGCCTGAGCGATGAGCAGATCGATCGCTACATCGACTCAGGCGACTGGGCAGGCAAGGCAGGCGCGTACAACTACGTTGAGCGCGTGGCAGACGGGTGGCCCCTGGAATGCGAGGGCGACCCAACCACGGTGATGGGTCTCCCCATGCAGCAACTGCCCGCGTGGCTCGAGCGGTTCGAGCATATGTGTTCAAACGCGGCGTGATTTCAGAACCTGCCGCCTGGCTGCAATACCATGTGTCCGTGTTTGCTGCGATTCACATGTCGCCTGCTGTGACAGTTCCTCTCGGTCTGTTCATGACGCTGGTGCTCGCGTGGTACTGGCATTCGATTGGATTGCCTGACGTGCCATCGTCGCGTCGGAGGATCCGCCGTGTGTCGCTCGGGTTCATCGAGGCGACGCTCATTTGCCTGGTGCTCGCGATGAGTTTCATTGATCACGCAACCCAGCCAAGTGCGTATGTCTTTGCGTGGACCGGCGTCCTTCTGCTGCTCCTGCTGGTGTTGGTCACCGCGGTGATCGATCTGGTCAACAATATGCGCCTTGAGGAGTTTGCAAAGCAGGACCGGGTGATTGAAGCCGCGGCTGAGGCAGCGCGCATTCGGCGCATGCGCGAGGATGATAGCGATAGAGAATCGGGCAGTGGTGAACATCGCGACGCACCGGAGTCGAGACATGGCTGACATCCTGCCAGGCTGGCTGCAACCGTTCGGGCGACCGATCGCGCCCATCTACGAACGCATCATTCGCGCGCGGAATCGTCGGTTCGACAATGGCGTCGGCATCGCGCGCGTCGATCTTCCAGTGATCTCTGTCGGCAACATCACGGTCGGCGGGACTGGAAAGACACCAATGGTGCGATGGATTGCGCGCGAACTGCTTGATGCGGGTCATCAGCCCTGCATCGCGATGCGTGGCTACGGCGCCAAACGCGGCGAAGTTGGTGATGAGCAGGCCGAGTACATGGATGCACTGCCTGACGTGCCGGTGATTGCTGATCCGGATCGCGCAGGTGCACTCACGGCGCGGCTCTCTGAACGACCGGAGGTCGACTGCGTGCTGCTGGATGATGGTTTTCAACACAGGCAGTTGGATCGCGATCTGGATCTTGTGCTGATCGATGCCTCGCGCGAGACGATGCGAGACCGTATGTTGCCCGCCGGTTCACTGCGCGAACCGCTTGCATCACTCGCGCGGGCGGATGCAGTGATCCTCACGCGTGTGGACGCCGTCGATCCGCCGCAAATCGACATGCTGGAATCGCGCATTGGCACACACCACGGGAAACGACCGATTGCGCACACCACCCACGCATGGTCTGGCCTGAACCTGCACGGGCCGTCCGGATCGCGCGCAACCGGGCTGGACTGGCTGGATGGCAAGCGACTGCTCACGATGCTCGGCGTCGGGAACCCAAGGTCGATCGAACAACAGATTCACAGGCAGGGTGGGAAGATTGCCGTCAGCATCCCGGCTGGGGATCATGAACGCTACGATCGTGCGAAGATCACGAGTGCGCGGATACTTGCTGACGGTGTGGATCCGACCTTTATGACCGGCAAGGACTGGGTGAAAGCACGGCAGTTGATAGACTTGCAGGCGTGGCCGACGCCGGTCGTCGTGCCAGAACTGCAGTTGCAGTTCGAAACTGGTCTGGATGCGATGCGTGTGATGCTTGTTTCCTGCATTCGCGCGGCATCACAACCGGATGCGAATCGTCGCCAGCCAGTCGTCACGACACATTAGCCAACGACCATGCAGACCCTGCTCACATCACTGGCCCGATACCAACCGTTCAGCGCACTGGTGATCGGCGACTTCATGCTCGATCAGCACGTGTACGGCGCTGCGGAGCGGCTGAGCCCGGATGCGCCTGTGCCAGTGCTGCAGGTTGATCACACGGAAGACCGGCCCGGCGGCGCATCGAATGTGTCTCGGTGTCTGCGCGCGTTGCAGGGGAATGTACATTGCTTCGGGGTGGTAGGCGATGACGCGGAGGGCCGCTCGCTGCAGGCGGGGCTGCGGCATGATGGATGCGATGTCGGCGGGCTCATCGTGGATGCATCAAGGCCGACCACAGCCCGGACGGTTGATACGGTTTGACGCCTTCG
>CAZVXI010000336.1:0-2302 GCA_964631295.1 uncultured Isosphaeraceae bacterium
GCTCTGATTCAGCGGCCGCGACAATGATCGAACCTTCCGTGTCGTAACATCTGTCGTTAAGAGGCCACTCATCGGAACGCAGAGCCGAGGCGAGGATCCGCCGGAAGCTGCTTGAGGACGGCCACATCGACACGGTGATCGGCCTGCCGGCGAACCTGTTCTATTCGACGGGCATTCCGGTTTGTATTCTCGTGCTCAAAAAGTGCAAGAAGCCGGATGATGTCCTGATCATCAACGCGGAGAAGCACTTCGAGAAGGGCAAGCGGCAGAACTATCTCAACAAAGATCACATCGCAAAGATCATCGACACCTATCAGCACCGCAGGGAAGAGGAGCGGTACGCCCGGCGGGTGGAGATGGATGAGATTGAGGGCAACGACTTCAACCTCAACATCTCGCGGTACGTGAGCACGGCGGAGCCGGAGCGGGAGATCGACCTCGCGGCGACGCACGAGAAGCTGGTGGCGATCGAGCAGGACATCCGCGAGGCGGCGGACACGCACAACACATATCTCAAGGAACTGGGGCTGCCGGAGTTGCCGTAGGTTTCATCACACGGCTGGAGCGCTTTCTGAGCCGACCCGGAGCGGCATCTGGTCGACCAGGAACAGCGTTCGGTCGACCGGGAAGCGCGGTCGGGCGCGCCGGAACGGCATTGGGGCGCCCGGCGATCGCGGTCGGGCGCCCCGGAATCGCATCGGGGCGCCCGGGCAGCGCGTTCGGGCGCCCCGGAACGGCATTGGGGCGCCCGGGGATTGCGGTCGGGCGCACCGGAACGGCATTGGGGCGCCCGGGGGTGGCGTTCGGGCGCGCCGGAATCGCATTGGGGCGCCCGGGAACTGCATCGGGGCGCTCGGAAAGCGAGATTTCGTGACTGTGCGCAGTGATTTCATAAAAACTCAGCGATGGCAGTGCAGTGCCGGTCCGGCTGTGACGATTGCGTCGAGTGGAACGGCGAAGCAACGTGACCGGTTTGTCACGCAAAGCGGGACTGTTCGGAATATCTCAGGAGCCATCTTATGGCCGGTTATGTGGATTACCTCCCCTCGCGGGAGGCCCAACTCTTGACGTTCTGTACATCATTTGATGAGCAGATTAACAACACACCCGAGGCATTTGGTCTGACCGCAGAGCAGGCAGCGAACTACTCCACGTTGTTCACTGGGTTTGCTGCAAAGTATCAGGCCGCAAACGATGGCACAACTCGCACGCCTGCAATCATCGCAGCGAAGAATACTGCCAAGGAAGCGCTCATCGCCAACACACGGCAGCTCGCGAACCTGATTCAGGCAACGCCGGGTGTGACGGACGAGCAGAAGATCGGTCTTGGACTGCACGTGCGCGACACAACGCCGACGCCCGTTCCCCCGCCGAGTACAAAGCCGGTGATCACGATTACCGACATCGACGGCCACTTTGTGTATCTGACGCTTCGTGACAACACCGATCCTTCATCGCGGAAGCCCGAAGGTGTTGCAGGCGCAATTTTGTACACATTTGTCGGCGAGAATCCGCCAATGGACGGCATCGTCGGGTGGAACTACGACGGTACCACATCCAAGCTGACGACAGCGGTCGAGTTTCCGTCAGATCTGGAACCTGGTACAAAGTGCTGGATCACCGCTGCATGGGCCAACTCGAAACTCGAGACAGGCAAGGCATGCCCTGCAGTCTCGCTGGTCATCAACTACGGCGGCATCTTGCAGGTGTCGTGAGAACTGAGTGCATTTCAGCAAGTCGCAGCGATGAGCGGGTGTGCTGAAGGAGTCGGCGCACCCGCACATTCGCTGCCATCTGAATCTGCCGTTTCAGGAGTCTGCAACATGAATATGCAAAGAGAACAACAATCTGCCGCCGACCACGGCGGGCTGCGCTTCAGTGAAGAAACCATTGCGGAGATGGACCGCCGAAACGCGGAGAGCCGGAAGCGCAGAGAACAGGACGCAGCAGCAGCGAGAAGAGCATCGATATCCGAGAATCTCGTCGCCGCGAAGGTGGTCTTCAACAATCTCGATGTGATGATCGGAACCAGATCTGCGTGAGGATGGATACAGCCATGTTTGATACACCAGAAACAAATGCACTGGATATTGCAGGCCGCAATGAACTGCTGCCAGTCGAGCCGAGGCAGCCGATCACCGTGCGGCAGGCGACGATGGATGACTACGAGTTCATTGATGCATTGCAGAAGAAGCACAGCAGGATGGTCGGCTTTCTGCATCGTCAGTCGATTCATGCGTATATCAAACAGGGCGGGGTGTTGATTGCGGAAGCGGCAGCGCGTCATTCCTGCGAAAGCAGG
>CAZVXI010000337.1:0-2294 GCA_964631295.1 uncultured Isosphaeraceae bacterium
GCAGGCGACATCTCGTTCCCCGCCGAAGACAACATCATCGGCTATGACGGCTACATCTTTGATGAGGAGACGCAGGGATACTGCGTACGCTTCCGGCACTACATTCCGGAACTTGGCAGATGGGTGCAGCGGGATCCGGCTGGGTATGTGGATGGGATGAGTGTTTACGCGGGTGTGCGCAGTGCTCCAACGAGGTATACGGACGCTCTTGGACTTGCATGTACCGATGACGATCTCGGAAGACGGCGTAAGAACATTGTCGATTGGCGCAAGGACATGATCGATCTTGTTGATCCCGCCATCGCGCAGGATGTAGCACAGGAAGTAATGGAACTACAAGAGTATTGTGATCGCATCAACTCTGCCATAGCCACGAGCGGCACGTTCTTAGATGAGGTGACACCTGACATTGATATCGAGTTTGGCTTCTTCGATTGGATTGAAGAGACATACTCCTGTTGTTCAGATGGAAAGGTGCATGATTGCACCAAATCAGGCTGGAGGATTATCTTCGGTTTTGAAGCAAAGGCTTCTACCAAGTGGGAGATCAGTGGAAAGATCAAGCCGTGTCGCAAGACATGCCAGAAGCAAGGTCGGTACTTTGAGATCCTTGGTGGATCCAACTTCAAGGGCAAGTTTCTTGGATTCGGCGCAAAAACAAAACTCCAATACGGATATCTGATTGGTCCCGATGGCATTGGGTTGCTCGGTGGGTGTGAGTTCAAGGTCTCCATGCCTCATGGACTCGGAGTTGGTGTCAAAGGATCATTGACCAACGACGGCGTGATTGAGATAATCGGACATCTGAAGAAGGAGCTGGCTGCGGGAGGCAAGTTCAGTGCTGGGTCGTTTAGCACCTGGACAATTGAGTGCTCCGAAACTGATCGATGTTGTGACTAAGGAACGATATTGATGTCTTGTTTCATCCGGATTCTATTGACTGTGGTTTGTGTTTTGGCTTTTGGGCCTTCAGTGGTGGACTCTCAAGACACTGGCCCGCCATCGCCGCCGATCCACCCATATTTCGACAATGCGTTATCGACTGAGCGTCCGGCTGCCAGTGCACGAAAGGTACTTGTTGATGATCATGTGCTACCGGTGCGTGTTTCCTTCTCATGCAACCAACTTGGGTTTGATGATGACACACTCGAGGCACGGTCGATCACGTTCGTACTCGTGATGCCGCAATCCCTCTCTGTCGATGGCCAGAAATTATCAGTGGACCGACCGTATTACATCGCTACCACCGAGTTGTCGAATGAGCAATACGCTCGATTGCACAAGACTGCTGATGGAGTGTTCCCAGATTATGCCACATGGGCAAACCATGTGTATGTTGACGCTAGACTCGATATTGCCGTCCCCGGACATAGTTTGGATGGTCTCGCGGAGCATCTCTCACGGCCCGATCACCCTGCGCTTAGGATGGATCTTGAATCCGCATCCATTGCGGCAGACGGCCTATCGATCTTGAACGAGGTAGTCGTTAGATTGCCAACGATGGCGGAATGGTTTGCAGCGATGCGAGCTGGGGGTGATGCACAATACTGGTGGGGCGATGATGTGATGGGTGAGAATATGGCGTGGCGTGGCAATGACCCAAGTCGAAGTGACTGGTCTCACCTTCGCCGCGTTGATGCCGGACCGGAGAACTCTCTAGGCTTGTTCAACTGTCTTGGCAATGCTAGCGAACTAGTCTATCCGACGAGAGTAGAGCGCCGCCAGCTACGAAAACTGTTCGGGCCACAGGCCGCTGATGCTGCTGATCCCATCCACCTTAGCGGAGGCTATAGCGTTCGAGAGCATAGCACATTCGCGCTAGGAGGCTCAGTGGATACGGGTTGGCAGGTATCAAAGTTCAATGACTCGAAGGAGCAATGGCGTACTGGATTCACTCATCAAACGTCTCAACTCGCCGAGATCGTTCTTTGGCACCAGTTCTCCGACAACCCTGCATGGGCTTATACATCTCACTGGTGTGCAGGCGCTCGATTTGTCATCGAGATACCACTCGGCGATTTTGAGGTCGTCGGCGCGGCATCACCGATAAGCTGACGTCCATGGACGGCTCGGTTGCACGAACATCGACCAGGGCATTGAAGGCATCGAGACCACGTATGACGACTTCGGCATGGTGGACCTTGTCACCAGTTACAGTGATGTGTCCATGTCCACCGTCGCCAACGAGGTGCAGTTCACCTACACCGATCTCTGGCAGGTTGATCTCCTCAAGCAGGAACACGATGGCGCTGTTGATGGCAGCAGCTATGTGCTGGACTACGACTATGAAGACC
>CAZVXI010000338.1:0-2289 GCA_964631295.1 uncultured Isosphaeraceae bacterium
TCCGCAACGCGGAAGAGTATGATCCGGATGAGCCAATCGCCCAGTGCATTGACCGGAATGGATCGGGAATGGCGGTATTGAGTGCTGCGGCTACTACGCCGTTCTAAAAGCCATGCAGAGCGGTTGTTTGTCTACACTAAAGTCAAACATCCTGTTGTGTATTGGGGCAGCCGTTGGGGTCGGCGTCGGGTGTATTGTCGGCTGTATCAAATTCCTCCAGCCAACGATCGCGTCGATGAACACGTGTGCGGTGATTTGCGCCATTGCTTTCGTCGGAACACTCATCGGGTGCATTTGGGCGAAATACCTCGACTACAATGCATGTCTGGCGAACGCGCTCGCGACCTACAGACAGAACCTGACCGACAACGGTTGTTGGCCGCCCCCAGCCGGATACGACGAGTAAGGCCTACACGGAGATGTCAATGACAGATGCGATGAAAAGGTTCTGGATGCGTCTTTCACTCATCTGGATGGTGGTGGTGTTCGCGGACCTATTGCTCGTGATCTCGTTCCTTGTCATATTCACGGACCAGATCAGTGGTGGGTGGTTGGCTGGCGGAAGCTGCATCATCGGCAGCATTCCCGGCATCGCAATCCCAATCATCTTCCTGCTCAATCGCAAGCGATTCGCCGCATGCACAGCAGAGTCATAATGCATGCATTGCCGACTGGACCTTGGCACCGCGCGGCCGCTTGCATCCAACCGGAGGGGATGCCGAGGCGGTCGGCTCTGCAAAGGGTGCGTCCATCGCCTCAATGGCAGCGCGGCACCGGCGGGGACGCCCGCTCGCCGCGCATTTTCCTTACTGCGTCCGCGCGAACAACACCATCATCTGAGGACCAACGTCATGCCAACATGTGAAGAGATCCACGAACTCATCGCGCGTCATTGCCCGGAACACCCGACGAGCCAAACCTGCATCGCAGCAATCGAACTTTGCCACACCAAGGGCTGTGTGAACTGTCCAGCCATCCCACCTCAACAGCAGGCACACACAGAGCAGCGCACTGAACCGCTCACGCTCGACCAGGCGACGGACAATCTCATCCGAGCACTGATTTCTGAAGTCAACCGACTCCGCCCGGAACAATAACCGTTTATCCTGCATCAACCGGTGATGCGACAACAACGCACACCTTCAACCGCCATTGAGGGGAAAGCGTGGCCAACAATGACAAAGTCGGGTTCCAGAACCCGTGGAAAAAACCAAAGCAGGATCTCCAGCCGCTGCTCAAGGAACTGCGATTACGCAAGCAGCGAGGCGATCTCTACGAACTCATCGAAGCACACCTCTTCGACGTTATCACAGAGGCACGCAAACGAAAACGCGGCCGAGCAGAGATCATTGATGCCGTTCTGGCGATCGCTGGTATCTGCGCGTCCGAAGAATCGATTGCGCGCGATGAACTCATCACTTTCGGCAACTGGCTTCGGCGCGAACCACTGCCCGCCATTCACCCAGAACTTGTCCGCGGCCTGATGATTCGTATCACAGAAGCAATCACCCGGGAAGACACAAATGACACAACTCACGATGAATGACCTTGTGCGGGATGTCGGCAGAACCAACCGCCGCCTCACCGATGCAGAAGCACAACTCTACGAATCAGAGCTCTTGCGCACTGCCCGCGCAGCCCGCATGCAATCACGAATCGGCCGCAAACGCCAGCAACGTCGCGGTATGATTCTCATCGGCACCCTCATCATCGCACTTGGCTTCGGCGGGTACGGCGGATATGTCTTCGGCGCGTACAAAGAGAAACAGCGCCAGCACGCACAGGCATATGCAAATGGCATGGATACTTCGCTTGCCCTGATGCTGCGCGCCTACGGCGGGCATGAACTTCGACTCCAGTTCGATGATGCCCTCGCCGCGCTCCATGCTGTTCGCCCATTCATGGACCCGCACGAGTTCGCAGACAGCCAGGCAATGCTCGCAACAACCTTCATCGGCGAAATCTACGACACATCAGGCGACCGCTCGCGCGAACTCGCAGAACAATACAAACACTACGTTGATACACACCTCAGAGGCGTTGCCCCCAGCGGTGATGCTACCCGCTCCACTGAGCAGAATGACAGATAATCGCACACCTCGTGCCACCGCTCGCCAGAAATAAAAATCAAAAAATCACCAGGTCATTGTCACGTTTTGAAGTTTTCCAGCGCCCTTACACAGGGGGCCACGGTGCGCGCCGCCGAGACCACACCGCTGGCCGCGCCTGGCCCCCATTTGTTCGTTGTCTTCCCGCACCCATGCAGGAGCGATGGCCATGGATCAAGCC
>CAZVXI010000339.1:0-2273 GCA_964631295.1 uncultured Isosphaeraceae bacterium
CGCAGCGGCCGGCACGTCTGCGCCTCCAGCGGATGAACATGCCCGGGCCAAACAGGATCGCGAACCACGCGCTGCCGTAGATCGCTGTGTTTGCGAGCAGGCCGCGGTAAAGCGGCCTGTTGGGAACCATCATTGGACATGGCGGAAGGCCGTCAACGTGTGCCGGCAGGTGTGACCAATCCCGGTCAAGCACGAAAGCACTGCGAGCGTTCCATATCGCGGAAGTATCCGTGCCCACCTCTTCTGCATCAAGGAGCGCACCAAAGCAGTACATGGGCCAGCCCGCGGCCACTTCAAACTCAATGGTTGCCGGTTCCGCGCTGTCGGGTCGATTTGGATCATGCTGTACCCACCACGGCAAAGCACCATCGCCCCCGCTGCTGTCCACAAGGGCGTGCCGACTGAGAATCGCCATCCCCGGAACGCGATCGATCATCACCATCCACAGCATGCCGTTTGTCAATGGCAGTTCATAGACATCGGGTTGGTTGTCGTTGGCGTGTTGGCTGCCAGCCACACACCCCCAGACGACAGCGACGCTCGTCACCACGCCGAGCAGCATGAGAAGCAAGATGCGGATGATGTGGCGGGTCATTCTTGCATCGACTCCGGATCTTCCCAATCGCGTTCCTTGCCGCACTCCGGGCAGAACACAGGAAACGACCCGGGGACGATCGGGATTCCGGTGAGACCCTCAATGTGTTCCGGCGGAGGGCATTGACATTTCGCGGGGCTGCTCGCGCAGCCGACGGCGACACTCGTCACCACGCCGAGCAGCATGAGAAGCGAGATGCGGATCATGTGGCGGGTCATCTGCTGACGCGATCTATGGGCAGGTCCGGAATGTCAAACCCGAGTTCCTGGTACTTGCTGAGGCGAAGTAGATCACTGGGCGAAAGAGCACTCCACTCCTTCACGCATTCTCCACCGATTTCCCGAAGCAGCAGCTTCTCGTATCGATCAAAATAGTAGAGCACCTTCTTGCCGTACCCCGAATCTTCCCCGGTTGGCGGCGTGTAGAAACGTGTGATGTCCCCGCCTTGTTCTTCGATCACACTTGGAATGCCATGCTGTACGAAGAGCGATTCGTCTGACGGCATCACCGGGAGATCGGGGATCTCGTAACCAAGCGCGGCTCGCGCTCTCATCCAAATGAGATCACTCTTCGTCAGCCGCGACTCGTGCTCGGCGTGGGTCGCGTCCCGGAATGTCACCGTCACCTTTCTCTTGTCGCTGGCGAAGTAGAGGGTCTTCTGCTCGTATTCCCATGCCTCATCTGCGGGCGGAATGTAGACGCGATGCCGATCACCTGCGAACTCTTCGACAATGGTGGGCGATCCGTATCGCGCGAAGAGCGCACGGTCACTTGGCCGTGTCGGCGTGTAATCACGGCCCGCCTGCTCGACATGGGCGTTCGGCCCAGTTGACGCGCATCCAGCCAGCACGAGGCCAAGGGCAACAGCAATAGAAAGTTCCACACGCATTAGATTTCCTTCCCACATTCCGGACACACGCTGTCACTTCCACGATCGGGGGCGGGCGGCAGCCCGCGCAGATCATACCCGCACTTCGCGCAGCGGCCGGCACGTCGGCGCCTCCAGCGCCTGTACACGCCGGGCCAAACAGGATCGCGAACCATGCGCTGCCGTAGATGGCTGTGTTTGCGAGCAAGCCGGGGAGAATCGGACCAAATGGAAACACGATGCCACCATCCGAGTTCACCCGCGCCTTGACGACGAGACCCGTGTGGGTCCGGCACTCCACACTGGATGACCGATTCCCACGTATCACGAGCGTACAAACGCGCTCGTACGCTGACCGCGTGCAGAGGAGCGGCCAGCCCGCAGCGCAATCGTACGGGGCGACCGACTGACAGACGGCAGCGTCTATCGTCTCTTCGGACCCGATCGCCGTTGCATCCGTGTACGCCCGTTTTACCCACGCCGGAGGGTGCGTCTTTGGGATACACCACGTTGGAGTTTTCTTTACCTTGTTCCACGGCTCACCGCCTTCGAAGTCGGGGACGTACTCGTATGCTTCATCCCAAAAGTGCTTCACGCGCGCATAGCCGACTGCAGTCGATTGAGCAAAGTACCATGCGGCGTAGGCATCAGGGTCCGTCGGCGGAATCCGGTGTATGTGCGACGACATCGCCTGGATCTGCATGTGCTGGGCTCGCCACGCACACCCCCACGCGACGGCGACGCTCGTGATCACGCCGAGCAGCATGAGAAGCAAGATGCGGATGATGGTGCGTTTCACGGTTGCATTGT
>CAZVXI010000340.1:0-2260 GCA_964631295.1 uncultured Isosphaeraceae bacterium
GAAGCACAATAGCAGCGAGCCATTCGCGTGGGCGGCGCTTCGGTATTTCAACGTGGCTGGCTGCGATCCGGATGGGCGGCTCGGGGAAGATCACGATCCGGAAACGCACCTCATCCCGATCTGTGTCGATGCAGCGCTCGGGCGGCGCGATTGTGTCACGATCTTCGGCACTGATTACCCCACTCCCGACGGCACCTGCATCCGCGATTACGTGCACGTGACCGATCTGGTGGATGCTCACATCCGTGCGATGGATCAGCTTGGTGAGCGCGCGGAAGTCGATCCAGAGGGGCTCATCTACAACGTCGGCATCGGTCGCGGATACTCAGTGCGCGAAGTCATGGACGCGGTCGGGGACGTCGCCGAGTCGTCGCTCGTTCCGCGAGAAGGGCCGCGTCGCGTCGGCGATCCGTCGGAACTCTCCTCCGATCCGAACAAGATCAACGCCCAGCTCGGCTGGTCCGCGCAGTACAACCTGCATGAGATAATCGAACACACGCTCCACTGGCGGCGCGATCACCCTCGTGGGTATCGATCATCTCACTGGCGATAGTCCAACTGCAGCAGATATCAGCCGCGCTGATCGAGTGTACACAGGGCATGTCGCCAGCGCGACTCCTTGCCACTCGCAAGAACGCTGCGCACGGACGCAATGCGGGCCTGCATCTCCCGGAATATCTTCCTGACGTGTGGTCACCCGCCGATGGCCGACATCGTGCGCTGCGGCTGGATGAAGTCGCTGGCGTTGATGCCGTGCCCTGCCTGCTTCGTCCAGACAGAATCCACGATGAAATCAGCAAGCTGCTGCTCGTCGGTTTCATCAGACCGCAGCAGCGGGCGGACATCCCATTCATCATGACTGAACAGGCACGGGCGAATCTTGCCATCCGCGGTGATGCGCAGTCGGCTGCACTGTCGGCAGAACGGCCTGGTGACCGGCGCGATGATGCCGATGCGCCCGAGTGCGCCATCTGCGAACGTGTAGTTCATCGAGGTACTGTCCGGCCTGGTGCCGGGCGCTTCGGTGATATCATGCCGGGCGCGAATCGCATCGAGCATCTCATCGGCTCCGACGACGCGCTGGCGATTCCACGCATGCTCAGAATCAAGCGGCATCCACTCGATGAAGCGCATGTCGATGTTGTGCTCGCGGGCGAAATCTGCAAAGTCCGCGACTTCATCATCGTTCACGCCGCGCATGATGACTGCGTTGACCTTGATCGGACTGAGACCGGCCCGCTGGACTGACTGAATCGCCCGCACAGACGCCGCCACGCTCGTTCGTGCGCGTGTGATCTTTGCTATGCGATCTTCACGCAGTGTATCGAGGCTGAAGGTGACACGTGTTACTCCATGCTGCTTCCATCGGCGTGCTGTGCGATCATCCAATGTCGAGCCGTTGGTCGTGATGGCGATGTCTTCAAGCCCGAGCCGACCGACCTGCCGAAGCAGATCGTCGAGGTGCGCGTACAGTGTCGGCTCGCCGCCGGTGATGCGCAGCTTCCGGATGCCCAGCGTCTGTGTAGTGCGCACAAGCTGCACGTACTCATCAAGGGTCAGCAACTCGCGTTTTGGCATATACCGGAAGTTCGGATCCATGCAGTAAACACATCGGAAGTTGCAGCGGTCGGTGATGCTCAGACGCAGGTCGTGAATCGTTCGGCCGTGTGAATCGACCAGCATGCCCGGCCGACGCGCATGGCCCGGCGCGGCAGGGGGCTTCATCGAGGCAGCCTCAGAAATCGGGTTGACAACTGGAAGAGCAAGCGACATGGCAGAACATGATTGTAGGAGCCACACTCAACGCACGCGACCGGCGCGATCTTTCTTGCGGAACAAAAACTTCAGGCCCGACCAGTCTTCATCCACGGCGCAGATCTTCACGTCGACGAGGCCCGCGTCGAGCCCGGCAGCCCGGATGTCTCCCTCCGCAACCTCGCCCGCCAGCGGCGACGACTTCTTCGGCCAGCTCATCCAGAGTGTGCCCTCCGCTTTGAGATGGTCGCGCAGCTTTGGCAGGGCATTGCTGAGTTGGCTGCGTGTGCGCACGAAGCAGTGGATGAAATCAAACACGCCGCGCGTCGACTTCGCGAACGTCACATCGCCTGGAATATCACACAACCGGCGTTCTTCTATAACCTGCCGTTCGAGTTTATATGCTTCGTTATCGAGGAGCGATACCGTTTCCGATTTCTCTACTACATGCTTTCTGTCGCCGGCGTCGATCCTCATAATTCGTTGTATCGTACCGGGAGTTTCT
>CAZVXI010000341.1:0-2230 GCA_964631295.1 uncultured Isosphaeraceae bacterium
GACGGCGAGCCGGGCTGGGAGGGCACGATCGGCTGCCTCCGCCATGCGGGCATCGAGATCCTCAGCGGGATGATGGCTGCTCGCGGCGAGGATTATTCCACGCTCGAAACCATCGGCACGACGGGCGGCGTCCGGCCCGATTCCACATGGGCCGACAATCAGACGCTCGCGCAGCGCATCGCGGACATCGCCGCAGCCAACGGCATCGGGCTCGTCACGTTCCATCTCGGCTTCCTGCCCGAAGAGCCACATCATCCCGAGCGGGCCAAACTCGTCGAGCGCGTGCAGTGGGTGGCCGACACATTCGCTGCGAAGAACCTCGACCTTGCGTTCGAGACCGGCCAGGAATCAGCCGCGACACTGCTGGCCGTTCTCGGCGAGATCGACCGCACGAACATCGGCGTGAACTTCGACCCGGCCAACATGCTGCTGTACGGCATGGGCGATCCAGTCGAAGCTCTGCACACGCTCAAGCCGCGCGTGAAACAGATTCACATCAAGGATGCGCATCCATCCGACACGCCCGGGCAATGGGGGGTGGAAACACCGGCAGGCGAAGGCGGTGTCGACTGGGAAGCGTTCTTTGAGGTTGCAACATCCATCACGCCGCCGGTGAACTACATTATCGAGCGCGAAGCAGGCGGGTCGCGCATCGGCGATGTAAAACAAGGTGCGCATCTTGTGCAGAAACACGTGAATATACAACACGAACCTGGGGCGACGACGCAATCATGATGGCTCAGCGCTTGACTCGTTTCATGTTTATCTTCATCGCGCTCATCGTGTGCGCGCTTTCGCTTTCCGGCTGCCGAACCGGTGCTGCGATCGATGAACTGCTTGCGAGTGGTGAGCCGCGCGATGTATACAAGCATGCGGCGGTCGCGGCCGATCATCCCGTGGCATCGTTGGCCGGCGTCGAGATGCTTCGTCGGGGTGGCAATGCCGTCGATGCAGCTGTTGCGACGAGTTTCACACTGTCGGTTACCCGGCCGTATTCATGCGGCATCGGCGGCGGCGGATTCATGTTGATTTACCAGCCCGCCACATCGCGCCGGCCTGCTCAACAGATTGCTATCAACTACCGCGAGGTCGCGCCCAAAGCAGTTGGTCAGGATTATTACGTTGAACTTGATGATTCGAGCGCCTCGCGCTATGGCCACAATGCGGTCGGCGTTCCCGGAACCGTCGCAGGGCTGCTTCAGGTGCTCGAACGCTGGGGGACACTCGATCGGCAAACGGTACTCGCCCCGGCGATTCGTGCGGCAGAGATGGGCTTCATCGCAGACGCAAACTATGTGGCTGCATGCAGAGGATTCGCGCGCACGGTCGAGCAACGTCCACATCTGGCTGAACACGGTCGATACATTCTCGAGATACTTGCGCAGAACGGCGATGTGGAAGTCGGCGATCGTGTGTTCAATCCGGATCAGGCCAGGGCACTTCGGCTCATTGCTGATCACGGTGAGTCGGCGTTCTATCGCGGTGAGATCGCGCAGGCCATTGCATCTGCGATGACGGCCAACAACGGCGCGCTTGCGTATGTAGACCTTGCTGATTACACGCCGCGCGTGGACGATCCGATTGTCGGCGACTTTCACGGAATGAAGGTCGTCTCCATGCCGCCGCCTTCATCGGGTGGCGTGGCCATGCAGCAGATTCTCGGCCTGCTCGAACGCCACAGCGGCGCGATCAATCTCCATGATCCTGACACTGCAAACAACGCCGAGTACGTTCACCTGCTTGCAGAATGCATGAAGCACGCATTTGCTGATCGCGCGGAGTTTCTCGCAGACAGTGCATTCGTCGATGTACCGGTGCAGCGGCTTACAAGCGGACGTTACCTCGATGAACTCGCCGATCGCATCGACATGAACACCATACAGGATCGCTTGACATACGGTTCCGTCACGCCGGCGGATGATGATGCCGGCACGAGCCACTTCTCCGTGATTGATTCCAGCGGCATGGCCGTCGCATGCACAGAGACGATCAACACGACGTTCGGTTCAGGCGTGGTCGTGCCCGGCTTCGGTTTTGTTCTCAATAATGAGATGGATGATTTTACAACGATTCCGGGCGCGCCGAATATCTACGGCCTGCAGCAGTCTGATCGCAATCTGCCCGAGCCGGGCAAGCGGCCGCTGAGCAGCATGTCGCCGACAATTGTTCTGAAAGATGGCAGAGCCGTATGGATTGGCGGCGCATCCGGCGGGCCGCGCATCATTACCGG
>CAZVXI010000342.1:0-2225 GCA_964631295.1 uncultured Isosphaeraceae bacterium
TGATGATGATGATGATGTCTCCACAGGCAACTACAGCCGGCTGAGTGATCTCAACTACGGCCTCGGTACAAGTGAGAAGATCACGTATCAGTATGATGCGGGTGTGGGCAACACATCCGACGGCACCATCAGCCGTGTGCGTTCGCTTGATCTGACCAACATCACCGGCAACACGATTGCCGAGTACCACTACATCGGCATGAACATGGCCGGCGTCGTCGACCTGCCCGATGTGGATGTGCAGCTCGACCGGACGGCGAAGCTGGACGGCAGTCGGAATCCCATAGGCGGCACCGCCGACCATCCCGGCGAATACCCCGGCTTCGATCGCTTCGGCCGGGTCGTGAGCCAGATGTGGGTGGACGGCGCGTACACCACGACGATGTCCTCAGACCCCAACAAGCCGGCCATCGTGGCGCATACGCTGAGCTATGACGAGGTCTCGAATCGCACAGCTTTGGATGATGTTTCGCATCACAAGCCGGACTTCCGCAGTTATGATTACACCTACGATGGGCTGGACCGGCTGATCGAGGCCGACCCCCCACCGACCGGCGGAGGTGACGACATCAGTTGGGACCTGGACATGCTGGGCAACTGGGCGGGGTTCGATCCCGCGAGCGGCGACACAGCGCGCTCACACAACATGGTCAACGAACTCACCGGCATCGACACCGATGACAACGGCTCGGATGATCTGAGCTTGACGTATGACAAGGCCGGCAATCTGCGTGACCGTGACATCTCATCCACAGAGACGCTGACATACACGCATGATGCGTGGAACCGGCTGGTGAAGGTCGAGTACGACGATGGCGTGTCGACAACAACACGCGGCGAGTATGAGTACAACGGCCTCAACTGGCGTGTGCGCAAGAAGGCCGATCGCAATCGTGATGGCACAGTCGAGCAGGAGCGGTTCATGTACTACACCGCATCCTGGCAGTTGATCGAAGAAGAGGTCAACGATGATGTCGATCAGAACGCCGTCATCGACCGAGAAGTGCAGTACATCTGGGGCTTGCGTTACATCGACGACATCATCATGCGTCGTGAGAACACCGATCCCGGCAGCGACGGTGATTTCGACGACAGGATCAGGTACTATTGCACGGACGTGCAGTTCTCCCCCATCGCCATTCTGGATGATGCAGCCGCCGAGGTCGAACGCATCAGTTACACACCCTACGGCGTGGCCCGTCATCATCCGCAGGCGGACATTGATGCAAGTACGCTCGTGGACCCCGATGACCTCGTTCTTCAACTGGTGAACTATCGCGAGAACGAAGTCGCGGCAGCGGCGGCGGGCGCATCCGGCGGACCATGCGATTGTTCCGTGCCAAACCCGGACGGCTGCTGTACGTTTCACGTCGTCACTGGCGAGTATGTGTGCTGCCAGGATGCGGAAGAGGAAGGGCCGGAGCCGTGCGACCCCTCCCAGCTTCCCGAAGTGCCGAAAGGTGATCTCGAGAACTGCCAGGATGATTGTGTCGATCAATGGCTTGCTTGGCTGGCCGCTCGGCGATCAGCGAACCAATGTCCGACACCAACAGTCAAGTACGTGAACTGCAAGGACACACCCTGCGCGCTCGGCGACGATGAGGGTCAGATCCCGGGATTCTATGACAAGAACAGCTGCGTGGATGTGATCAACGACAACGCGGATGCCTGCACGATTTACTTGCTCGCACTCCTTGAGGAGCACTTGCACGCGCTTGACAACTGTGTTGAGTCGATACTCCTTCAGGAACAGAGGCCCTGTATCCAACTGTTCTGCACGGAGGTGCGAGCTAACTATTGGTTTGAGTGCACCGAGTTTGAATTGGACTCCCCCGAACGGATTGAATGTGCTGCGAAACGAGCCGCATGGCAAATCAATCTCCGATCTCAAAATGTCCCGGAGGGCGAGCCCGATTGCAATGCGTTCTTGCTCGACTATTTCCAAGGCATTGGGCAAACCCCTGCCGAGCTTGCGGCTTTGTGCGTCCAAGCTTGGGTAGGTAACCCGGACCTTCTCCCAGCCCCGCCAACGTGCGCTGTTCCGACGAGCGGCGACAACGATGATGATCAAGACGAAGGTCAAGGAAACGGTGGTGCTGCCGGAGGCCTCCGGTTCCGATGACTTCTACCCACGCATCTGCCAGCGTAAGACGCGTCGTCGCTCTCCTTGCGATCGGGGGATGTTCCAGCGTCATCCTGACGTGGGCACTGACGTTCACCCGTCC
>CAZVXI010000343.1:0-2215 GCA_964631295.1 uncultured Isosphaeraceae bacterium
CCGGTGTTGAGCCTGATTGGGGCGCTGCATGGCGGGCATGTGCTGCGCTACACCGACAGCATGACACCCAGTTCGCGCGCAAAGCCAAAGGGGACAGCGCATCTGGAACTGCACGTGGCGGTGGCGGATCACGCGGTTGGTGATCCCGCTCAGGCGCGGCTTGTGGGTAACTTCACACGCCAGCCAATTCTGGTGGAGTCGCCGGGCGACATGGCAGGCAAAGTCGCGACGTATTTCGGCCGATGGGTGACACGCACGGGCAAGACAGGGCCGTGGTCGCCGGGGAAAAGTCTCATCATCGCGTACGGCGAGCGCACATCGCCTGCAGCGCCCGAAACGACAGGCAATGGCACAGGGGAATCGAGCACGAACACAGAGTTTCGCGGCAGAGTGATCCGCAAGGCCGCATAGCGACGTTGGAATATTGGCATGTCATCGGTACGGGACGACGTTGATACCGACCCGGACCACCAACTATGTCACTCGAAGGGCACAGCGCCGATGCTTGGAAGCATCAGGCGGCAGTGCCCTTCGTGTGGTTTTTGCGTGCGTGCTGCGAAGAGCTGGTCGAAGGTACTCAGGCGTTGCGCCGCTTCCTGCGTCGACTGATCAGCCCCGCGATCGGCAGCAGCGCGAGTGCGCCGGGCGCGGGGATGTTCACCTGGTCGAAATCGAAGGTGAATGTGTCCGGCGAGCCGGCGAGTGATTCGGGAACCGTCAGGCCGAGTTGTATGTGCCCGATGTTGGAGAAGACGGATTCATACGTGCTCGCCGGGCCTTCGAAGATCAGTTGCGGGTTGCCGGGGACAAGATCAAAGGTGACCTGTGTCCACGTGCCCGGCGCGACGGGCACGAACTGCACGGCATTGGCTGCGGGGAAGTTGTCGGGGGTGGCGAGTCGCAGGAAGAAGGCGATGGGGGCATCGGCATCGTGTCGCACCCAGAAGCTGATGTGATCCGCGCCGGATGCGATCCAGTCGCCGACGAATGCGTTGGCGCTGCTGTTGAACTCATCCTGCCCACGGAAGAGGATCGGTGTCTGCCCAACTGTGAGGCTGCTGAAATCGAGGTCAGCGGTGAGATAGCCATCGCCTGCGCCATCGATTCCCCCGTCGCTGGCCCAGTCTGCGAGCGCATCGCCAGAGCCGTTGAACCAGTCTGCCGGATCGTCGGCGAACGTTTCCGTCCACGGAACATCGATGCTCGCAGCGGCAGTCGTTGCGGTGCTGAAGGCCAAGATGGCTGTGATTGCGGTCTTTGTCGAAGTGTTCATTTTCTTCCCGTGCTCCTAGGTTGGATGGGCGATCCCCCGGCATGCCACTCCCATCGTTGATTGTCCCGCAGGTGTGGCTGGTCGATGTGTGCCCACCGCCGCGGGTGATTGCTGAGATTGATTCTCGATTGCAACAACGGTACGATGGTGCGCTCGTCCTGTCAACAGCGTTTAGGGGGCAGCGGTGCGGTCTGCCCGGTCGCGGGGTTCGTCGGAATTGTTCACGGAGCGGGCAGCTCAGCGTGTGTTGTCATTGCGCTGCGAACCTGAACGAGCCGGAGACCAGCGGATGCAATACACGCTCGCCCAATCGACGGACCTGATTCGCTTCGTCCATCACCTGCCGATCGCCACGACGGTGATTTCTGCTGTGTTTCTCTTCGTGCTGGTGCGGCGATATCTGGCGCGTCGCAGTGGGCCGCACCTGCTGTGGTGGGCCGCTGGTGTGTTTGCCTACGGGCTTGGGACCGCGCTGGAGAGCACGATTACGCTGGCGGGGAACTCGATCGTGCTGACGAAGGCTTGGTACATCGCTGGCGCGCTGCTTGGCGGGTATCCGCTTGCGCAGGGGAGCGTGTACCTGCTGTGCAATCGGCGTGTTGCGCATGTGCTCACCGCGATCACGATTCCGTTCATCGTCGTTGCTGCGGTGTGTGTTGTCGCGTCGCCGGTGAATCTGGATGCATTGGATGCATCCAAGCCGGGTGGCGCGGTTCTCGGCTGGCAGTGGGTTCGGCTGCTCACCCCGTTCATCAACTTGTATGCGGCGGCGTTCCTGATTGGCGGCGCGATCTACAGCGCAGTGCGCTACATGCGGCAGACAATCACCGGCGCAAGCGATGTTGATGTTGATGTTGCGCGCCGGCGTGCGCTGGGCAATGTGTTCATCGCGGTCGGCGCGATCCTGCCGGGCGTTGGCGGCGGCATGGCGAAGGCAGGCAT
>CAZVXI010000344.1:0-2211 GCA_964631295.1 uncultured Isosphaeraceae bacterium
TGTCTTTCCCGCAAGCCACGGCCGCGTTGCGATCGGCAGGCGATTGCTGATGGTCGAGACTCGCCGCCGCTCGTGTGATCCTGGCGTGCCGGTTGTCTTCTTCGACGAGGATCGCACTGGGGCGTACCGTCAAATGACTGTATGACCTCGTCGACACCCACCGGGAGACCCGGCTTTCATAGTTTCTTTTCTTCGCCTTTCCCGCAGCCACGGCCGCGCTGCGATCGGCAGGCGGTGGCTGAATGGTCGAGAGTCTCCATCTGACCCCTTCATGAGGTCATCGGGACTCTCACAACATCTGGCTCAGTTTTCGGGGAGCAGGCCATCCCGATCTAACAGTCCAGCAATTGCCATAGCATCTGCATCAGTGCGGCCTGCTATAGATGCCGCCAGTGCATCAGCTTGCCTGAGCACATTCTCTCTTGATGTCGCCTTGAGTAACATCTCAACTGCGGTCGGTGTACCGTACCGCACTGCCATCTTAAGAGCCGTATCGTCATACTTATTGTAGACATCTGGATCTGCACCGAGCCCAAGCAGCCACTTGACAATTTTTTCACTGCGTTGTCCCGATGCCGCAGCAATCATAAGTGGAGTCTCATCCACATCATTTCTCATTTCGATATCGGCTCCTTCCCCTACCAATAGCCTCGCTATCTCAATCTCCCCAGATCGCACGGCGCCCCGAAATGCACGGGATACCTCTGCTTGCGACCACGGATGTCGTGATAGAAGGTGCATAACTATATCTACTCTCCCAAAAGCACTAGCGATAGTCAGTGGATCGTCACTCTCGCGGTTGTGTTGCCATTCCACTTCCGGCCGACTAGGGTCTACGCCAAACTCATCAATCAACGCCTTGACGACTTGCGAATTGCCTGTTCGGATCGCCAATGTCAATGGCGTGATCCCTCGCGAGTTAGTTCGATTGAGATCCGCACCATGCTGTTTCAATAACTCAAAATAGCGGAGGTCGGCAAGACGTACTGCTGCAAGTAATGCATTGCGTCGGCTAGTATTCTCGCTGTATGGACTCGCGCCGTACTTTAAGAGAATGCCAGCGGCCTGCCACTGATCTCGCTCGATGCACATTACCAATGCAGGTGAATCTGGCACAGAATCAGAATCTGTGTCGAGCAAGCCGTCAATGTCGAATGTCCCGTCTGACATCGCTGATTCGAGTTGCACTACATCATTGGCTTTGACAATCTCCGCAAAGTGAGTTGATCCTCCAGGAGGCGTACGGTTCCACAGCAAACAACCAACAACGATGCCACTAATGGTGAACAGCAAAGCGAAAAACAGATATAAGAACCTATTCATCCCAATCATCGCCGTTTGTGATGTCAACTGGTATTCCACGATCACCAAACTCTCGACGCGCCCACGCTTCGCAATAACGTTGCATTTGTCGTTGCTGCCGTGGATTACCAAAGCCAGGCGCTAACCGTCTATCTTTATCCATAAAATCTCCAGAGGCCGGCTCATACACTTGATAGGTGCCCAAGTGTTCTAGATAAGGTCCATGTCGGTTCGCCGTAGCAAGCGTGTATCTATACACGCCCGGACAGACTTCCGTGCAGCTCCACACGGCTTCGATTACATCGTGTAGCTGATAACCCTGAATCCAAAGATACGCTCCTCCCCCGGAATCAGAGACTGTACCGGGCGCTATTGGCACACCCGGCATTGGACCCCCCCTGTATCGAATGGTCCAAATGATCTCGACGCACAGCTGCGCCAAATCTCGAAATTTATCGATAATGTCATCTGGTTCGAGCAGATCGGGAGGCTGATCTGATCCAAACCTAATCACTCTGCGGTAAAGAGGAGCAGATGATTTTACCAAGAACACACTTATGTCTGGGGATCCGGGGCCACAAGGCGTGCCAGGGCTAGGTCGAGACGCAGATGTGACCTTTCCGGCCTTTAGTGAATCGAGCCAATCTTGGCAGTCATCAGCATTTCCGACTAAGGGATCGTCTGTGAGAAGTCCCAGCGGATCCAACCTTGTGCTCGGATTGCTGCGCACATACTCATACACGCTCATCCCATCGACATACCCAAGCGGATCCCTCTGCATCCATCGTCCGAGTGTGGGATGCAGCATGCGATTGCGGACTTCGTACAGGCCGGACTCGGCATCATGGCGATAGCCGGCGAACAGATGATGCTGCTCGTAGTCGCTGGCGTTGTCGGCATCTGCTGAGA
>CAZVXI010000345.1:0-2118 GCA_964631295.1 uncultured Isosphaeraceae bacterium
CTTCGGCACGTGAGTTGAAGGACTCTGTATGCACCAGCCGCCACGGGCCGCGGCAGCGCGTGGACTTTGTCTGGCCGGTGTTGTGTTCGTGCAGTCGACGCTGGAGATCCTGACACGAACCGGTGTAGTGGCGACCGGTGGATTCACTCTCGAGTACGTACACGCAAAAAGCCAAAAGTCGGGGTGACAGGATTTGAACCTGCGGCCTCTTCGTCCCGAACGAAGCGCTCTACCAAGCTGAGCTACACCCCGTAACCCAATCAAACTCTCCAATTATTCCGCGGTTCGCCTCGTTGCGGCCTGTCGCCGCGGCGACCGCTCTACCAAGTCGTCGATCCGCCGTGGCGGACTGAGCGACACCCCGTAACTCTATATCCATCCATGGTCGTCGGCCGAGCCTTGCCCACACGCTTCCCTGTCGGGTCGCGGCTTCACACGCACCGATGAACACACCTTACCATCTTATCGACGTTCGGAGGCTGGCGACTGACCTCTGAAATCTGACTTCTGCAATGGGCGGAGCAGGATTCGAACCTGCGAAGGCGTACGCCAACGGGTTTACAGCCCGTCCCCTTTGGCCACTTAGGTATCCGCCCTGACGGATCTGGAATCTCGGTCGGCACAACGAGACGGAGACTGTACTCCGCCGATCGGCCCCGTTCAACTGCTGTGCACAACACGCGTGGGACTCGCGGCTTATCGGTCAAACGCAGGGTCCAGATCGGGCAGCACCTCCATGACGTGGTGCGTCCAGCGTGAACGAATCCAGATCGTCTGGTCCGCAGGATCGGCATCGACAAGGAACAAGCCCGTTCGTGGAAACGTCCGACCGGGCCGAGCTCTGAGGGTCTGATCTCCAAATCTGACGACCGCAATACATTCGTGGATGAGCTGAACGAAGGTGATGGTGCCCCAGGCGTCCCGCTTCGTCTCAGGGTCATTCCAGAATGTCATGGTTGGCTCATCAGCAGAGAGATGGATGTCCACAATGCCGCGAGCGCTGGACATGCCGCCCCCCGCCATCCTCAGCGACAACGATCTGGTGCAGGTTGATGGGATGCGACGGCAAGTCGCCGTAATCTGGCGGATTCGGATCACCCTGCGGGCACGTGTGACAGCCAGCGAGACCCCAGACAGCACAGAGAAATACTTGATTCAGTCTGACCATGTGGGTCGCTCCGAGCCATGTCACAAAGCCACCGGGGGGACTTGAACCCCCAACCTCCAGATTACAAGTCAGGCGCTCTGCCAATTGAGCTACGGTGGCGCGAAGCTGCGAAGGGTAAACTGCCGGCGTGTCGCGGACAAGCCCGGACTGCAAACTGCAAACCTCGAACTCCCCTGCAACCACCAAAGCTGGAATCAACACGTGGAGAACTTCGTCGAAATCGCTCTCGCCCTGCTCGCGCTCACCACGATGGAGGTCGTGCTGGGCATCGACAACATCGTCTTCATCGCCATTCTCTCGGGCAAACTGCCTGAAAAGGACCGGCCCAAAGCGCGCCGGCTCGGACTGATCGCTGCACTCGGTATGCGAATCGTCATGCTGCTGGGCATCGGCTGGCTGCTTGGATTGCAGGCAACTCTGTTTACGGTGCTTGGCGTTGAAGTTTCCGGCAAGAGCATGATCCTTGCACTCGGCGGGCTGTTCCTGCTCGCCAAGGCCACGCACGAGATTCATGGCAAGCTCGAAGGCGATACGGTCGAAGAAAAGACCGCTGCGAAGGTTCACGCGAGTATGGGCATGGTCATCGGGCAGATCGCCCTGATGGACCTGATCTTCTCGATCGACTCGGTCCTCACGGCGGTCGGCATGGCAGAGCAGCTGTGGGTCATGATCACCGCAGTCAGCATTTCGATCGGCGTGATGCTCATCTTTGCCAACCCGATCAGCGAGTTCGTCGAGCGCCACCCGACGGTGAAGATGCTCGCGCTGTCGTTCCTGCTGCTGATCGGCATGATGCTCGTCGCGGAAGGGCTCGGCCAGCACATTCCGAAGGGTTACATCTACTTCGCGATGGGCTTCTCGCTGCTCGTGGAGATGTTCAACCTCCGCATGATGAAGGTGCAGGGGGGGAAGAAGGCGGCGGCAGTGAGTTGATGCCCGAATGTGTGACT
>CAZVXI010000346.1:0-2093 GCA_964631295.1 uncultured Isosphaeraceae bacterium
AGAACCGGGTTTACCTACGTGCTGCAGTAGTGCAACATCATTCCTGTAATTTCTCATCGGGTTCAGGTTGAGGCGTGGGTGGGCGGGGTGGCCGGAGGGAAGGGCGAAGCCCTCACCGCAGGCCAGCCCGCCGCCGGGTCGAGCGGGGCTGTGCCGCCTCGCTCTGTTGATTCATCTGGTCATGCTCGTGCAACGGGTCCATATTCACTCGGCCGCGCTGCGCCGCCGACCGGCGTTGGCATTATCATGATGACAGGAGATCGCTCGTGAAACACATCTCTGCGTTTCTGATCACGGTGCTGCTATTTGCGGGCTGTCAGGGGCCACACTCTTCTGCCAGCGATGCATCTGCCAGCGGAACTGATACTGCAAGTGAGGTTCAAATGCCTGCGATTGTCTTTCTCACGCGCGACGGATGTGTAAACACTCCAGTCATGCGTGAGCGGCTCGATGCATCGATTTCGATGCTTGATGGTGAAGCCCACTACAGCGTTCTCAATCAAGCCAACCTGCCCGCGACGGACCCGCGAACCGGATACGCGACGCCGACCATCCTTGTGAACAATCGAGATCTCTACGGGCTCCCGACCCCGAAAATGCCGTTTGCCGCGCCAAGCTGACGACTGTATCCGGGCGGAGTTCCGTCCGTTCAGGAAATCGCTGACCGACTCGGCGATCTGTGGGAGTAACTTCGACACAGCATCGCTCACGCCGCCGCGTTGATGAGAGTGAAATTCATCCGAGGTCGAACACTCCCCAGATGGTCCCGGAAATCGGCAGGCATACCATCGTCGCTTATGCTTCACCCGGCCGACCCCAACCTGCGGAACGTGGCGATCATCGCGCACGTGGACCATGGCAAGACCACGCTCGTCGACGCCCTGCTCGACTGCTGCGGCACGTTGAAGCGGTCCACCGATGCTGATGTCGACTGCGTGCTTGACTCCAACCCGATCGAGCGCGAACGCGGCATCACCATCTTCAGCAAGAACTGTGCGATCAACTATCACCCGCATCATGGCGAGCATGCCGGGCAGTCATTCCGTGTCAACCTGATCGACACGCCCGGCCACGCAGACTTCGGCGGCGAAGTGGAGCGCGTCCTCAAGATGGCCGACGGCGTGCTGCTGCTGGTAGATTCCTTCGAGGGACCGATGCCGCAGACACGTTTCGTGCTTACCAAGGCGCTGGAACTCGACCTGCCGTTGATTGTCGTCGTGAACAAATGCGACCGGCCTGATGCGCGCTGCGACAAAGTTGTCGATGAAGTGTTCGACCTGCTGGTGGCGCTCGATGCTTCAGATGAACGGCTGGATTTTCCAGTGATTTATGCATCGGGCAAGGATGGCTGGGCATCGCATGATCACACCCAGCCGACTGATACCATGATGCCACTGCTCGATGAAATCGTGACGAAGCTGCCCTGCCCGGTCGGGTATTCCGATGCACCGTTGCAGTTGCTGATTACATCGCTGGATTATTCCAGTTACGTCGGTCGGATTGCGATTGGCAGAGTATTCGCTGGTGCGATCAGTTCCGGCCAGGCGGTGGTGTTGTGTACTGCAGATGGCACACATCGCAGAGCGCGGGCGCAGAAGGTATATCGCTTCGAAGATCTTGGCAGAGTTCCGACTGATATCATCCAGGTTGGCGACCTGTGCGCGGTGGAAGGCCTTGGTGATTTTGAGATCGGCGACACAATCGCATGCCCGGATGAGCCGCATCCCATCGCGCGCGTGGCGATTGATCAGCCGACGCTGCACATGTTGTTTCGTATCAACGACTCGCCCTTCGCCGGGCGCGAAGGCGAGTTTGTGACATCGCGCCAGCTTGCAGACCGGCTCGAGCGTGAATTGCGCTCGAACCTTGCGCTGCGTGTGGAGCCCGGCGACAGTGCAGAAGAGTTTCGTGTTTCCGGCCGTGGCATGCTGCATCTGGGCATCCTGCTCGAGAATATGCGCCGCGAGGGGTATGAGCTTTCCGTCGGCAGGCCGCAGGTAATCGAAAAGGAGATTGACGGCGTCATGTGCGAGCCGATTGAACTGCTCGTCGTTGATACCGATGAATCGGGCATGGGCGCAGCGCTCGAACTG
>CAZVXI010000347.1:0-2092 GCA_964631295.1 uncultured Isosphaeraceae bacterium
GTGAATCGTACCCGCCTTATCCTTGATCCAGATCAGTTCGCCCTGGATGTTGTACGCATGATAGACAGACGGTCCGCCTCCCCTACGGTCACGCAACTAGTTGTCGACCTTGAGAATCTCCATCAATTCTGGCTTGTATGCACTACTATCAGGGCCATGAAGGGACTTAGCCAGTTCCAGCACCGATTGGCCGGCATTGTCTTCGATCATCACATTGGCTCCGACTTCCAGCAACTGCTCCATACACGCTCTTACAAGCGCATCGAGTTTTGAGCCGTCACCCAGACGCATGATGACCGTGCCAAGTGCAGTCTGACCATCGTCATCTTTGTGATTGACATCAAACTCATGGTCAAGCAACCATCTCGCATGATCAGGATCGCAACCATTGACGGCCATAACGTGCCACGGCCCCATACCATTCGGCATGAAGAAATCCTCCGGATTACCGGCCTCATAGAGGACGTCCAGCGTCTCTATTGTGGTCATAAAATCTGCAAGAGCCATGATGCTCGGCGTGGCTCCGGTGTATGAACCTTTGGTAATGCGATTGTCGGGTGCGGCTCCAGCATCAACTAGGATCTGCACTGCTGCAGCGACATCGGTCCAAGGCAAAAGATCGCGGACGACGCAGTGAAGCGGAGTGGAGCCATCGGAACCGGATGCAAGGTTCGGGTCGGCGCCGTGCTCAAGTAGAACTTCCACCATGGTGAGCGTCTGTGCGATATGAAGTGGCGCCAACTTCTGCCAGCACAGTTCATTTGGATCGGCACCGGCGTCAAGCAGCATCTCTGTCACTTCCGCATTGTCGGCTACAACTGCCCAATACATCGCCGTCTTGCCGTCCGATCGGGTGCTGAGATCGGGTGTCGTGTTGTGGAGCAGAGCCGAAAGGCACTCAGATGATTCATTCATCACACAAGCGACAATCAACGGCACCTGTGACCCATCAGGATCAGTGACATGTGATGAGTCATTATCTCGCAACCACTCAGCTAGCGCATCGGCGTCATCAGCAACAAGAAAATCCCAGCCTGTCTGTTTTGATGCGGCGTGGCTTGTGCCGTTGTTGGGATCTGAGCACGCGATAAAACCCATTGTGACGATAATCCCTGTTGCGAGCAGTACTAGTGAGAATCTCATTCGTCAAACCTCCAACGATCATCATCCTTGTCAGCGAGTAAAGCTTGGGACATGCAACGAATGAGGTCGCGTGTTCGGAATGACTCGGTGCGTGTTGTCTGCGACCAGTGATCCTCATTCAATACATCACCAGCGTTTGAGCGTTTGCACTCGAACAGCTTCTCTTGAGTGACGAGTTTGCCTTTTCCGACGTTATCAATGCAAGAATAAGTGTAACTGGCCGGAGCACAAGGCCATGCCCACCATCGATCTCCAGTGTCATCTGCAACGCTCTCAAGGTACTCCCACAGGCTGCATGTCTGACAAACCTCTCGTTGCAGGACCAGATAAATGTCCTGAAGATCTCGGTTATTCCATGCATCCAGAATCTTCTGGGCAGCGGCATGTGCGACACTGACGGGATCGCCGGGTGAGAACTGATCAACGAAGAAATCAGAGTAATACGACAAAAGAACGCTGTTCACTTCTTTCTGGAGCGCGTCGATGCCCTTTGCTTCCGCAACCCAGAGCTTGCACGCCGCGCTTGTGTGAGACCATGCACCTGACATCACCTGAATCACTTTCAGTGACTTGGCGAGTCGCTCTACTTTGTCAGCTGCAAACGGGTCCGAATCGTGAAAAACTCTAAGGACGGTCACAAAACCCCACTGTGTGGGCTGATGAGTATCAGTATCGCAAGCTTTACAATCCACAAGACCAAGAGGATCGGTATTTGAATTCGGCTTCGATCCGACGTACTGAACAAGATTTGGTGCACTCGCTGCCTCAATCGGATCCCTCTCCGCCCATCTGCCGAGTTCCGGAATGTAGTGGCGGAACCGTACGCAATAGCCCTGCGTCTCTTCATCAAAGATATACCCGTCGTAGCCGATGATGTTGTCTTCGCTTGCGAATGAGATGTCGCCTGCGGGCTCTTCCTGGCCCCACTGGCCAGTCACTGCGAGGTAAT
>CAZVXI010000348.1:0-2086 GCA_964631295.1 uncultured Isosphaeraceae bacterium
CAGCTCCAGCGTACGGCCCCGTCGGATCGCCACCCGGGTCTGTTTGCCAGTTCGGGCCGATACGCTTAGTCGCATCGTCGGTGTTAGACCCAGACCCCGGGACAAAGAACAGCGCTGTCGGTGGATCCCAAGGTGGCGGCTGTATGCCAGCCAAACGATGCTCGGCATCAAGCAGTATGTGCATCATCTCGTGCGCAACGGTAAATGGCCCTCGTTGCTCACCATCAGAACCAAGCAGCGTATTGATCACAAAAAAGTTGTGCCCGGCCGAGATGGTCGTCGGATTCGTGCCCTTTGTGTATGCAACACCGTGCGGCTTCGTCACATCACCCAATGCGTCTGTATGCGTTATCCCTCGCACGTAAAACACATCGACTACATTATCAGCCGGGTTCAGGTCAACGATCGCTTGCTCACTGTCGGTAAACGGGTCCGCATGCTCTTGTCGAACGATCAAGCCATCTTCGAGTTCATCTGGAAGGGGATGAGTAACGAGTTGTGCATCCCACGCCACGCGAATGGTGGATTGCGCCATTCGTTCTCGCAGCACTTGCACATCCTGCTGAACATCGACTAGTTGTTCAGACAATGCTCCGGAAGGTTCTTGAAATACATGCGTCCGTACAGTTAAGACGCGAACATCGTGCTTGCGCTGATTGTCAGGATCATTGTTGTTCTCAGATGACGGTCGACCGACCCAGATGCGACGGACGATTGGCTGGGCTTCACGCGCATCGTTGTTGATGTCTCGGAAGGTCGGTCTGTGATGAACCTCGATGAGTGATCCCAGCGAGGCGCGAATCTGAGCAGTGCCTGCGCCATCGTCGACCGTGTCAGAGACCAACTCGATCTTGCCAGAGCGGAACGACGTGTTGTCTCTGGTGCGCTGCTTGCTCACCGCCACATTGCCAAGAACTTGTTCCGAATCATCCGGATCGGGTGTGATCACATGAATATCGACCTTTGGCGTTTGTGTACGTGCCGCGTTGTCAACCTGGATGCGGAACAAGTCTGGATTCACGCCCACGTTGTTGTAAAGATCGTTTACTCCGCGCCCCTCACCCGGCACGTAGTTGCTGATGTTCAGTGCCTCATCGACCGGAATCTCAATCGCAGCATCATCACCCGGCCCTGAGTCCGCCCAGCCGTCGCTGTTGATCTCGATTGAAAAATCGCGCCCAACGAACGATACATCAATGCAGGTGAGGCACACGATGTCTTCCGCACATTCCGGATCACCACCAAGGATGTCGCTTGTGTCGAACGTGATGAACACATCACCTTTCTGCTCGCTCAGCGCGATGGCTTCGACATACACATGCTGCGGAATCGGGAGCGGCTGGCCGACTCCCGATGGAATCACATCACGATTGCCAGTGTTGCTCCGGAGAATGTTGATCCTCTCAGAAGTGTACGTTAATGACCGCGTTCCGGTTGCGTCGGGCGGCAGGTCGGCCACGGTGAGACGCATAGGGACAAGATCATCCTCACCGACGGCGATCTGAGTGTCATTCCAGTCCTGAACGAGATTCTGATCATCGTCATCATCATTCAACGCGACGAGCTTCCCGGCTCGAACGACCTGAAGGTCGCATTCATCATCATCGTCGTCGATGTCGCCATCGTTGTCGAAGTCAACCTGAATATCGGTTCGCGGCGGTCCGATCGTGGCGACCTTGCCGGCTGCCGGGTTCCCTCCGGCCTCCTGGTCCCAGTGCTGCCCCAACAGGCCCTCTGGATCGGACAAATGATGGCAGACGATGTCTCCAGTGGTCGGGGATGCGACTGGGGTGACGTGTGCCGTGTAGTCATAGTCTGGGATTCCATTGGGCCAATCTGTACCCATGTGTTCGACGGTGATTTCGTACAGTTGATCACGTACAAGCGGGATGGGACTGGATGTCCATACGCCACGGTACGCGCGTTCGGGTTCTGATGTATTGCCATTGGGGCAGGTGAACGTCATCGCAGGATTGCTGATGTCGCCAGGGCTTGCCATGTACACAGCGCTGCCGATGCGCAGGGCCCGGGTCCCGACCCGCTCGCTGTAGGCGAACGAGTAGGCCGAGTGGTAGCGGACCCGATC
>CAZVXI010000349.1:0-2072 GCA_964631295.1 uncultured Isosphaeraceae bacterium
ATCTCTCTCGCTGAACATCGAAGTTCTCCGGCTGAACATCAAAGTTCTGCCACTGAACAGCGCTGTTCTCCGCCAGATTCGCGCTGATGTCGGTGCGGCGTGATGGGGCATCGCGGGTGGTTCGGACGCTGGGGTGTACAGGTCGCGGGGCTGCGTCCAACCATCGTGCGCTGGCTGGGCCCTACAATCGCGATGATGCACCGAGAATCGGACACCCTGCTTGAAGCCATCGGCGAGCTGATTCGCCCTCATCTTGAGCGATCTGAGCCATTGCGACGCATTGCCCGGGAGCTGGCAGTGCTGCTGCTGGAGGAGGCGAGGAGCGCTGACCCCTCGCCGCCACCGCCTGAGAGCGCATCCGAGCCGACACACAAGTCGTCTGCCGGCCCGCCCACTCAAGTCGACCCCGCGCACATCGCCGCCGAGTTGCCACTGCATATTGCTGGCACGAGCGCGCAGGTGATTGTCCGCGACACCGTTGAAGCCATCGCCCAGGCAAGCGCTGATCTGCCGGAGACGACCGCGCCAGCGCCGGCGCAGACGCCCTCGGACACGCACAATGTTCGCGAGAGCACGATCGACCTCGACCTCATCATCAGGCGCTGCCGCATCAAGGCAGAGTCATGCAGGCTTTATATTCAGCGGCGTGACGCAATCGGAGACGATGATCGCGAACCGGTCCTCATCGGCAAGATGAACGAGTTGATCGAGCGTGCCAGGTCGATGGACGACTGCTTCCTGTGGATGTTCTGGCGGGAGAGAAGCCAGCCTGCAGATGGCACGCTCGAGATGATCGCCGACTGTTACGACGCCACGGCCGCTGCCGCCGAAGTCCTCAGCACCATTGATGAACTGGGCGGTGATGCGCGCCCGGATGATCTTCTCGAAGCGTTCCAGCTTGCTGCGGAAGCAAACTCCGCGCTGCGCATCGCGCTGACCGATACCTGGCTTACGTCGCCCGACAAGGACCAGGACGAGTTGCATCTTTTCCTGAAGGACCAGACAACCGAGCGCAGCATCTTTGTTCCGCGTTACATGCGACTTGATGATCCTGCCGATCCACATGCCGTCGGGTCGCTGCTGGAACGCATTGCCAGTCTTCGTGAAGCTGTTACATCACACGTGCAGCGCACGAAGAGCATCACGAATGAGTTTGGCCGCATCCGCTACCATGCACATCAACTGGAGCCGGATGCGGAAGGCTCTGTTGAGTCGCATAATTGCCGGAAGATTCATGAGGCGATCATGACGCTCGACGAGCTTGGCATTCCATTCTCCGATCCGCGATTTGCCGGTGTGCTTCCGCTCGAGGTGCTCGATCTGCTTGGCTTCGAAGAACCCCCGCCGGCCGTGCAGCGGGTCATTGATGCTGTGCGGGCCCGGCACGAATCCGGGCAGGGGCAGGCCGAGGCAGATGAAGCATCGTGGGACACGAGTTCGACATGGAGCGAGTGCGTCTTGCGCGCGCGGGAACTGCTCGAAGGTGGAGTCATCGTGGTGGTGGGCGGCGAGCCGCGCAACGAGGCGATGGAACGCATCACATCAGCGTTCGGGCTTGCGGACATCGTCTGGGTTCCGTTACAGGAACATGGGCCATCGCAGCCGATGCGCTCGCCGATTCAACGCCCTGAAACACGACTGGTGCTGGTACTGGTGAAGCTGGCTGGCCATCTGCATGTCAAGCAGGCGCAGGAGTATGCGCGCAACGCTGATAAGCCCGTCGTTCTGCTGCCAGCCGGCTACAACCCCGAGCAGATTGCCGACGCCATTTCCCAGCAGGCAAGCGAAACACTCGCCGCGGCGCACTGCGCGCCTGCCGGCGTCAAGTGATTCTTGTTTGCCGGACGCGCGGGCGATGAACGGAAGTCACTTGACTCATGGCCCAACGCCGGCCCGCGCGCATCACAGCCAACGGCCGCAACTCAACGCACGATTCAAGGGGCAGTTCCGCGCGATTGACGAGGCAGTCTCGTTCACTGCCCGATACGTCGTTCGATCATCGCGATATCTGTTTCTGGTAACTGCTTGAGTGAGTCGAGTGAGAAGTTGCTGCTGTTCTGCAGCGCGCGGCG
>CAZVXI010000350.1:0-2068 GCA_964631295.1 uncultured Isosphaeraceae bacterium
GTGGAGGCCGAGCGTTCTTATGCCACAAAAGCAGAACCGACTCCGGGATGTCCGGCGCGAAGTAGCGCTCTTCCCAGTGGGCCAAAAGGCGAGAACCAGCATCTTGCGCAGCGTTCGCATGAGCGAACACTACCATTGTGAGGATCGCTGCAAGACGTACCGATCGCATCAGTGACCCTCCAGCATCTCTATCACCTTCCGCAAGCGATCTGCAAGCTGCCGCTTCCAGTCGGCGAGTACATCACGTCTCGCTGCAAGCTGGCCGCGCTGCTGGCCGCTGCCGCCTCGATCTGACGGCCCATGCATGTGTTGCGCACGAATTCGCAGTAATCGCTCGGCGGCTGCGGCTTCATCTGCATCCAGATCGACGGTCTTCTGATACAAAAGTTCCGTGGTTTCCAAATCCGCAGCAATCTGATCAACCGCAAATGTCCACGTCGCCAGAATCGCCTGTACGTCCTCTTTGTCGCTCATGTTCGCAAGGTTGTCAACCTGCTCCCGTACCGTGACGAACTGCGACCAGTCAAGGTGTTCGAACAGCACTGGCCAGTAGTGCGCCTGGAGTGCGCAGCGATCGGCCGGGTCAACGATCGCAGCGCACGCTCGGACACATCGAACACTTTCGCTGTGAAGGTCAGCCAGGATGCGAGCAGGCTCATTTACACGCGCTGCAACCTCCCTCGCCGCCGCCTCCGCCGCGTCGTCATCAAGCATGCTCCGGATGCGCGACTGCTCGGCACGCCGATGGACCGCGACCCATGAAATCGCATCTGTGAGTTGCCCCGGATGTTCTCTTGTCTTGCGCCCATACTCCTCCAACAGGTCCATACAGACGCCTTCGATGGCATCTCCCCCCACGCGATCAAGTATTGGTTGAACATCGAGAAACTGTGAGGCGTAAACCGCCATGTCCGGCAATGCCATGTCGTTTGCAATCGCCGCATCGGACAATACCGCCCTCACACCAGCTCGAAATGCATCATCGAAGACAACACGATTCCACCCGTCCACTTCTTCGAGTAGCATTTCAATATTGTCAAACAGTGATTCAGCATGCGCGACCTGAGCAACCATCCATGTTCTGTTGATCGCGCCGACGTCTGCGACAACATCGCGCCGTACTGATGGGTCCATGGCATCAATGACATCCGGCGCCCATCCATAGTGCCACGCGGACAGCTCATCTCGCGTCTCGCGCAGCTCTTGCGTCCTCGACGCATGCTCCTTGATCATCGCATCCAGTATCGCGCGCCGCTCATGAACAATCCGCAGGCGGTCCGTCCACGTCGAGTCGTCACCGAACGCGCTGGCGCTCGCACCCATGAGCAGGATCGTCATTGCCGCAACCAGACGAGTCATACATCCAACTTCTTTCGGGAAATGTGTAGTTTGCCGGTCACTCCGGATTCGGTCTGAAGCACGACATCGATTGGAAGATCTTCAACCACGCTGCGATCAATCATCTTTGGCGTCCCTACTCAAATCCACGCCCATCAGCGGACAGAACTCTGGAATACACGTCCCCCTTACAATGTCAAGCATTGAGTTCTCTGTGGAACAACTTCTGCTTGCGCAGCTCTCTCCCATCGTTGAGTGCTTGACCGGTCATCACCCCCTCATGACCGGTCGGGAGCCACGCTTGACCGGTCGGGAGCCGCGTTTGACCGGTCGGGGGTTTGAGGTCGATACCCCGCAATCGTACCGCTCTGCTCCGCGCGGGCGGTCCGGGTGGTCGAACATCGCCTGCATTATCGGAGTCTGGGTTCTGCTGTGGCTGATCGCGTGGATTGTCAACTGATCCGCGGAGGCCGGTCGGCAACCGGTCGAGGACCACGGGGCAGAGTGATGGCGGCACGCCCTGTCTGTCGCAAACCAGGCAGCAGCGCTGACAACTCCCGGCGACCCGCCGCCAACTCCCGGCGGCGCGCCGATAACTCCCGGCGCGGCGCTGACAACTCCCGGCGCAGCGCCGACAACTGTCGGCGCAGCGCTGACAACTCCCGGCGCAGCGCTGACAACTCCCGGCGCAGCGCCGACAACTCCCGGCGCAGCGCCGACAACTCCCGGC
>CAZVXI010000351.1:0-2066 GCA_964631295.1 uncultured Isosphaeraceae bacterium
GGATTTCAGCACGTGTTCGATCTTGTTCATGCAGCGTGCGAGGGGCTCCTGAATCGACTGACAACCGATGCCAGGTCTCACTGAGGTCATAGAGATTGCGTGCCGTGCTGCAGGTGTCGGCGCATCTGTCAGACTGCACGAGCCGCTGGCTGGTGGGTGCATGCACGACGTTCGAAAAGTCGATCTGGACGATGATACATCGCTTGTGGCGAAGATCGGACCACGTGACTGCCTCGGAATCTTCGAAGAGCAAGAGCATGGCCTGCGTGCGATTGCCGCCGCCGATGCGGTTCGTGTGTCGGCGGTCCTGCAGGTATCGGTCTCTGCCACGCATGCTGTACTCCTGTTGGAGTGGATCGAACCGGGTCAACCTGACAAAGTCACGTGGGAACAGTTTGGTGAGCACCTCGCAGCATTGCACGGGTCTGGCTCATGGATGTCGTACGGGTTTCATCACGACAATCACCTTGGGAGCACACCGCAGCCGAATGCATGGCAGGATGACTGGGTTCTCTTCAATCAGGAGCAGCGTCTCGGCCATCAGCTCCGGCTGGCTTGCGCGCAACAACGATTGAAGAAAAACGAGGTTGTGCGTGTCGAAAAACTCATCGAGAATCTTGCTCAACACATCCCGCAACAGCCGCCCGCCGCACTGTTGCACGGTGACTTGTGGTCTGGCAATGCACTTGTGGCGAGTGATCGACGAGTTGTGGTGATTGATCCAGCTTGTTCAGTTGGCGATGGGTGGGCTGATATTGCCATGATGCAGTTGTTCGGCGGTTTCCCCGAGGCGTGCTTCACAGCGTATCGCGCGAACGTCGATGATCACGACGAGATCGATGAGCGCATCGCCGTGTACCAACTGTACCACGTGCTGAATCATGTGAATCTGTTTGGCAACTCATACGTCGCCTCTGCGATAAGACTGCTTGAGCGACTGGGCTACTGAGCCGAAGGCTGTCGATCAGGCCGTCGCGATCCGCTGTACAGTTCGTATTCAAGCATTCGGCAGTCGAGTCCGGCGTGAAAGAACACGTGCTTTCGCCGCGCCTTGAGCCCGATGTGGCCCGCAAGATCTCGGTTGGCTGTGAAAACGAACCCGCGGTAGCCAGCGCACTGCTTTTTGAAGAAGTCACCAATTCGGTTGTAGGTTGGTATCAGATCGTCTTCTGAACCAAGCCGTTGGCCATACGCCGGATTCAACATCACGATGCCCGCGTCATCCTGCGGGACATTCGTGGCCGCAAAATCACACTCGGCGAAGGTAATCAGTTGCTCCACGCCCGCCGTTCGAGCACTGTGCATGGCGGCGTGGATAATATTCGGATCATTGTCAGTTGCGATGATTGGCTTTGGGTGGTCTTTGCGAGCCTGCTTTCGGACACTTGTGCGCACGCGACGAAAATGATTGTCATCAAATCCGATGACATGCGTGAAGCAGTAGTTACTGCGAAGCAGTCCCGGAGCGCGCTGTTGCGCAATAAGTGCGGCCTCAATCGCGAGTGTCCCGCTGCCACACATGGGCAGCACCAGCGACTGGGACCCGTCATACCCTGCGGTGAGCAGCATGGCTGCCGCCAGAGTCTCCTGCAACGGCGCTTTACCCGGCCGTTTACGATATGTACGATCAGAAAGTCGCTGGCCAGATGTGTTCAAGTAGATACGACAGTGATCGCCGCGCCAATATCCACTGACGACAACACCACGTTCCTGCTCAGGCCCAGCATCCGGTCGGCGTCCATGCACGTCCATCATTCGATCAACAATCGCGTCCTTTATTCGAAGACTTGGATACAGCGAGTGATTGATCGATGGATGATCAACGTGCGACGACACACTCACATATCCGTCGACCCGGACGATCGATTCCCATGGAACAGCTCGCGTGCCTCGATAGAGATCGTCGGGGTCCCTGCATTCGAATGATGCCAGTTGACACTGCACACTGAGTGCCGTGCGCAGGATGAGATTCAATCGCATTGCATCGTGAAGGCTCGCTTTGATGACGACACTGCTTTGTTGCTGTGAGTCGACGAGCCAGCCGTGTGTCTCCAGTTCGTCGCGCA
>CAZVXI010000352.1:0-2030 GCA_964631295.1 uncultured Isosphaeraceae bacterium
CGAATGTGGCCCGGCTCGACCCGAGATCTGATCCGTCAAGTCTGCGTCGCTACGGCATTGATCGTGATGTTCTCGACAACGCCGATTTGCAGGCAGGCACGCTCACATTCGTGCCGGACGGCATTCCGGACTTTTCTTACAATTTGGCGCCGTACCAGACAGTTCCGTTCACGAACTGGCCTGATGATGCGACGATCGACATTGACGGCTACAACCCCACCGCGGCCGCATTGCCGCGCGGCACGGGTAATCCGACCGGCTCAGCGCTGCCGAGCAATCATCCGCTCGCCGGCGAAGGCAACCCGATCGGCAACCCTGGGATGAACGACAATCGCTATCTGCGCGATACCGCACCGTTGCGAGTTGATTCAGACAACGATGGCTTTCCTGATATGTTCTCGCACTGGCGACATCTCACGAATCTTTCGCGCTCCAGCAATGGCTGGCGAATCGTACAGGACATCAGCGATGTCGTCGGTGGGGGTGTCATCGAGAATCTGACAATCCCCGTTGAACAATGGCTCGCGATCACGCCGGGTGCGCTTCAGGGGACCGGCTCATCGTCCCTCCCGTCGCTGGGTGATTTCTTCACACAGTGGGGCAACTGGTTTGGTGTCAACAATGGGCTTGATGACTACCTCGCGGTGTACACCGACAATGCTGCGGGAGCGACGGGCCTGCCGACGAACTACTACCGGCTGAATGATCTTGACGGCAATGGTGCGGTTCATGATTTCTTCATCGGTGGAATCCCACAGGATCGACCGGAATCTGAGTTCATCCCGGGGACGGCTCGTCACACGGTCAGCCGTGTCTTGACCGACACCGACGGCGACGGCTTTACCGATGCGTTCTGGCATCTGGCTCCCACGTCGATCGTCGATGGCGTCCGTCACGTTGTTGCGGTGTCCGTCATTGACAACTCATCCATGCTCAACGCCAACGTCGCGACACGATCTTTTGCGCGCAACATCACGCCGGATGGTGAACGCACGGTCGGCCTGACGCCATCTGATCTCGCGCTTGCAAGTGGCCTCGTCGGTGGCGCTAGTGTTGCGTATAACGCGAGCAATGTTGGCTTCTATGATGCGCCATCGCACCAATTCGGATTTTCGTACGATCCTGATTCTTGGCGTGACCGTCACGAACCTCTCGTTGGCCTGCCAGGCAACGTGAATCTCACGATTCGTGAGCGATTCAACTACTGGCGGCGTGCTGGATTGAATCCATTGACATCTGAGACGACGACGGGTTCGCTGTCAGGGCTCGGCAAGATCTATCGCCCATTCGCGCTCAGTGATGAGATTGAGCTGCGGATGCACTACGGGAACAATCACCCGTGGATTTACACGTCGTTTGAGCAATCCGTTCAACCGAACGGCAATGGCTTCCTTCGTGCCGGGACGGGGCTTGAGGAATCGAACGAACTGCTGGATCAACTCTCGAACAACCCTGGCATTAATGGATTGTCGCCGCTGCTGGCGGATCATCGTCATCGTCTGACGCTCTACAGCGCGACGCGCAACGATCTGCTTCCAGCGTGGCTGTGGTATCGCTTCAACCGCGGCACGATGCCCGTGTATCCGATGCCATTTGTAAACGACTACAACAATGCCCCATCCGCGAATGCTCGCGTGGCGGCATTGGAGAACTTCGACCTGCAGAGTCGGCAGAAGGTTGACCTGCGTGAGCAGGATCCATCCGGGCTTACACGGCCGATCGGCACGTTCTACTTGCGCGATCGTCTTCCGTACGCATTGATGACTGCGATCACGGATGGCTTGATGCCGGACATCGGCGGCGGCTACTACAACTCAGACCCCGCCTCGACGAACGATGAGGAACAGAAGCTCGCAGCCGGTATGACAGCGAACATTCTCGAAGCGCGCGACACAGATATCGAATCGTTGCTGAGCGATGCGGTCCCGCTTCCGGAGTATGAACAGCTCGGCGGGCCGGTGTCTGCATCAGAGACAGGACAACCCCATGGAGCTCATGGTCGAAACCGGCGATCAGGCCCCGGCGACCGA
>CAZVXI010000353.1:0-1997 GCA_964631295.1 uncultured Isosphaeraceae bacterium
GTCGGCAGAGAAGCTGATAGCACGTGTGGCCGATGCGGTCGGCTTGTCCTGAGGCAGCGGCGACTTATCCTTCAAGCGTCACGACAGCAGCCGGTCTCGCTACAGTATGGGCACCATGATGCAAGCCGAGATAACTCCCGAAAATGACACTGCAGCACCTCCGCCACTGCATGCAGCGACTGCTGAATACCTCGAACAGTCGGCCATCATCCGTCGCGGGGGCGGAGAACGCGGCATCGAGCGACAGCATCGGCACGGCCGACTCACCGCGCGCGAGCGCATCGCACTGCTGACTGACAACGACCCAGGCCCCCATGCAGAGCACGGCTTCGAGTGCGGCTTGTTCGCGGCCTGGAATATGTACATGGATGTCGGCGGAGCACCATCAGCGAGCGTCGTGACGACCATCGCGAAAGTCGGCGGCAAGCTGTGCATGGTGATCGCCAACGATGCAACAGTGAAGGCCGGCGCATTCTTCCCGATGACCTGCAAGAAGATCATCCGCGCGCAGATGATTGCCGAGCGCGCACGCCTGCCGCTGCTGTATCTCGTGGATTCGGCCGGCGTGTTCCTCCCGATGCAGGAAGATGTCTTCCCGGACACGGATGACTTCGGCAGAATCTTCCGCAACAACGCCGTGATCAGCGCGAAGGGCATCATGCAGATTGCTGCGATCATGGGCAACTGCGTTGCGGGCGGCGGTTACCTGCCCGTGTTGTGCGACACACTGCTGATGACCGAAGGCAGCGGGCTGTACCTCGCAGGACCGGCGCTCGTCAAGGCGGCGATCGGCCAGGAAGTCGACAGCGAAGACCTCGGCGGGGCACAGATGCATTCGCAAATCTCCGGCACGATCGACTTCCGTGAGCCAGACGATGAAGCATGCATCAAGCGCATGCGCGCCATCGTCCATGCAGATCAGTCAGTCATGCCCGTTGGTGAGCCGCCGTTTGAATCGGTCGGCCCGCGTCGCAAAGCCAGCGATGTGCATGAGATCTTTCAGTCCGACGGCGCCAAGCAGTACGACATGATCGAACTGCTGCAGTGCTTTGTGGATGATGAGAGTTTTAACGAGTATCGCGCGGAGTACGGCGCATCGCTCGTGTGCGCCTATGCGCGTGTCGGCGGGTACCCATGCGGGATCGTCGCGAACCAGCGCAAGCTCACACAGAAAAAGATGCCGGGCGGCAAGGCCGGTCCGAGCGTCGCGATGAATATGCCCGCCGTGATTTACGATGACTCTGCGGACAAAGCAGCACGGTTCATCATGGATTGCAACCAGAAGCAGATTCCGATCATCTTCGTGCACGACACGACGGGTTTCATGGTCGGCAGAGATTCGGAACAGGCGGGAATCATCCGCGCGGGCGCGAAGATGGTCAATGCCATGAGCAACTGCATCGTGCCCAAGATCGCGCTGATCGTGGGCGGCAGCTATGGAGCGGGTAACTATGCGATGTGTGGCAGAGCGTTCGATCCGTTGTTCTCACTCGCCTGGCCGGGCGCGAAGTGCTCGGTCATGGGCGCAGCGCAGGCGGCCAATACGCTGCTTCAGGTGGATCTCGCTGCCCGAACGCGGGCCGGCGAGGAGCCGGATGAAACAGAACGCAAGCAACTGCTTGATGCGATCACCAAGAGCTACGAGCAGCAGCAGGACATCCGCTACGGCGCAGCCCGCGGCTGGCTGGACCGCATCATCGAGCCCGAGCAAACGCGCGAGGAACTGATCTTGTCGCTGCAGATCGCGCGGACGTACGACATCGCCGACCCGGGCGCGTTCCGCACCGGCGTGCTGCAGACATGATTGCGCCGACCGCAATCGCGATGGCACGGTCGCAATGATCGCCGATGCCGAACAAAATCCAAAAGCGTCTTGATCGCGGTGTGGCGGTCGATATGATGCCTGTCATGACTCAGGCAGATCATGATCGTCGGATCGACTACATCGAGCTGCCTGCGACGGACATGGCCGCGACACGGGCGTTCTACGAGCAGGC
>CAZVXI010000354.1:0-200 GCA_964631295.1 uncultured Isosphaeraceae bacterium
CGTTGCACTGGTCTCTCGTGAGCGTCATACGATAAACGACTCCCGACCCCTTTTCTTCGCCACAGCATCTAGACGAGCACCATCATCATATACATCGTTCCCATCTGATGAAAGATCAAAACTGTACTGCACGCTGAGCGTCGATATTGCGGCCTTCCACTTCGCGTGGCTGTCGCCTGAGGATCATGATCACAGAACAG
>CAZVXI010000354.1:210-1997 GCA_964631295.1 uncultured Isosphaeraceae bacterium
GTCTCTCGTGAGCGTCATACGATAAACGACTCCCGACCCCTTTTCTTCCCTTTCTTCGCCGCCTCCATTCACATTCCGGACAACCGCGTCCCCGTAGAACATAATTGCATCTTGGACACCTTGCAAATCGCCCATCACTCGTCGTACTGAGATAAACAAGTATCGTTCCGATTGGAACAAACAACAGTGGCGCAAATGCCACGAGTAGGATAAGCAAATCTACTCGCGGAAGCACAGGCAACAACCAAGGTCCGCCAAGTATCAAAACCACAAAGCCACATGGAATAGACCCAATGCCAACGGTAAGACTGGCGGCACCGAAGAAGCGAAGGGTGAGTTTTCGCGCACGAGCCATAAACAAAATCTCTTAGCCACATCGTGACCAGGATCGTATCTCATTGCGTGGAGCTGGCGCTGGAACTAGCGGCGGTGAGTTGCATGCTCCGCCACACACAGTTTGCTGGTAGTCCTTGCATTCAAGATAGCAATTAACCAAATTTGTCCACGGGGTGTGGAAGAACCGCTGTGCTCTGAGCCAGCATAGTATATGAGCGTCATTCCAATTCATTCCAGGTACTTTCAGCATGCACTGCAAGCAACCACGAACAAAATTAGACCATGGTCTGTTATTGTCCATACATAGACACATGCATCTTACGTTGCTCCCATGCAAGCAGTCACATAAACCATAATGGTCATAACATGAACTTTTGTCCGATTGCTTAATAGTAAAAGGGTTTAAGCAATCGTCTTTTGTTGGGGGAGGCCGTGTAATGGGTTGGTTGGGATTATGTATATTGCCGCAATGCGCCACACACGATTCAGCGTCGCCGTTCCACACGCCATCGCTATGGTAATAACAACACCATTGGCACTCTCTGAACTTGTCTGCCTCTTGCGAGCATCCAGATACCCACCACGGCTCATCGTCTGGGATCGCACTCTGGCCAGTTGGATCGGTCAATCGAGTAGGAAATGACTGAGCATATTCGTACAGATCCGATCCATCAACATACCCAAGCGGATCCCTCTGCATCCACCTGCCAAGCGTGGGATGCAGCATGCGGTTGCGGACTTCGTAAAGGCCTGACTCCGTGGCGAATCGGTAGCCCGCGAACAGGTGATGCTGGTCGTAGTCGCTGGCGTTGTCGCCATCTGTTGAGAAGTCAGCATCAAGGATCGTCACCTGGCCGTACGAGTCATACTCGTACCGCTCAAGCACGGCTGAGGTGTCGTCATACAGCGCCGTGACGTTGAAGTTGGCGTCGAACGAGAAGTACTGCTCGTCTGATGTGCCATCGGTGTTCGCATCGTAGTAGCGATACGCAGGCGCATCGATGTAGTGCGTGTGGTAGACCATCTCGATCAATGGATCGCGGTCTCCATCCTTGCGCACTTCGACGATCTGCCAGGATTCGTTGTAGAAGTAATCGTAGTCGACATCGGGATCAGCAAGCTCATCGTCCTTCACGATCCGACGGTTCAGGCCGTCGTACTCGTACCGAGCAATCGTCACATCGCTGTTGTCGGTGACTTCCACAAGCCGATTCCATGCATCGTAGATGAACTTCAGATTCGTCGTCTCACTTCCGGGGGCTGGCCCCTGGGTCATGTTGCCGTTGTCATCGTACGCAGGCGTCACCCATGCTGAGCCGGTGGATTCGGTGATGTTGGTGATCTCGTTGGCATCGTTGCTGTTGCGCGACTGGTTGAGCGTCCTCGTGCCGCTGGTCTTCTCGATGAAGTTCGACCAGTTGCCAAGCTGATCGAGCGTGAATGCCTGCTCG
>CAZVXI010000355.1:0-1956 GCA_964631295.1 uncultured Isosphaeraceae bacterium
GCAGAGTGACGTTGAGCCCGACTCCACGGGTCGACTGCCTGTGGAACCGCCGGCGTCTGGCACCAGAGCAGAACGATGGAGACTGCGAAAATCGTTTGCCCGACCCACACGCTCAGTTCATTGAGTGCCGCGAGCAGCAGCAGCACAATCGCCCCACTCAGCCACGCAAATAAGGTGAATCGCGAGATGATGCCCGGCGAGTTTGACCCTGGCCCGCCGATGCGACCCAAGCCAAGCCCGAGCCCAACGGCAAGTGCAGCGAGCAGAATCGGTGCTGCGATGAACGCCTCGCCAGTCGGGTGCAGATCGAGTTCAACCAGCGAAGTTGCCCAGAACGCCGGCGTACACAGCGCTGCCGGACCCCAGATGTCTGTTGTCAGCGGCGCATCTGACTGGCGAATCGCAGGCACAATCCATCGCAGCCACAGCAGCACACACCCACCCGCACAGGCGATTTGCGTCAACACGAACAGATTCGTGAACATGTCAGCGAACACGTGAAGGCTCCCCCACTTCAGACGGTTTATGATTCGCATCTGTCAGTCGGCGTCGCAGGACTGTCAGCAGCGTATCTGATTCGAAATAGTTCTTCGGCGGCCGGTAATACAACTCGGTCGTTTCGCCCTGGCTTCCATGAGTGACCATTCGCAGCGTGCCGCGCGCACCAGCCATACGTTGTTCAAGTTCACGCGGGCGCGCACTCTCAAAGATGATGTCGCGATCCTGACGGCGAATCGCCCGAACACCTATTGCAGAAGCGGCTGCGCGAATCTCGGCGAGCATCACAAAGGTCTGAGCAGATCGAGGCAACTCGCCATAAGCGCTCACCAGATCACGCTCGATGCGCTGCACATCTTCCGAGGATGTCGCGCGAGACAACCGCCGATATGCATCCAGTCGACGCGCATCCGACGGGATGTACCCCTTGGGAATCGTGCCTGCGATCCCAATGTCAATCGTCGTTTCAAATCGTGGCCTTGTCTGGCCAGTCCGCAACTCTCCCACCATCTGCTCAAGCAACTGACAATACATCTCATACCCGACAGCACTGATGTGCCCGGACTGCTCCGCGCCGAGCAGATTCCCGGCACCACGAATCTCAAGGTCACGCATGGCAATCTTGAAGCCGGCACCCAGCATCGAAAAACTCTCAAGCGCGTGAAGCCGCTTGACGGCAACCTCAGAAATCGATTTGTCCTGTGGGAGCACGAGGTAGCAATATGCTCGATGCTTGTGCCGGCCGACACGACCTCGCAACTGGTGCAGTTCCGCAAGGCCGAACATATGAGCATCATTGATGATCATCGTGTTCGCAGTTGGAATATCGATGCCCGATTCAATGATAGTTGTGCATACGAGAATATCCACCTGCCTTCGTATGAATTGGAGCATCACCTTTTCGAGTTGTCGCGTTGGCATCTGGCCATGCCCGATGATCACAGCAGCATCAGGTGCCATGGACTTCACTTCATCGGCGATATCCTCAATATTATGCACCCGGTTGTGCACATAAAAAATCTGTCCCTCACGTGCAAGCTCGCGTTCGATGGCAGCCTTGATTCGATGCTGGTTGTGGCCGATCACTTCCGTCACAATCGCTCGTCGATCTGCGGGAGCTGTGGCAAGTGAACTGATATCGCGCAACCCCAGCATCGACATATGCAATGTCCGCGGGATAGGCGTTGCACTGAGTGTCAATACATCAACAGTAGCGCGCAACTCCAGCAATTTCTGTTTGTGCTCAACACCGAAACGCTGTTCCTCGTCGATGATGACCATACCAAGATCGGCAAACTTTACATCACTGCTCAACAGGCGATGCGTACCGACAAGCACATCAACCTCACCGCGCGCAACCGCCTTGAGAACTTTCGATTGCTCCCCACGAGACTTGAAACGACTCAACGATTCGATCCGAAACGGATAGTCGGCAAATCGAACTCGAAATGTCCGTTC
>CAZVXI010000356.1:0-1942 GCA_964631295.1 uncultured Isosphaeraceae bacterium
CATCGGGCTGTTGAGGCCGTACTGTTCGTAGTCTTCAACAGTCATCTCGCATGCGTTGATGATGGTCCAGTCGGGTTCGAATGCGTCGAGGTCGTCGCGCTGTGCATTGATGAACAGCGTCTTCGCGAACAGGCAGTGCCAGGCTTTCTCAGTGACAACCGACACCCGAAGCCGGTAGTTCTCATCAGCCCCTGCGTAGCCATCGAAGCGGAATAGTTCCGATCGACTTGACATGTATTCATTCGCAAGCGATTCGAGCCGGGCGAAGTTCTCAGGCGAGATCGGCTGGTTGACCTTCCCCCAGTCGATGTTGTTGTGAATGCCCGGCGTGTCTTCGAGGAACTTGTCCCGTGGGCTGCGCCCCGTCCGTTCGCCTGTATCAACCGCAAGCGCGCCGTTGGCAGCGAGTTCCGCCTCGCCCCGCAGGATCGACTGCTCAATCAGCTCAGCAGCAGACAGGTTGCAATGTGTGGCCGTGGAGCCGAAATCCAACGCGGGAGATGCTTGTGCAATGGTCATGACGGATCTGCGTTTGTACTCGGTGTTGCCATGGAAAGCGGTGCGTGCGGGCCAACCGGCTCGACGATCAGCACAGACGCTACCGTGGACGAATCGCGGACCTGCTGCGAGGCCGAGCCAAAAAGTTGATCGACGATCATAGGCCGTCGACTTGCCTGATCATCGCAGCAGATCGAAGTTTTTTGCCCGCCGATGGACCACACGGCATGTCCGCTTATACTGCTCGTTCCCCGCTGGCGGCTGTAGCTCAGTTGGTCTAGAGCACCTGGTTGTGGTCCAGGGGGTCGAGGGTTCGAATCCCTTCAGCCGCCCTTCTCCTCCCTCACGCGCGAGGCACCTCAACCCAGCCGGCCTCCGCACCCCTCTAACCATCGCCCGGACGAGCAGTAACCTCAGGCGTGATGAACTTCTCGAGCACCATCCGGCCGACCTCGCGGACCGTTTCCGCGGCGGTGCATCGACGCCGCTCATGCTCATACTGATCAAACGTTGCCGGTTCACTTCCGAAGAAATCGAGCAACTGCGGTCTCGACTGCGTGAGCTGGACGATGAGGGCATTGACGAGAATGCGGGGACTCGCTGATCAGGCGAGCGAAGGGGCGCGTCTGGCTGGCTGCCAGAAAACATCCGGATCGCAGCGGCCATTGCACGCGTGCTGTTCATCGCACAGGCGCCCCTACACTCCCCCATGCAGTTTGCATCTGTTCAGTTCGACATCGTCTGGGAAGACAAGCCGGCCAACCACGCGATCATGGAACAGATGATCGACGCATCGGATGTTGCCTCCGGCGCCTTCGTGCTGCTGCCGGAACTCGGGGATACCGGATTCAGTTTTCATCTCGATACCATCGTGGACGACGAGACGCTTCCATGGGCTCAACAGCTCGCCAGCAGTCGCGGCATCTGGGTACAAGCCGGATTTGCCCGCCGCGGCGGCGACGACAAGGGTCGCAACATCGCCGCCATCGTCAACCCGCGTGGCGAAGTGGTCATCGAGTACGCCAAGGTACACCCATTCAGCTACGGCAAGGAGATCGAACACTTCTCGGGCGGCAGCGACCTTGCAGTCTGCGATGTCAATGATCTGCATGTGGCCCCGCTGATCTGCTACGACCTGCGTTTCCCGGAACTCTGGCGGCTCGCAGCGATGGCTGGCGCGGATGTCTTCACGATCGGTGCCAGTTGGCCTGACGCCCGGCAACACCACTGGCGGCTGCTGTCGATCGCGCGGGCTATCGAGAACCAGGCGTATGTCGTCACATGCAACCGAATCGGACACGATCCCTCGCTCGGCTACGCTGGCGGGTCCATGATCATCGATCCGACCGGCGAAGTGCTCGCGGAAGCAGGCACCGGCCCGGCAGTCGTCACTGCCGAGATCGACGCCGATGCAATCGCCGCATGGCGCCGGAAGTTCCCCGCT
>CAZVXI010000357.1:0-1931 GCA_964631295.1 uncultured Isosphaeraceae bacterium
GCGGGCGGCGGGCGGTACGACAATCTCGTCGAACTGTTCGGCGGCAAGCCGACGTCCGCAGTCGGTTTCGCGATGGGCGATGTCGTCATCCGCCTCGTGATGGAAGATAACGGCCTGCTCGAAGCGCCCGAACAATACATGCCCCGGCCGGATGTATTCGTGATAGCGTCGGATGATGAACAAGCTCAGCAGCGTTTCCGCCCGCTCGTCGCGGAGCTCCGCAGGGCCGGCCTGCACGTGCGGCACACGTACCGCGCAACGAAGAACATCGGCAAACTACTCGGCGAAGCAGGCAAGTCGCGCGCACGCTTCGCGGTTATCCTCGGTGAAGAAACCGCAGACAACCAGTGCGAACTGAAGAACCTCGAGACGGAGCAATCCGAAACCATCACACTTCAAGGCATCGCACAGCGCATCGCAGAGGAAGCGCCATGAGCAGTGTCAAAGAACTCGTCACTGAACTGCAGACCATCGCGCCGCTGAAATATGCAGCACAGTGGGACAACGTCGGTCTGCTTGTCGGGTCGCAACAGTGGGACTGCGAGAATGTTCTGCTGACGATCGATCTCACGCCCGCGGTGCTGTACGAAGCGATGGAAGCAGGCATTCATGCGATCATCGCGTATCACCCGCCAATCTTCGCGCCGCTCAAGTCCGTCACGGACCAGTCCGTCAAGGAGTCGATCATCCTTGATGCGGCCCGGCAGGGCATAGCCATCTACTCGCCGCACACTGCGCTTGATGCAGCGCCCGGCGGCGTGAACGACTGGCTCGCTGAGGCGTGCGGCAAGGGCGATGTGCGCGCGATTGAATCACATGCGGAACTGCCAGCCACCGAGCAGGTCAAGATCGTCACCTTTGCGCCCGCTGCCAACATTGATGCAATCCGCAATGGTATGGCGACCACAGGGGCCGGCATGATCGGCGAGTACTCTGCATGTTCCTTCGAGATTCCCGGAACCGGAACATTCCTCGGCGGCGCGGATACCAACCCGGCCGTCGGCAAGCGAGGTGAGTTCGAGCGCGCTGAAGAAGTGCGCCTCGAAATGGTCTGCGGACGCGATGCACTCGCACTCGCGCTCGTGGCGCTGCGGCAGTTTCATCCGTATGAAGAGCCGCCGATTGATGTCTATGAACTGCTCGCTCGACCAGCGCGAACGGTCGGCATGGGTCGGCGCATTATGCTTGATCGTGGTGTGACACTCAAGACACTCGTGCAGCGCACGAAAGCGCATCTTGGCGTGCGGCAGTTGCGCATCGCGCAGGGAGATGACACGCAGCGCAGCTACCGGAAAATCGGCGTGTGTGCTGGCGCGGGTGGGTCGATGCTGGACGATGCGATTCGACAGGGATGTGAGCTGTTCATGACCGGAGAGATGCGCCATCATGATGTGCTCGATGCAACATCACGTGGCTGCGCAGTGATCCTGGCAGGCCATACGAACACGGAACGCGGCTACCTGAAGGTTCTCGCGAAGCGGCTCGGCAACGCGCTGCCTGATGTCGCGTTCACTGTGTCGAAGAATGACCGCGGACCATGGCGCACGATGTGATCCGCCACCGCGCATTGCCGTCACATCCGCGCACGCGGGTGTCCACAAGTCACCTGTGGCGGCGGCACCATCAGCAATCTGTGGATTCCCACTTTCGTGGGAATGACGGCGCGGCAGAGTGGGAATGACGGCGCGGCAGGGCAGGCATGACGGCGCGAAAGAAAACCCCCGGCCGATGACCGGGGGCGACGCGTTTCGAGAGACGACTTGCCACATCAATCGCGGTTCGCGAACAGGATCGCGAGGCGGAAGCTCAGCTTCACCGCTTCGTAGTAAATCCACGCGAGCGTGACGAGCAGCGCAAAGCCTGCGTACCACTCCATGTACTTCGGCTGGCCGCTGTTGACGATGTTCTGCACGAGCCCGAAGTCGATGATG
>CAZVXI010000358.1:0-1440 GCA_964631295.1 uncultured Isosphaeraceae bacterium
ATATTGCCTTGCAGCCCGCGCAGGTTGTACTGACACAGCGGGCACGGTTCATCACGATGCGCCAGGTATCCCTGCAACATCGTCTGGTCATCCTCGACAGTCCCTGCTTCGCTGCTGTGTGTCTCACTTGCAGGATCAGCCTCTTGTTGAACCTGTATTTGTTTATCCTCATTCATGGCTGTTATTCGTTCAGGAACGCAAGAAGCATACCGGTCAGACTTGCCAGTGGCAGAATCCAACTGAGTACTACGAGCGTCAGTCGCATGCGCGCGTTCTGGCGTCGAATCCACCTTCCCCATCGCAACCAGGCAACGAGCAGAACGGTTGAGATGATCCCGCCGACGAATGTTGTGGTAAGGTACAACCCCAGAGCGGGCCTGCCGACCGTCGCGGCAATCATCAGAAAAAACACGAGCATGAGCATATTGAAGCCCGCCGCGGTCGCCAGCGCGACGAGCCCGGCGATGTAGCTTCCCAGATTGGGATGTTCGAGGCCGACGCGCAATCGCAGCGTTTGCCCGCACTCAGGACAGTGCTCGCCGCGCAACCCGCGCAAGTCGTACCGGCATGACGGACACGGCTCGCAGCGCGTCGCAAGGTACTGCTGCAGCAGCGTCGGTGCGCCGACTTCGAAGTTCTTACTGGGCTGCTTGTCGTGCATCTGCATTCCTCGCGGGTATCATGCCCGACGCATCAGCTCCGGGCAATGACACAGGCAGAAAGGCCGTCGCATGCACTTCGACATCGATTTCATCCACGCGAGGCAGATTCTTGATTCGCGTGGCAATCCGACCCTGGAATGCGAAGTTCACCTCGCGGGCGGTGCCTCCGGACGCGCTGCCGTGCCCTCTGGTGCGAGCACTGGCGAGAACGAGGCGGTCGAACTGCGTGATGGCGATGCCGATCGATGGATGGGCAAGGGTGTGTGGAAGGCAGTGGCCAATGTCAACGAGACGATCGCGCCGCAGATGATTGGACTTGACGCCCGTGAGCAGGAAGCCATCGATCAACTGCTCATCGAGATCGACAACACAGAAAACAAGAGCGTGCTCGGTGCGAACGCAACGCTTGGGGTATCGCTCGCGATTGCCCATGCGGCTGCGGATGCTGCCCGGCAGCCGCTGTATCGGTACGTTGGTGGCACCGCGGCTCGCATCATGCCCGTGCCCATGTTCAACATCCTCAACGGCGGCAAGCATGCGGATAACACCGTCGACTTCCAGGAGTTCATGATCCAGCCGTGGGGCTTTGACGACTTCGAAGAAGCCCTGCGAGCCGGCGTCGAGATTTATCACGCGCTTGCAAAGGTTCTGCATGACGCAGACATGTCGACCGCCGTTGGTGACGAGGGCGGCTTCGCGCCCAACCTCACCGATAACGAGCACGCGCTCAAGGTGATCGAGCAGGCCGTCGATCGCGCAGGGTACTCGCTCGGTGAGC
>CAZVXI010000358.1:1450-1921 GCA_964631295.1 uncultured Isosphaeraceae bacterium
GATATTCATCGCGCTTGATCCTGCGACGAGTGAACTTGCCAACGAGGCCCGCAAAAAAGACAAGGATGGCTACTGCTTCTTCAGCAGCGATCCGGACCGGGTGATCTCATCTGAAGAACTCATCGACATATGGGCAGACTGGTGCGATCGCTACCCGATTCGTTCCATCGAGGATGGTCTCGCCGAAGACGACTGGGACGGCTGGGCCACGCTGACTGAACGGCTTGGCGACACGGTGCAACTGGTCGGCGATGATTTGTTCGTGACAAATCCGAAGTTTCTCTGCCGCGGCATCGATGAGGGGTGCGCGAACTCGATCCTCATCAAGGTGAATCAGATCGGCACGCTCAGCGAAACGCTCGAAGCCGTCCGCACCGCGCACACGAACCGCTACACAGCCGTGATGAGCCACCGGTCCGGCGAGACCGAGGATGCGACAATCGCCGACTTGGCCGTCGCGACGAACTGCGG
>CAZVXI010000359.1:0-1911 GCA_964631295.1 uncultured Isosphaeraceae bacterium
AGCCGCGCACTCTTCTCGATCGCTTCATCAAGTTTGGGATTCTCAACACCCGCCTTGCGCGCCAGGATCAGCGATGCCGTCAACGGCAGTCCGGGCGCATTCATCATCCCATATCCCGAAAGCCGGCCGTTGTGCATTTGCGTGAAGCGGTGCCCCCACGAACCCACCGGGCTCTGTCCGTTCACAATCTCCATCGTGATGCGCTCGAGGTCGCCCCTGAATGTCTTATCACCCGTCGCAAGCGTGTACTCGGCAAGCAACAGATTGATCGGGCCGTACCACCACGAGTGCAGTTGGCGGCGATCTTCATAATCAGAATACGTCGAGACCGATGCAACCTGCTGTCGCACGATGGGCAGATATTTTTCTTCGCCGCTCGCAAGCAGCGCCAGCGCGTTGTAACACTTTTCGATCGGGTTGCCCTGCTTCGGGTTCGCCTCCATTTGCCGTGCGAGCGCCAGGCAGCCATCTTCAAAGATGCGCTCCGATTTGCGACAGTTGAACGGCGCTGTTCTGCTGTAGCGCCCGAGGATCGGCAGACGAATGTTGATGCGCTGCTGCCTGCCATCGCGCCAGCACAGCAACGACAGCCGCCCGCCGATTGCCTCTGCATCGCTGATCGCCTTGCCCAGTTCCGTGCGCGGGTCGTCCTCGAATGCGCTGCCGCGCACACCCAGCAGCACATCGCCCACTTCGAGCAGGCCATCTGCAGGCGAACCTTCTTCGACTTTCGTGATATATATCTGCCGGGCTTCGCTGGTTTCGAGTTTGTTGCTGTACATCCAGCCGCGCGCTCCGATCGGGCCGAGGTTCCAGTCATGCGTCGCCCCCTCGGGGATCTGATCGCCCTGCGTGAAGTCGGGGATGTCTTCATCGGCTTGCCGCGCCTCGTTCGAGCCGAGCGCTGCGGTCGTGGATGAAAGCGAGATCGCGATGAGCGCGAACGCTGCGATGAACAGTTGCTTGCAAATCATGCTGAAGGGCCTCACCTGTTGCTGTGCCGTGCGTGCGTGGCAGCAGTGCATGACATGATAGGTGACTCCACAGCGATCGACGGGCTGAACCGCACCGTTTCTCCATCATCCGCGCACGCAGTCCGTCATGCCCGCGCACGCAGTCCGTCATGCCCGCGAAAGCGGGCATCCACGGTTCACGAGGCGCCTCCGCTTGATCGTCCAGCGTCCGATAGAACTCACATCCACCAGCCCGGCAGCCGGTTGATCCACCGATAACCATTTTCATTTCGAGAGATGGAAGTTCCATCTCGCAAGTTGGACGAAGCAGTTCGCGAGTTGGAAAAGCCATTTCGCGACTTGCAGCAGGCAGTTCGTGAGTTGCAAGCGTCAGTTCGCGTGTTGGAAGATTCATTTCGCGGGTTGGAGGCGTCAGTTCGCGACTTGGAAGAAGCGGTTCGCGTATTGGCTTGTTTGCATCGCGAGTTGCATCGCATGAAGTGCTCCAGCGCGCGCATGAAGCACGCCCGGTCCGGCGCGAAACGGGCTTCGCCTCGCGCGAATCACACCACGGGGGGCATGAACCGCACTCTCGCTCGCGTGAAGTGAGCATTGGGGCGCATGCAGTGCGAGTTGCCCGGCTGAGATCATGTTTCACGCAACTGCAGACTCATTTCATGCGAGCGCAGGCGTGATTGGCGCCGGCGCAGATGCGACTCATGCCGGCCCGGGCGTGATTCATGCAAGCGCAGGCGTGACTTATGCCGCCGCCGTCACGATTGATGCACGCACGCATGCGACTGGCGCAGACCAGAGAGCGAGTTGCGCACTTGCGGCGGCAAACGATGCGGCTGAGATGAAGCGTCAGGCAACGACCTCCACACGCCAAGCGCTCCGATTCTGGGTACAGCGGCCCGGCTGCCTATGTTGACGCCAAAGAAGGAGTCAGCCATGACCG
>CAZVXI010000360.1:0-1879 GCA_964631295.1 uncultured Isosphaeraceae bacterium
AATCCGCGCACGGTCGTCATACAACTGCTGAAGCGTCTGCGCGACTGCCGCGGGTTCTGCCCGCTCCAGCGTGATCGTGCGAACTTCGAACTGTTCAGTTGCATCGCGATCAATCTCCGCTACGACGGAACGAATCTCATCGAGCACATCATCGCTCGCGCGAACCAGCAGCAGGCCCGAGTTGTCGTCGGGCAGGATGAATGTCTCGTCGCGACGGGTCGGATCGGCCCGAATCACGAGTTGGTCCAGAAGGTCCGCGGCGCGCGAGGGCGAGGCGCTTTGCAGTTCGATCGTCGTGAGCGCATGCATCGTGTGCGCAAGATCGCGATCAAGCTGATCGATCAGCGAATCCACCTCAGCGAGCTGCTCGGGAGATGCGGTGGCAAGCAGCGTGTTCGTTCGCGCGTCGCCGGAAAAGCTCGGCTCAATACGAGAAGCGCCCGGCATATTGCGCATCGCGCGGAAACGTGTCCGGAATATGTTGCTCAACGTGCGGCGCATGTCGTCGGCCTGCGCGTACTTCAAGTGGTACAGCTTCAGCGTGCTCTGTGTGTTCACAGGCGACTGGTCAATCAACTCGATGTACTGATCAATGAACTCGACCGCGGCCGGCGGCGCCATCACGATCAGCGTGTTCGACATTGCATCACTCGATACCGTGATCGAACCCGGATCAAACACAGCATCGACTGCTTCGCCATCCTTGAGCAGCCGCAGCGCGAGCGTGCGAATCCGCTCTGCCTGCCGCGCCCGGCGATGTCCCTGCTGAACAGGCGCAACAAGCTGCTGCATGCTCGACAACGCGCGCTCCGCGGTGATCGTCGACAACGGATACACCTTCACGATCATCTGCTCTTGCGCAGGCGGCTGCGCGAGCGCTGCGATCAGGTCGGCGACGATCTCGAAATCAGTGTCATTCGCTGCAACGACGAGGGCATTGGAGGTTTCATCAGCAAGTACAGACACACGGTTGCGCAACGCACCACGTTGGCCGCCCGGCGTGACAAGCGAACGCAGTGTCGAGTCGATCAGCCGTTGCATCGACCGCGCATCCGCTGACTCGGGAAGCGCGATCAGACGTACACGACCCGGCGACGCAGGAATCTGCTGTTCGATCTGCGCAGCCAGCGCCCGCACTCGTTCGATCGAGCGCAGCGAGCCGATGACAACGAGCGCGTTGTTCGTTTCATCGACAGCGATGGTCACATCCGCAAGTGTGTCATCGTCATCCGGAGATGGCGATGCATCCTGCGCGGCTTTGCCGGCATCCGATATCAAGCCGAAAGACGCCGCAGGAGCCGGCGCCGTGGCAGAGTGCAGGATGGACCGCAGCGAAGGCGGCTCATTCAGCGGGCCGGGCGGCTGATCCGGCTCAGCCGACGTCGACATTGCAAGCATGCTTGCTGCCAGCATCGACATCCATCGCTTTGCGCCAGCCGGGCCGGGCTCTGATCGCGGGCGCATACTACTACTGCCCGGCGCCGGGCCGCTCGACGAACCACTGCGGCGCTTCAGCAGGTCTTCAACGGTCAATACCTCGACCGATGTTGAGCCACGTTGCAGCAGCCGCTTGAGCGCATCAGCAACATCGCGCGCATTTGCCCGGCCTGGATCAATCGGAATCAGTTGCATCTGCCCGGAGGTTGCAATCGTCGCCCGATCGACTTCGGTCACAAGATCCTCGATAGACGCAAACTGCGCATCGGTCGCTTGCACAAGCAGTGTATTACTCGATTGATCAACCCGCACGACAGGTGGCGCATCATCACCCTGATCGAGCGAGAACAGCACCTCGATGTTGTCTGCAAGCGATGCAGCATCAGCATTCTGCACAGCGAGAACACGCACCGACCGTCTCGCCGCACCGGCAATCTCGTTC
>CAZVXI010000361.1:0-1855 GCA_964631295.1 uncultured Isosphaeraceae bacterium
TTGACGGAGCCGATGAGATTGCTAACCTGACGTCTACCGAACATTGACCAGCGAGCGAGGTATAGATATGGTGTCCGCAGCAGTCGAAGCGAAGTCCGCGAGCAAGACGAAGACCAACGGCAAGGGCAACGGCTCTGGCAAATCTGCCTCGAAGTAGGCGGGACGCGGCGGGAAGAAGGGCTCTGCCGCAGCCACCAACAAGGGCGGAAGCGATCGACCGGCAAGACAGGCCCAACAGGCCAGTACCAGCAACGGAGCCACCATGGCCAGCAGCACGGTTGAAGATAAAGGACGCCTTCAGGCACTCGAGCGGGCACTCGGCCAGATCGAGAAGACCTACGGCAAGGGCTCGATCATGCGACTCGACGGCGATGCCCCTGCCCACCCGGGCTTTTCCACCGGGGCAATTTCGCTCGACCTCGCACTTGGCGGGCGAGGCATGCCCAGGGGGCGCATCGTTGAGATTTACGGCCCGGAATCTTCCGGCAAGACAACGCTCGCGCTGACTGTCGCGGCGCACGCTCAGAAAGAAGGCGTGGCTGCATTCATAGATGCAGAACACGCACTCGATCCATCATGGGCGAAGCGGCTTGGCGTGAACCTCGAGGAACTGCTCGTCTCCCAGCCGGATACTGGCGAGCAGGCGCTGGAAATCTGCGAACTGCTCGTGCGGTCCAACGCGGTGAACATCATCGTGATTGACTCTGTGGCAGCACTCATCCCACGAGCGGAAATCGAAGGCGAGATGGGTGACTCGCACGTCGGGCTGCAGGCACGGCTCATGAGCCAGGCGATGAGAAAACTCACAGGCGCGATCGCCAAGAGTGATGCAACCGTCATCTTCATCAACCAGATTCGCGAGAAGATCGGCGTGATGTTCGGCTCGCCGGAAACAACCCCGGGCGGCCGGGCGCTCAAGTTTTATTCATCTGTGCGTGTGGACATCCGGCGGACGGGCGCGATCAAAGATGGCGACCAGCACATCGGCAATCGCGTGCGGGCTCGCGTCGTGAAGAACAAGATCGCCCCGCCGTTCCGCGATGCAGAGTTCGACATCATGTTCAATGAGGGCATCAGCGTGTCTGGCGACCTGCTCGACCTCGCGGTGACAGACGATGTGGTCGATAAGTCGGGCGCGTGGTTCAGTTACGGCGACGTGCGGCTTGGCCAGGGGCGTGAGAATGCCAAGCAGTTCCTGCGCGACAATGCCGACCTGTTCGCCGAGATCCGCAATGCGGTGCTGGAAAAGCGCGGCTTGCTGAATCCCCCGAAAGCAAAGGAACAGGAAAAAGAGCAGGTACAGGAGAACGCTGACGCGAAGTGAGTCCGCGTGCGATCGGTCGCGCCGGCGCTTGCAAAGTCACCCTCGCGCGCCGCGAGACCGATCCGCACGACTTCGCGGCAGATGGGTTTCATCTCCGGGTTTGGCGTTGGTAAGCCGCATTTTTGGAGAGTCGACCCGCGTGAAGGCCATTGAGGATCTGGGCGGGACGATGCGTTGTTGAAGTTGGGTCTGGGGCGCGTGCAGTTCGGCATACCATGCATTGTTTTCCATGTTTCTTTGAGTGTGCCCTGGCATTCTCGGCTGCGGCAAGGCGGATCGGCACTGCATTCCGGAGCACAGGGCGCGTGTCCGTCAATCAAGGCGCGTCGAGACTCGATCGCGGCTGCGCAAAACAGTTGTTTCGCAAACGTGGCATTTTTTCAGATGCCTCATGAAGCACAGCCTGAGAAATCTTTCGGAGTCGTGTTTCCCGCAGGTGCAGATACCTGCGGTTGACGGTCGTTGCCGAATCTGCGGAGTCGCTTCACTGGCATGATAAAACGACACGTTAGACTAGAGCGGTTCCCCTTC
>CAZVXI010000362.1:0-1847 GCA_964631295.1 uncultured Isosphaeraceae bacterium
CGCAAGTTGCACGGCCGAAGCGCCGCATTCACGCACACGGGAGGCCAGATCTTCACAGTCCGCCGGCTGAAGCGACCAACTGCATACCCCGATCTTCGATTTCATACTGCTCATGTGGGCAGTGTAGCGGAATGAAGGTCACAGTTTGTCAGATGTCTCACTGACCGGGGCCAGAAAGGCGAACAGTTCCGGGTTGGGCACGCCATCGATGGACACTCGGGCAAGCTCATACGGCTTGACAGTTCGCTCGGCCACGAAGGTGATGGGCATGTGCCAGCGGACTCGATCATCGTGTCCGGGCGGAGTGATGCGCTCCCAGTGACCGGGTTCCGCTCGAATACCTTCGGGGCATTCAATCCTCGGCTTTGGCGGCCCGTTCTCGGGTGTCGGCGCGCTGTAGACCGCGGCAAGCGTCGCACGTGCCTCGTGCGCAGGTGACAAAGGAAGATACTTCGGGAAGCCATACGCCCTCGCATCGGCATGGATGTCCGCTCGCAGCGAGAGACTGAGCGGAGCACGGTCCTTGGCGAGCAGGTGGACGCGTTCCTGTTTCACTCCTGCGCCGATCACGCTCAGCCGAAGCGAAACCGAGAATTCCCCGCCCGCAGGTACCTCCAACGGATCAACGCGCGCTTCGACACAGCCACACGATCCGACAACTTCCTCTATCTCGACGGAGGCATCCGTTTCGTTTACCAACTCAAATGTATAGCTGATCTCTCGGTCCGCGAGATCGTCAAGTCGGACAGTTCCAAGGTCGTGCGCTCTGCTGCCGCTCGCCCACACTTCCGATCGCTCGGGTGGGGCTACTCCAGATGCACGTGACGCTTCATCACTGCATCCGGTACTCAGAGCCGTCAAAAGCACGCACACCAGAAAGCAGTGGCAAGTGAACGTCTCCTGACTCATTCGTCTGCCTCCGAAGCTGAATGTTGCGAGTTCAGCATCTCGCCAATCATGCTCGCTGGGTCCGCCGTGACCGGTTCTGCAAGCTCGAACCCCGTTCCATCCAACGACACGACATGCATGCCGTATCTCCAACTCACACCTGTGATGTGATTCATGACCCATGTTCCATGTTCGAACTCGGGATCGAACCACGTCTCAATCACATCGCGGTTTTCCTCACTGCCGACGCTGTGCCGCTCGAAAATATGTTTCACGGCGACAGGATTCTGCCGACCGGGCCAAGGCAGCTGTGTTGTCAAAACGGCTTTCGCTGGTAACTGCACGTCGCCATGTTCGATCCATGACACGACTTCAAACACTCTCCGTTGAATCCACTGTGCATCAGGCGAGGCGCGGACTTCCTCGGTCCAGTGTGCGAATCGTGGTTCCGGAAACGAGTCGATCACGAGCGACCATCTGGCATCGGCCGTTGTGGTCTGGACCGTAATACTTCGGCGGTCATCAGTCCATGAAACAACAACGTCATCAGCAAGGCGCATATCCATAGCGAGTGAATGGACAGCCACGCCAGGAATATGCCCGACTCCCTGATTGAACAGAGCTGTGCAGGATGGAAGCGAATCCGCAGGAAACCCGGACACGCTCGCCACAGTGGACTGCTCGCCAACAAGCCAGGATCGCTGACCATCCCACGTTTGCCGGCGACGTGACTCTCGCGGCTTGCCGTTGATCCGAGTCTGCTTTGTTTCGGTTGAACTGAATCGGCCACGATCAATCCGCCATACTGCATCAATCTGCACTGGTGAGACTTCAACTTCATCAGAGACGATGCGGAACGTGAACGCGGTCTCAATGCCCTCAAGCCGAGTCTCGATCTCTCGAATGATCGCCACTGCCTCGTCAATATCGCCAGAGTCCTCGACCACGGATTGCTCGGC
>CAZVXI010000363.1:0-1847 GCA_964631295.1 uncultured Isosphaeraceae bacterium
GGCCGCGCGCATGAACCCGGACCTGGCGATGGGTGATGAACTGCTCAAGAAGACCGGCAGCGGCAACCTGTTCATGGTCTTCGGCGAGCCGGATGTCACCATCGACAAACAGACCGATGGCAACATCATCGTCGAGGTCAAGGGTGTGGATGTGTATGACCCGACGACGGGCGCGGTTCGCTCATCGAGCACCGATGACATTGCCTGCTGGTTCATCGACACCAACTACAACGGCGAGAGTTTCTTCGTGCGTCATGCCTACTTCACGGGGGCGGATGAGCCGTACAAACGTCTGAAGCGGGCGCTGCGGGCGGAGATTGACGAAGAGGCGTGGGAAGAGCTCTACAGCACCACCAGCCGGCCGTTCGCCAAGCCGGAGACTGGGAAGATCGCGGTGAAGGTGATCAATCACTACGGCGATGAGGTGCTGAAGGTGTTTGAGGTGTGACAGGAGGTTTGTGATGTCCGTGCTGTCGGAGTGGAGCCGGGCGAACTGCCGGCGGGTGTGATTCTCGGCACGGCGAAAATCAGCCACGTGACCAGGCACGGTGGTCTGTATCACTGGCATCTGACCGAGGTCAAACGCCTCAAGCGCCCACGCAAGCCCAAGGGCCGGCCGCAACCGTCGTGGTTTTGGCCGTTCTAGCTGAGAGCGTCGGATCCAAGATCCCATATTGCGAGCATTTCTAATCGACACCGATTCATCCGCTCCTCACGCATAACAGCCAACTCCTCGCAGTTGCGGATGATGCGTTTTATTGATGGCACATCGCCAGGTGCGATCAGCCAGTTGATTCGGTTGATTGTGCAGTGTGTCCCGTTGACCGACACGAGTTCGACCTGCTCATGCTCGCTTTGCAGCAGTTCCGGCTGCCCTGCGAACTGGAGGACGAAGGGGAGCTCGTCGACCTTGACTGGAACTGATGTCATGTAGTGCAGGCGCTCCTCGCCGTGTCTGTCATGACTGACAGCGAAGACAGTGGATTGCTCACCACACTCAGCCATTCGATCAACCATCGGCCGGGCTTCTGCGCGTGGCTTGCCTGTGCCAGGCGTATCGGTTTCTGGTGTATCGCGCGGTGTGCTGACGATGGCTCCGACTTCGCGCGAGGATGCGCAGAACCGAAGGCGCGATGATTCGAGTACCCATGCTGGGAAGCCACGCTCGGGATATTTCGTCAGATACTTGGTGACATATTGGATTGCATGATCTACTTGCTGGAAACGCTTGCGCAGTTGCAGGTCCAGCCCGCCGATCCTCCAGGTATCCCGCCACAGACGCCACGCCTTGCGGATACGTCCGCGCAAGTCGTTGCCATACACACCATGCAGGTCGATGAGCACATGCCAGTGCGGCCAACCATCACCAGACTTCTGCTGGAACTCCAGCACCCAGACCCATCGTTTCACACCAAGCAGACGCAACAGCCGCGCGATGGCGCGTTCTTTCGTGACAAACTGATGGGCTGCCTGAGCAGATTCGAAGCCCCGCCCGGTGTTGCATCCGTCCCGGTCGATTGTGAGTGAGAGCAGCGCAGGTCGACGGAACATCCTTGACTTGGCTATGAGATTCCGTCGGACCTGATGGCCGTAGTGTTTGCCGCATCGTGGACAGGCACGGGTTCGACATCGCGCTTCACGAAGTACGTAGCGATCTGAACATGCACAGGTAACGTTATTGCTTTCAGGTTCAAGTCTAGAAGGCGGCGCCGCCGCGTCGGCCGCCGCAAGCGGCGGCTCGCCGCTGGCGTGCGCCCGCCCGCCGAACACTGGCACTCCGTTGGCTCGGAATGCGATCCGCCGCCCTCAGCGGCTCGCGGGCTCGGGAAGCCCCGTAAAGCGGATCC
>CAZVXI010000364.1:0-1844 GCA_964631295.1 uncultured Isosphaeraceae bacterium
CCCGGGCATGTTCATCCGCTGGAGGCGCAGACGTGCCGGCCGCTGCGTGACGTGCGGGTATGATCTGCGCGGGCTGTCGAGTGCAGAGGTCAGCGATCAGAAGTCAGAGGTCAGTATCGTCTGTCCGGAATGTGGGGTGGACCGATGAAGCGTGTTCACGATCCGGTGATGCGCATGCAGCTGCTTGTGTGTCTCGTCCTGTTTGTTGCAACATCAATCGTGTTGTGGGTCTTCTTCGGTTGGTTTGTGGCGATGATCCCCATGTACATCGTCATTCTGGGTGGCCTCACCGTGGCGACCCGCTACCTGATGCACTTCCAAACACCGTCGAAGAATTGCGCGAAGTGCGGGTATGATCTGCACGGGCTGTCGAGTGCAGAGGTCAGCGATCAGAAGTCAGAGGTCAGTAGAGTGTGTCCGGAATGTGGCGCGGAGCGGTGATCTTCGCCCCGAAGGGGCGCCCCCGGAATGTAGCCACGGGTGTTATCCGGGGGCCCGTGGAAACGAGGGCTCTCTATCATCTTCCTCCGAGATCGCCCCGGCAGGGGCGAAGGGATGTTCGCGCGCAGAGCAACTCCGTCGCCCCTTCGGGGCGAGGCCGCGCTGCGTGCTACTTTCCACGGGTTGCGGCCGCTGGCGCGGCCTGACCCGTGGCTACATTCTGTGCGCCCCTTCGGGGCAGCGACGATCGGGCGGGTGACGCGATGAGTCAGTGACAGCGTCAACGGCGCGGGGGTCAACGGGCGTGGCCGACCGGTAGAGAGAGCCGTTCTACCGGTACAGAGCGTCGTTCTACCGGTAGAGAGAGCCGTTCTACCGGTACAGAGCGTCATTCTACCGGTACAGAGCGTCGTTCTACCGGTAGAGAGCGTCATTCTACCGGTAGAGAGAGGCGTTCTACCGGTAGGGAGCGGCGTTCTACCGGTACAGAGAGCCGTCCGACCGGTCGAGAGCGATGTATCGGGCGTTGATTCACTCTGTGCGGGCGCTGCAGGGCCGTGCTGTGCGGTTTGAAGTTGCGTGGATGAAGTCAACATGGCACGCAGCCGACATCAGCCGTGGTCCGACGCGTTGCACATGCACGTTGCAGTGCGATCGCGCCCGGCCATGTTCTGAGACTTCGACATCGGCATAAAGGAACAACACCATGCCAGCAAGCACATACTTGCCAACCACCGAGGCGGAACTTCTCAGTTTCGCGGACAACTTCAACAGCAAACTCAGTGTCGATCCGGAGGATTACGGCATTACCGTTGCTCAGGCCGCCGACTTCACCACGCTGTACGATGCATTCGTTGCAGCCAAGGCGCTGTTGAACAACCCATCCACCGCGACAACCCCCAACGTGCAGACCAAGAACGCTGCCAAGGAGGCGCTGATCAATGGTGAGAACGGCATCCGCCAGTTGGTGAACATCATCCAGGCGTATCCCAAGACGACCAACACGCAGCGTGCGGACCTTCAGATTACGATCCGGGATACCGATCCGACGCCCGTGAATCCTCCTGAGACAGCGCCCGTGCTGACGATTGAATCAGTGGTCGGCAGAACGGTGCATTTTCGACTGAAGGATGCTGAAGACCCTGACAGCAGAGCGCGGCCGAAGAACGCCATCGGCGCGACTGTGCTGAGTTATGTTGGCACTGAAGCACCCGCCGCCATGAGCGACTGGAAGAACGAAGGCATGTTCTCGCGCACGAGCGATCACGTGGACTTCCCTGCAACAGTGCCTGCGGGCGCACAGGTCTGGCTGACTGCCTACTGGCTGAACAGCAAGGGTGAATCCAGCCCGGGCGCTGTGATGCAGACGACGAATGTTGCAGGCGCAATGCCGGCTGCCGCGT
>CAZVXI010000365.1:0-1805 GCA_964631295.1 uncultured Isosphaeraceae bacterium
GAGGGATTCTGAGTGTCGGTCGACCGCCCCATAGATGCGATCATACTCAGAAGATTCACGCGACATTCGCGAATCGAGCCGGGCACGGTCGATCGAGTAGAATATGAATCGCTGCAGAACCGGCTGCCGGGGCGGCGGCCCCTGACTGATGGATGGTGTGTGATGCGGAGACTCGAATCGTGCGGCGTTGGCGGGAGGACTCGACGCGGGGGCTGGCGATGGGCGGGTGCTGTGCTGCTGGCAGCGGCTGTCACGAGCGGGCTGCATGCACAGGATGCCGATGAACAGCCTGGCGTGGCGGTCATCACACTTGAAGGTCAGGTTGGCGGCCACACCAATCGCGGGGTGCGTGCCACGTTCGATGCACAACTGCTCGCGACCCTGCTGCGGAAGGCGGCTGAGGCAGATGCGCAGGCTGTCGTCATTGCACTGAACAGCACGGGAGGTGTGATCGACGAATCGACGCGCATCTGCGATGCAATGTCCGAGCACAGCGATGATCTGCGCATCATTGTGTACCCGCGCAGTGCGCACTACGAAGCAGCACCGATCGCATTGGCAGCGCGCGAGCTGGCGGTCTGGCCCGGTTCCCACATCGGCGTGCCGGAAGCAAAGCGTTCGTACGAGTTCGACCGCGACGGCAACCCCAATCGCCCGCTGCCTGAGATCGACTGGCGCAATCAGGCGCGCGTGCGCGCGCATCTTGAAGCTGCTGAGCGCGCCGAAGCGTTCAGCGTGGCCATGTACGACCTTGCCCGGCAGATGTTCTGGTGCCCGAAGTTTGGCATCCGCTGGGAACCGCCCGAAGGCTGGGGTGAGGAGAAGATCGATCCGAAGACCGGTGAGGTCATCCCCCCGCCGATCGTGCCGGAAGAAGAACGCTGGATCATGCTTGACGGACCGGAGTCGCTGCTCGGCCTGAACGGGCGCGTTGCGCATCAGGTGGGGCTGGCGACGTTCCTTGCTCTGGGGAACGAAGATCTCATCAGGCAGCTTGGTATGTCGCCCGATACGCCGATCATCACATATGACGACCTGATCGAGCAGGATACGAGCGAGCTTCAGGAGCAGTTTGCAACGCTTGAACGCCAGGTGCGCACCTTCACGCGGTATCTCGAACGCTTTGCATCACAACTTGGCGATCTCACAGAGGTCATTGATGGCGACGATCGCAATGCCATCAACCGTGAGCGGCGATCAATCGGCCGCACACGATCGGCACTGTTGCGCGCGGCGCGAGGAATTCTGCGGTCGGATGATCGCGTACTCCGCCGAATCGTGCGCGAGCCGTCTGATCTGCGCATGCTCATCGAATCGAATGATGCTGTGATCGACCGCATGGCGCGCGGCAGTCGCGATACACGATCGTCATTGCAGCGCGACATGCGCAGCATTGAAGACATCTCCGAGGCGCTTGCTGCTCTGCTCGAAGCAGGCAAAGTACCAACGTATTGAGATCACGATTCGGCGATTGACGGGAGAAACCTCGCATCATCAACTTCCAGTGGGTCGGCCTGCATCACACGTTCGAGCACGACTGCCGCATCCGGGTGGATCACGAACAGTTCGCGCGCTGCATCGCGAATGAATCCGTGCTCGATGCCGTGTTCGAGCATGCCGATGAGCGGGTTGTAATAGCCGTGCGCGTTGACGATGCCGATCGGGTTGGCGTGCTCGCCGAGTTGCCGGCCGACAAGCACTTCGAAGAACTCTTCGTATGTACCGATCCCGCCGGGCAGCACAATCACGCCGTCGCCGCGTTCAAGCAGGAGACGTTTGCGCTCGCGCATGGTCTCGACGACGAT
>CAZVXI010000366.1:0-1781 GCA_964631295.1 uncultured Isosphaeraceae bacterium
GAGAACGCGGCCGAGCGCCTCTTTACGGATGTCGACGGCGACGGGCTTGTCATCTTCTGCTTCATCGCGCTTCTTGAGGTATGCCTGGGCTTCAAGCAACTCCCCGCGCAGCATAGCCATCATCTTGCCGCGCGTTCCCGGGCTGCCGCCTCGTTTCTGCGCGCTCTCTGCGAGCGTGGCAGCAACGGCTGCGGTCTGGACGATTGCGGCTTCATCAGAGGTGTTCCCGCGAGTTTTGGCAATCATCGTCTGACCGGAGATAAGTTCACCGGGTGCGTGGCCTGTGTGAATCGTTGTGATGCCAAAGTCTCGCAGCCATCCGACAAGGCGCTCGCGTGCGTTGTATGCGTCGATCGCGCGCAGCTCCGGCTGGATCGGGCTCGAGTGTTCGAGCTGATCCTGATCGTGGTCATAGTTGTACTGGCCTGCCAACCCAACGACTGTGTGCGCATCAATCAAGCCGGGCGTGACGACTGCTGCATCGAGCACGCGATATCCCGTCGGGATGCGCACTTCCGCGGCGGGGCCAACTGCGGCGATCTTTCCATTCGTGATGACGACCACACCGTTCGCGATCGGCTCGCCTGCCATTGTATAAATGACTTCGCCGCGCACGGCCACCTGCGCGGCAGCGGGGCAGGTGATCATCATGAAAGCAAACGTGCATGTGAGGAGAAGACGATTCAACATTTATTCACCCTCCGCTTGGCGGTGCTCGTGCCCAAAACAGCAGAAGTAGGGCTTCTGATCATGCCCCGCGCCGTATCCACCAATTGCATACAGCCGGTCCTGCGGCAGTGATCGATCAAACACCTTGTTGCCATCGGCAAACGTCTGTTGCACCTTCGTGTAGATGCTCAGTGGATCACCGTCGAGGATGACAAAGTCAGCATCCTTGCCAGGCGTCAGTGAACCAATGCGATCCTGCAGGTCGAGCATCTCCGCGCCGCTGAGTGTGAGTGCCCGCAATGCTGCATCGCGCTCCATACCTGCGCGTACGGCAAGCGCCGCCATGCGCAGGAAGTAACGTGAATCGGTAATCCAGTCATCCGTGTGGAACGCGACGTTGACACCCGCTTCGTGCAGGATGCCCCCTGTTTCGTATGCGACATCGATTGCTTCGAGCTTTCCGCCCGGGCTGTCCACCAGGATGACTGAACAGCTCGCACCGGATTCTGCGATTTCTTCTGCGACTTTCCATGCCTCTGACACATGGTGCAGCACGACGCGCAGGTTGAACTCACGGGCGATGCGAAGCACGGTGATGATGTCATCGTGCCGATGCGTGTGATGATGCACGACACGCCGACCTTCAAGTGCTTCAACTAGCGCTTCCATGGCAAGATCACGTTCGGGCATTTTCTCCGGGTCGCCATCGGCGCGGTCGATCTTCGCTTTGTACTCCCGGGCCTTGACATATTGCTCGCGCACAAGTGCAGCAGCTTTGCCTCGCGTTCCCGGGAACGGCGGATCGTCCTGCGGGTTGGTCCCGTTGGCCATCTTGATGCCGCCCATCGGCGCGCCATCGTCAAATCGGTAGAACAGATCTTCGATTGTGTTTCCGCCGCGAAGCTTTACGTAGATGGTCTGGCCGCTGAGCAGGTGTCCGGAGCCGGGCATGATGTTCAGCGTGGTGAGCCCGCCTGCAACAGCGCGCCTGAAGCCTGAATCGCGTACATTGATCGAATCGTAAATGCGCACTTCGGGCTGAATGGGTGCGCTGCTGTCGGCGCCGCCTCCACCGCCGATGTGGCTGTGCGTGCAGATCAATCCGGGCATGA
>CAZVXI010000367.1:0-1781 GCA_964631295.1 uncultured Isosphaeraceae bacterium
CCGATAATCGCCCCAGCGGCGGCACCGAGCCCGGCCCCGAGCAATGCGCCGCCCTGAGCATCACTGCCGCAGCCTGTGAGGCACATGGCCAAGGCGGCAGCGGCGAGGACGAAGGCGGGTGTCTTGCGGGGCTTGGTTGCTTTCAGATTCATCGTGGTCATCGCGTGGTTCCTTCAAGATTTTGCCGACCCCTCGTCGGCCACCTGCCACTACACTCCCATCAAATCAGGCGTGCAGTGTTGCATGACTATCGTGACAGATGACCGTCGAAAGGGAAGGTCTGCAGAAAGGACACGGCCAGCTCTCGTGGGATTCCGCCCCGTCAACACGATTCTCAATGGTGTGCTTCGCCGGCGGATGATCCGCCAGCATGCCCGCTGGCTGACCGCGGCCCTGAAGGGCAGGAAGGTTGCCCCGCGCATCCCCACCCGACGCGTGGATGAAGGCGGCTTCGCTCGCCTGATGAGCACACCCCGAGGCCGACAGGCTGCCAGTGAATGGTGGTACGACGCCATCGACAAGACCAGCAAGTAACCTGCGACCCGATTCCGCAACCAGACACGACCCGAGCACCTGGAACCAGCCGTGACCGAAACACCTTCCGAGATGACGCCGCAGACCAGCACGCTCCGCCCGATGGCGGGCTTCCGATGGCTTGCAATCGCGGTGGTCTCGCTCGTTCTGGGGCTGTGGGGTGTCTACGACTACGCAGTCAAGATCCCGGCTGATGCAGCGAAGCATGAGCGATTCCAGATCGCCCGACATGTAGCCGCCGCACTCGAGAATGCCAACCTCAACAGCCAGGAGTTTCGCGAACAGCGCGACGGTGCAATCGCGCGCATCGACGCTGAGCTTGCTGAACTCGGCAAGGAACCCGCCGCGCTCGACGATCGCTCTGCAGTCGCTGCGGAAATCGACTCCATGCGCCCGGCAATCGCCACGGTCGATTCAGACAACCTCGACGCATGGCTTACAACGCTTGCGATCTACCAACGCGGCTTGAACAACCCCACACGCGTCGGCTCGACCTTGAGCGGCTGGTCTGCCCTCGCGTGGGAACTGACCCAGCCGGTGATCAACGCATTTGGCTCGGTAACACCCCCTGCAACGTTCGATCGCATGGTGCAGTGGGCATTCATCGCGTGTCTGCCTGCTTTCCCGTGGTACCTGATCGTGTACTTCCGGGCAAAATCAAAGAAATACAAACTCACCGCGGAGGGCAAGCTGCACTTGCCCGGCGAGGAGGATCCGTGGTCGCTCGATTTGATCACGGGCATCGACATGAGCCAGTGGATGAGCAAGTCCATCGCGACTGTCAATCACACGAGCGCCCGCAGCGCGGTGCTCGACGATCATCTGTACAAAGACCTGCACCTGATCATCGGCCAGTTGGCGCACTACTTCGAGCCAGGCGCATGGACGGAAGATGCCCGGCCGGTGAAGAAGCCCACTGAAGAGGCACATTCGACTGACGCCGAGCCGATCACGACGACGGATGACGCGACTCAACCAGACCAGCGATAGCGTTGGGCGTCGGTGCCGGCAAGGCGTTTGTTGGCAGCAACGATTTGCCCGAGCGTCTGCTGATCAAGCCGGGCTGCGTGCCCCTGCCAGCGAACGACCCAGTCGCTGGAGATGACAACCACATGCGGGATGCCCCTCACACCGATGGCCTGCTGCATCCGTGAGCTCGGGTCGAGCGCGACAGCATAGCGGAACGACTTCAACGACAGGCCTCGCTGCTGCTGGAGCATGCGCATCCCCTGGTCGAACTTACCCCT
>CAZVXI010000368.1:0-1770 GCA_964631295.1 uncultured Isosphaeraceae bacterium
ATGTTGATCTCTCCGACCTGCTGGATGTTCTCTCCAACTGGGGGTCGGACGGCTCCGCCGGCGGCGATTCCAATGGCGATGGTGCCGTGAATCTGTCTGATCTGCTGGAGGTCCTTTCCAACTGGGGCTCGACCTGCTGAGTGATTCGGTCAGTTGTGAGGAAACATGCCTTTACGTGGCAACGCATTGTGGCGCTCCCGAATTTTGATCGCGGGCATGTTGTGTGTCGGCACGCAGTCTATCGTCGCCGGTCAGAGCATCACTTTTGAGGAAGTATCATCGGATCGTGGCATCATCAGCTATGCGCCGCTGCCAGGGTTCTGTGTCGGGCTTGCTGCGGCTGATTACGACGACGATGGTGATATTGATCTCTTCGTGCCGCAGGATTGTGATGTCGCAGATGCACTCTATCGCAATCTCGGTGATGGAACCTACGAAGAGATTGCTGCGTCTGTTGGGCTTGCCTCCACGCTCCCGTCCCGCGCTGCGCTCTGGTTCGACTACGACGGGGATCATGACCTTGATCTGCTCGTCCTGCGCGATCAGTTCGGCAGTTTCTGCGAAGCAAACATGCTTACGTTGTACCGTCAGGAAGTGAATGGGAGTTTCACGGATGTCACTGCTGCTGCGGGCCTCGTCCTGCCGCCTGCTGAGACAGGTCAGCAAGTTGGCGGCATGTGTGCTGGAGATGTCGTCGGCGATTCCTCACTTGATCTCTGCGTCGCCGTGTGGGATGGCGATACGCGGCTCTTTGAGAACAACTCAGATGGCACGTTCACCGATGTATCGATCGCCAGCGGACTGAGCAGTTCGCATCCAAAACCCTGGCAGCCGGTGATGTTTGATGCCGACGGCGATGGTTTGCAGGATATCTTTATCGCGATGGATGTGGATGAAAACCATCTCTGGATCAACCAGGGTGATGGAACCTTTGTAGATGCTGCTGTCGCTGCCGGTGTTCACTACGCTGGCAATGAAATGGGCGTCACCGTCGGCGATGTCGACAACGACGGCTTGCTCGATCTCTACATCACCAATATCAATGTCCCTTCCATCCAGACCAATACGCTGTTTCGCAATACCAGTTCGCCTGACCTGCCTTCGTTTGAAGATATTTCAGGAGATTGGAACGTCGACACTGGCGGCTGGGGCTGGGGAACAACATCGTTCGATGCAGATCGCGATGGCCTGCTCGACCTTGCTGCGACCAACGGTCGTGCCGGCGACGACTTCGGAACCGACCCATCTGTGTTCTTTCACAATCAGGGCGGATCATTCAGTGAAGTCGCCTCGCAGGTCAACTTTGATGACACCTTCATTGCCAGCTGCCTGATATCTTTCGATTCAGACCGCGATGGCGACATTGATGTTGCACAGTCCTGCCATCATGGTGCGTTGCGTTTGCTGGAGAACCAGCCGATCGCGTCGCGAGGTGCATCGCCCAACTGGATCACCATCGTTCCGCGTCAGGGCAACGCCAATCATTTTGCGATTGGTGCCATCGTTCGCGCGACCGCTGGCGAAACGACAATGACGCGGATGATACATGCAGGGTGCAGCACACTCGGGCAGGAACCTGCTGAAGCACACTTCGGCCTCGGCTCCGCAACCATCATCGATCAGATCACCATCGAATGGCCTGACGGCGACATCACAACCATCGCAGATGTCGCGCCCAACCAGGTGCTCACCATCAACAATTCTGCGCCCACGCCGCCCTGTGCGGGTGATGCTGATGGCGACTCGGATGTTGATCTCTCCGACCTGCTG
>CAZVXI010000369.1:0-1760 GCA_964631295.1 uncultured Isosphaeraceae bacterium
GTGCGAGCACGCGGTCGGGGTAGATTTCGCGCACGTGGGTGCCGAAATAGGCCGCGATGCGGTCAGACTTGATCATGCTTTCGATCTCGGGGAGCAGCCAGTACTTGATCGCCCGATCGTCCAGGCGCGGCTGACGATGCACCATCGACACCTCCGCGCCCGCGTGATGGCAACGGATCGCCGCCTCCACCGCCGAGTTGCGGCCGCCGATGATCAGCAGCTTCTTGCGGAAATACTGGTGCGGTGATTCGAAGTAGTGGCTCACGTGCGGCAGATCTTCGCCGGGCACATCGAGCAACCTCGGCCGAGCCATGTCGCCCACCGCCAGCACGATGCGCTTCGCGCGATATGTGAGCTCCCGCGTGCTGCGGACCGTGTGCAGCACGAAACACTCGGTCGCCTCGTCGCGCTCCACGCGGACGACACGCTCGTAGGTGTTTACCGGCAGGTCAAACTGCTGCACGATGCCGCGGAGGTAAGCAAGGTATTCCTCGCGCGTGGCCTTGCCCTGATCGACCGTCTGCAGCGGCACATTCGCCAGCGCGATGCGGTTGGCGGAGCTGAAGAAGCGCGCCTGATCGGGATACCACGAGATGGTCTGACCCACCTGCCCGGCATCAAACTGCACGTAAGACAACCCGACCTTCTGCAGAACGATGGCCAGCTCGAGCCCGATGGGCCCTGCCCCGATGATGGCCACCTCCGTCTGCATGGCGGTCTGACCCGTCGTGTGCTCTGCGGTTTGGGCGAAGTCTTCAGTCATGACAGTCTCGTCCGATGATCATCCTCCGCATCGGCCCGAACCCGGCGCAACTTCACGCGCAATGCGGCCCGACAACAGTAGCGCCCCCGCGCCGGACGAGACACGCGTCCGGACACCCGCCGGATTTCGGGCCAACTGCTCCGCCCCCGACTCACTCCCACTCGATCGTCGCCGGGGGCTTGCTCGAAATGTCGTAGACCACCCGATTGATGCCGCGCACCTCGTTGATGATGCGGTTGCTGATGGTTGCCAGCACGTCGTAAGGAATGCGCGCCCAGTCGGCGGTCATGAAATCCTGGCTCTCCACGGCGCGGATCGCCGCCACCTGGTCATAGCTGCGCCCATCGCCCATCACGCCCACCGCGCGCACGGGCAACAGCACCGCGAAGACCTGCGCCGTCCGGCGATAGAGATTCGCCGCGACGATCTCCTCCAGCAGAATCTCATCGGCCTCACGCAGCAGGTCGAGCTGCGCCCTGGTCACCTCGCCCAGCACGCGCACCGCCAGGCCCGGCCCGGGGAACGGATGACGCCACACCAACTGCTCGGGCAGGCCGAGCACCTCCCCGAGCCGACGCACCTCGTCCTTGAAGAGCGACCGCAGCGGCTCGACAAGATCAAACCCAAGCTCCGCAGGCAGGCCGCCGACGTTGTGATGCAGCTTGATGTTCGCGGCCGCGCCCGAATGCCCGTGGCCCGACTCGATGACATCCGGATAAAGCGTGCCCTGCGCAAGGAAGCTGGCATCGGGAATATCGCGCGATGCCTCCTTGAACACCTCGATGAAGCGATGCCCGATGCGGCGGCGCTTCTCCTGCGGCTCGACGATGCCGGCGAGGTCGCCGAGAAACGCGTCGGCCGCGTCGATCACCCGCAGGTCGACATCGAAGTGCCCGCGGAACGCGCTCTCCACGAGCTGGCGCTCGTTCTTGCGCAGCAGACCGTTATCGACGAAGATACACGTGAGCTGCTTGCCGATCGCCTCGGCCAGCAGCGC
>CAZVXI010000370.1:0-1755 GCA_964631295.1 uncultured Isosphaeraceae bacterium
GCGAGGAGTGCTGGCGCCTCGTCGCGGTAGCCGGTGCCGAAGCTGCTCTCGACGTTCAGCCCCTCCGATCGAAGCCGGCGGGCGACCCGGAGCGCATACCCGTCCTGCCCGGCATCGAACCGCAGGACCGCGACGTGGGCGGGCGAGAGCGACAACGGCGCGAGCACCCCCGAGACCATGAGCTGGTTCAACAGCCGCGTCAGGCCGATCGAGACGCCCACGGCATTGAGTTCCGGCGTGCCGATGGCAATCACCGGCCGCTGATGCAGTTCCTGATGGTTCAGGTACCACAGATCGGTGCAGACGATCGGCCGGAGCGGCTCATCATCGGGTTCATCGAGGTGTTCATCGAGCCAGTTGGCGATGATGTCGCGGAGGCGGTCGCCGAGCGGCCGATCAGAGATTTCCGCGCGCAGGTGCGCGCCGACGACGATCAGCAGCAGGGTGTCGGTTTCAACGTCGGTGGACATACAAGCGGCAGTGTAGCAGTGATTCATCACAAGGCGGCGAGGCGCTGGGCGGTGTCCTGTTCGATGAGCGCATCGATCATCGGCTGCATCCGGCCGGCCATCAGTTCCCCGAGGTTGAATGTGTTGACCGATGAGTCGAGTCGATGGTCGACGACGATGTTTTCCTTGTAGCGATAGGTGCGGATTTTCTCCGCCCGGCTGCCCGAGCCGATCATGGCGCTGCGCGCTTCGGATCGCTCGGCCTCGGCCTCGAGCTTCTGGCGTTCGTGGAGACGCGCGCGGAGCAGCGCCCACGCCTTCTCGCGATTCTGGGCCTGGCTCTTGGTGTCCTGCATGCGCACCTCGATGCCGGTGGGTTCGTGAATCAGATGCACGGCCGTGGCGACTTTGTTCACATTCTGCCCGCCGGGGCCCTGCGCGGTGGTGATCATCTCGCGCACATCGCCGGGGTCGAGTTCGAGTTCAACTTCCTCCGGTTCCGCAAGAACAGCCACGGTCGCGGTCGATGTGTGCACGCGGCCCTGAGCTTCGGTCGCGGGGACGCGCTTGACCTGATGCGTGCCGCCCTCGTAGCCAAGCTGCGACCACACACCTTCCCCCTCGATGCGGATGATCGCGGCCTTGAACCCGCCCGCATCGCCGGGTGATGCATCAAGTTCTTCAAACGACCAGCCGCGTTCTGCCGCGCAGCGCTGATACATGCCCACGAGATCGCCTGCCCACAGACCCGCTTCATCGCCGCCGACACCTGCCCGGACTTCAATGATGATCGAGCCGACGGATGCATCGTCCGCGGTGACGAGCCGCTTTTGAATCTCATCAAGCAGTGCGTGCGCGGCGTCGCGCACATCGGGCAGTTCCTCGCGCGCCATCTCGGCCAGTTCCGCATCGTCGCCTGCACTGATCGCTTGCTCGAGTTCTTCGATCTGCTGCGCGAGGTCGCGCCAGCGCTGGAATCGTTCGACGATCGGCTCGAGCGCTTTCTGCTTGATCGAGATCGTGCGGACCCTCCGATGGTCGGCCAGCACATCTGGATCGACCAGTTGCTCGCCGAGCGCCGCATGCTGGGCGGCAAGTTCACCGAGCTTGCGGATCAGATTGTCCGGCGCGTGCACTGGCATAATGGAGGATAGCCGTGCTGCCCGACTCTTACGGGCGACGGCGTCCCGGAGGCATCATGCACAGGCCACCTCGCACGCCGGCCCTCGCATGTTGCCAGTCATCGAGTTCCAACTCGTCGCCGCCTTCGGGAGCGCCCGGTGAGCGCTGCGATGCCGAGCAGCGC
>CAZVXI010000371.1:0-1748 GCA_964631295.1 uncultured Isosphaeraceae bacterium
AGGGCCTGCTGGGGGTCAGCCTGCTGCGGGACGGCCACGATCCGGCCCGGCTGGACTTCGCCAGTTCATTGCGCAGCCCGCCGATGTAGCAAATCCCGTAGCCGCTCGACTCCAGCGCAAGCGAGAAGTTCTGCGCGAACAGCGTCGCATCAATCACCGCGAGCAGAAAGCCCTCGAGGTGCGCTTCGTACGGCTCGCCGTACATCTGTGCTGCGATGCGATGCCTGCGCGTGTCGCCACAGATGACAAAAAACGCGCCCGACTCGGCAACTTTGTCCTGCCCGCCGGTGAGATCGATGAGCGCTTCGCGCGTCTTCTGGTCGCGCACGCGGATGATACAGTACGACTGCACTGCAGAACTCGTCGATGCCGCCTGCCCCGCGCGGACCGCATCGAGGATGTCGGCCTCGCGCACCGGCTCATCGGTATACCTGCGAATCGACCGATGCGCCAGCATCGCGGCGATCGTCGGATTGCTGCTGTTGTTGTTGCTTGTGCTGCTCGTTGTCGTGGTCGTCATGCGATGAGCGTAGCGCTGCTGGCCTGATCTGCGCACTGCGCGCATCCGTAGCCGCGGGTTCTACCCGCGGATTCCTGAGAGAATGGAAGAATGTCGATCGCGCGACGATCACATCTGACGGCCGCAAGAATCCCACGGCTACGGATGATGTATGATGGGGTTTCGTCATTCCCGTGCAAACGGGAATCCACAGCCGACTGATGCATCCGATTATCCGTAGATGCCTGCTGTAGTCTACCTGCCGTGGCGGGCAGGCATGACGGTACAATGCCCATGCATGAAACGCACGACCAGCGTCCGTTGCGCATCCACGCACCGGCACTGCCGACTCGCTCCCCCGGGGTCGCTCGCTGGCAGTGGCACCCCTTCGGGGCAGAGGATCGGACCACGGATGAGAAGGTGAATGTGTGACGCGTATCCGCCCCGAAGGGGCGACCTGCGACCGGATGGCCGGCCGCAGGTCACTGTTGTCGCACGTCATATCATGATCGGTCTGTATCCCTCTAGATGCAGTCACCCGAACAACTCTGTTGTTCGGCCTCGTCGCAGGGGGGACTCTTCGTACCGCACGGCTGACTCGTTGTCCTCCAACAGCTCCAATCTTCGATGCCGCTGTGAAAACACCGCTGAATCCATTCCCCGCAAGTTAGTCCACCCTGTGTGGGTGGGCAGTTGATGCCTCCTTGGCCTGAGCAGCAGTTGGGATCGCCGCCCACCAAGTCGACGGGTGCAGGTTCCGCTGGGTCGGCTAAAACGCCGACCCAACACATGATCAGGGGAATCGCGATCACGGCAGCGCCACGGAGAATCGAGTGTGGTCTCATTTCAGTTTCCTTTCCTTGAAAAGAGCTTTGACCAGTCCTCAAGATCGTGCCGCGCATGGGCGCGGCGAGATTGCACGTCAAGCGGGCTTGGCTTCCCCCGCACACGGTCAATATCCGTGTCGCCGAGTAGCAGCAACGATCGGAAGAGAAGTACACCACCATCGACGGCCGCGCGATCCTCACAAAGCGCGTCAAGCAGCTTCCGATGGTGCGCGAGAGCACCGGATTCGTCGGTCGTCACGCCGTCGCTCACTTCAGCAGCAAACAGCCGTGAGAAAGTTTCGGGCTGCTCATCGCGCACAACAAGCAGGAGTGCCCACACGATTTGATCTGCGGTCATCTGAGTGGCCAGATCAGGCACGGCGGGAACCGCGTCATCCTCGCCCAGCGATGCCAATTTTGTC
>CAZVXI010000372.1:0-1743 GCA_964631295.1 uncultured Isosphaeraceae bacterium
AGTGCTTCCATGGCGGCGGGGCGTTCGTCCTGCCGCTCATCCAGGACTACGCGTACCTGTCGCTCGAGCCGCTCGTTATCGATATCCCGCTCGAGGGCGCACTGTCGCTGAACAACATTCGCGTCAATGTGCCATCAACGTTCACAGTGGGTATCTCGACCGATCCGATCCTGATGAACAGCGCATCTGAGCGACTGCTCGGCCTGAACGATGCCAAGGTCCGCGATCAGGCGCAGGACATCATTCTCGGACAGTTGCGTCTCGTGATTGCGACCTTGTCGATCGAAGAGATCAACAAGGACCGCGAGAAGTTCATGAATCTGATCAACGAGAATGTAACGCAGGAAATCAACAAGATCGGGCTGGAACTGATCAATGTGAACATCCGCGACATCACGGATGAATCCGGCTACATCCAGGCCATCGGCAAACGCGCCGCCGCTGAAGCAATCAACCGCGCGAAGGTCGATGTCGCTCAGCAGGAGCGTGATGGCGCGACGGGTGAAGCGATGGCTGACCGCGAGAAGATCGTCAATGTCGCCAATGAATCGGCATCAGCGGAGGAGGGCAAGAAGGCGGCCGAACGACGCCAGCGCGCTGTCATTGCCAAGCTCGAGGCAGAAGCCGTCACGAGCGAAGTCGAGTTCAAGCGCGACCGGGAAATTGCCTCGGCCGAGCGCGAGGCAGAAACAGTCGCGGCCCGGAAGCGCGCCGAACAGCAACAGCGTGTGCAGGTGGCTGACGCGGAGGCCATCGCTGTCGAGGGCGAGAATAAGTCGCAGGCGTCGATCGCTGAGTACAACGCGCATCTTGCAGAAGTGCGAGCAGAATCGAAGCGACGCGCAGACGTCGCCGATGCAGAAGCATCGCAGGCTATCTTCGCAGCCGAACGGGAGGAAGAACTTGCCCGGCTCGCCAAGGAGCAACTCGCCCCACAGGAGATCGAAAAGACGCGCATCGAAATCGCGGCTGATGCAGAAGCCGAGAAGCAGCGCAGAGAAGCGCAAGGCGAAGCAGATGCAATCGTGGCGCGATACCAGGCAGAGGCCACCGGCGTGCAAAAGGTGCTGGAAGCGAAGGCAGAGGGCTACCGCCGACTTGTCGAAGCGTGTGCGGAGAACCCGCAGATCGCGCCGACACTGCTCATGATTGAGCAGTTGCCAGAGCTTGTCGCCGAACAAGTCAAAGCGATTCAGAACCTCAAGATCGACAAGATCACCGTCTGGGATTCCGGGTCGGGCGGCGGACATCGCAACGGGCTCGCAGGTGCAGGGCGTGGCGGCACGACCGCAGATTTTCTCGCGTCGCTCATCGGCTCGTTGCCTGCCATGCACGAACTCGCCAACCAGGCGGGCATTGAACTGCCAACGGTACTCGGCCGCGTGAACGATGATGCAGATGAAACAACGCGCTTCGCCAGCGTCGAACCGAAGCCAGTGCCAACGCGCATGGCAAAGCCCACAGTTGATGGCGACCTCGCCGACCCGGAGCATGACAAGGCCTGATCGTGACTGCCGCGAATGAACCAAACTACTTGTCGATCGTGGCGTGGCCTGAAGGCGCGACATACGAACAGCAGGTCAATCTCGTCGCGACAGGAACCGGTATCGATCGTGCCACGCTCAGGTTGCGGATGCGGCAGGAACCGCCGTTCATCGTCGCAGGAACCGACCGCGAGTCGGCAGCGCCGTGCTTGCCCACAACGAAATCCCGGAGGAAAAGCGTTTGCGGCTGGTGGGTACG
>CAZVXI010000373.1:0-1728 GCA_964631295.1 uncultured Isosphaeraceae bacterium
GGGCTACTCGGCACCGTCGTCACGTGGGGGCTGTTCTCACTGTTCTGCCTCGGCGGCATGCTCGTTGGTGCATCCACGCGGGATCCGTTCGCGCGACTCGTGCCTGTCGGATTGGTCGCGATCATGTTCGCCCAGATGACGATCAACACCGGCATGACGCTCGGCCTGCTCCCGATCACCGGCATGACGCTGCCGTTCATCTCTGCAGGCGGGTCGAGTATGATCGCATCATGGATGATCGTCGGCCTGCTCATCAACATCGGTCTGCGCCGCCCGACCTTCCAGTTGAGTGAGTCCTTTGAGTTCGATGAGCCAACGAATGACTGATCCTCAGCGCGAACACCCCCCTCAGCCGCGCGTGGTTGAACTGCCAACCGACATGCAACCTCTCGCGCCCATGCCGGACTTCACCGATCAACTCGACTTTCTCGCCATCGAACTTGATCCAACCGAGACGCATCAGCTCGGTCGCTACCTCGCGCTGCTGCTGTGGATGAACCAGCGCATGAATCTCACGGCGATCCGCGATCCACACGATGCGTGGACGAAACACATCATCGATTCGCTCACGCTTATTCCACTCATCGCGTCTGCCGACGCATGCACCGTCATCGACATCGGTTCCGGCGGGGGTCTGCCGGGCATCCCGCTTGCCATTACCATGCCCGATGTCCACTTCACACTGCTCGAAGCGACCAGAAAGAAGGCGGCCTTCCTTGAGCAGGTCATCAACCGCATGCACCTCTCAAACGTCACGATCATCAACGACCGCGCCGAGTCTGCCGGGCAAGATCGCGATCATTTCCGCGAACGGTTCGATGTCGCCATCGCCCGCGCCGTCGGCTCGCTGCCGGTGCTGGTAGAGCTCGCGGTTCCATTCGTGCGAGAACACGGTACTGTCCTCGCTATCAAGGGCGAGAAGGCGATGGAGGAACTCGAAGCCGCCCGCGACGCCCTGCACGCTCTGCACTGCCACCATGTCGATACCCGTTCCACGCCCACCGGCCGCATCGTGATCATCGAAAAGCAGCGTCGCACGCCGAGGCTTTACCCGCGATCGCCCGGCGAACCCAAGCGTGCGCCGATTGGCGGCAAGCGCCCGCGCGGCTCGTAGAATCGTGTCATGCCCGTCGATCTCGACACACTGCTCGCGCCTGATGGCGCCATCGCCCGCCGACTCGAAGGGTTTGAGCTGCGCCCACAGCAGATCGAAATGGCCGCTGCCATCGGCGAGACGCTCGCTTCGCGCGATCGCTTGCTCGTTGAGGCAGGCACGGGCGTCGGAAAGTCTTTTGCATATCTGCTGCCAGCCATCCGCCGCATCGTCGAGCATAATGAGCGCGTCATCATCTCAACGCACACCATCAACCTGCAGGAGCAACTCGTCGAGAAGGACATCCCGCTGCTCAACGCGGTGATTCCCGAGGAGTTCAGTGCTGTCCTCGTCAAGGGGCGCAGCAACTACGTGTCGCTCCGCCGTCTTGCGCTGGCGAGCGAGCGGCAGGAGCGACTGTTCACCGATGATCACGCGCGCCATTCACTGCACATGATCGAAGACTGGGCCTACGGCACGAAGGATGGCACGCGCAGCACGCTGCCTGCGCTGCCGCGCCCGGCTGTGTGGGACTACGCGCAATCCGATGCGCACAACTGCATGGGTCGCAAATGCCCGACGTACGACAAGTGCTTCTTCCAGCGCGCCCGTCGCCGCATGGAGAACGGCGACCT
>CAZVXI010000374.1:0-1720 GCA_964631295.1 uncultured Isosphaeraceae bacterium
ATTGTAAAATAAAATAAAGAAAAAGAGGCCTTTACAAGTCTAAAGTAAATCTACTAGCCTTAATATATTGATGAACCGCTCACATGCCTGTTCGAAGATGATCCTGCCACGCTCGAGCGTGGGATAGATCGACGCATCGGCCGACGGCTGCGACCCGATGCAGACAGACTCAGTATCAAATCGCTGCGTATCGCCTGCGCCGCCATCGCCGGTGGTGAAGTCTGTTTCAGGCATCGGCCCATGATCAAAGTATGCTGCGACGCGGTGCATCGTCACAGCGAGGTGCCCGAGCGTCCAGATCGCGTGGTTTGGCACTTGCGGTGCCTGCAACGTCCGGGAAGCCTCATCGAACCCGCTCAGGAAACGCGTGAACAGCGGCATGGTGGCGAGGATCGAATCAGCAAATGCATCTGCACGCGATGTCATGCAAGGCTCCAAGAGTTCGGGCACGAATATGGATCGTATGCGCTTGCTTTGATCAGTCACAGGTGGTTGGATAGCCCTATGGCAGATACAGGCAAAACAACCAAAGATGCAGGTGATCGAATCGAACGGCTCGAGGAGAAACTGGCGTTTCTCGAACATGATCTCGAGCAGCTCGACGCATCCATCCGCGAGTTGTTCGAAAACGTGGACGGCATGAAGCGGCTGTTGACCAGCGTGCACGCGCAGGTGCAGTCCAATACGCAGCAGATTGCTGATGCATCAGACGAAAGCGCGTAAAAAAAAGCTCGGCGATCTCTGTGGATCGTCGAGCCACTGTTGTTCCAAGCGCGGCCGACGCTCAGAGCCCGGGATGTGGTCCCGGTGTATCGTGTCCACCCATTGCGTGCAACGCGGCCAGCGTCGCATCTGATACCAGCATGCGCGATCCTCTGGCAACGTCAAGCACATTCCAGACCATTGTGGATGAGCGGTGTTATCGCACACGTGGCACGCCGGCTGGCATGCAGATTGCCACTTGACAGCGGCCGATTCAGGCGTCGCGCTGCGTTCGCTGAATCCAGAAGTGGGCGAGCATCCCTGCGGTTTCTGCACGGTGTGTCGCATCCGCAGAGCCGCGCATCGGCGGATCAAAGCGGTCATCGAGCAGTGACCCATCAAGTTCGTTGATCCACTGCCGCGTGATGCGCAGCGCGTGCGGGCCATGTGATGCAAGCCGATCGGCCAGCGTGCCTGCCGTTGCCTCCAGTTGCGATGCATCATCAACCACGTGCGTTGCCAGGCCGAGCCGATGCGCTTCCGTGCCGTCGATGATCCTGCCGGACATCAACAGTTCTCGCGTGTGACCTTCGCCGATCGACTGAATCAGCGTCGGCGTGGTCACTGCGGGCGAGATGCCGATGCGATGCACGGGATAGCCAAGCTTCGCGTCTGCTGCGCAGATGACGAAGTCGCATGCGCTCACCAGCGCGCAGCCGCCTGCAAGAGCCGCGCCATGCACGGAAGCAATCACAACCTGTGGGCCACGGCGCAGCGCGCGATTGATCGTGCTCAGCCGTTCGATGAACGTGGCGAGCAGCGCGTTGTCTTCGACGGCGGCGGGCAGATCGAACCCGGCACAGAATGCAGGCCCGTTGCCACGCAGGTGCAGGACGATGACATCGTCGCGCTCGGCAAGTTGCGTGATTGCTGAATCGAGTGCATCGAACATCGCGATCGACATGGCGTTCCGCCGATCCGGATCATCCAGCGTCAGCGTCGCAACCGGCGGGGAGAT
>CAZVXI010000375.1:0-1705 GCA_964631295.1 uncultured Isosphaeraceae bacterium
GACAGTGTCACGCCGATTGCGCAGCGTGAGGCGGATCTGTTCCCCCCTCCCTCGCCCTTGAAGGGGGAGGAGTCATGTTGTTCCATGCCCCTGGCACCAACCGACGTGGATCAAGATTGCTGAACAGTACGACGACTGACGCGCGCAACGTAACAGAATCCACAAACCCGGGGCATCCCGGGGCGCTGCCGGCGGGATGATGTCGATTGATCACCCCTTGCCATCGCCGTGAGCCGGGCTGCCCCACACGTACGATCTGTCGCTCAGGTGGTGTGCTGCTCAGGCGAGCCGTGCATCATCCGCCTGACGATGATGATGAAGACGAAGAACTGCTTGAACTCTTCTTCGAACTCGATGAGTTTCGCTGACTCTTGCGATCAGACGATGACCGACGGTCTGCCTGGCGATCACGCGATGATCTGGAGTCACGGCTTGAACTGGCGTCTCTGCTGGAACTCGAATCAGAGTCGGAGTCAAACGATGAGTCAGAGTCGGAATCGAAATCGGAGTCAGAGTCAGACGATGAGTCGAAGTCTGAATCAAAGTCGAAGTCGAAATCAGAGTCGAACTTCGAATCAGACCCGAAAGCGTTCTTCATTGCTTCGTCCATCTGCTGCTGGAGTTTTTCCATCTTCTTCATGAGTGCTGCGCGATCCGCGGATGGATCAACCATCTGTTTCTGCAGATCCGCCATTTGCTTGTACAGGCCGGTCATCTTCTCCTGCAGGCCCGATATTGCCTGCGGCGTGCGCTTGTTGCTCGCAGCAGGTCTGGTTGCGAGCTGCGCTGCATCAATCGAACCGACCTTCCGGCCGTTGGCATCATTGACGAGAATGGACGCATCGCCGTTCGGATCGGATGTGAGTTCGAGCACAGTCTTGCCCGACTCATTGACGATGCGAAGGACATCCGTCGTGACCGGGCGAATCGCAGCATGGCCGACGACGCCAACACCAACACCCGCAGCGAGCATACTGCCAAGAGAGAGCAACCTGTTCATGTGTGGATCCTTTCGATTTCTCTGAGGTATCACCCCCGCTGAGTCAGATGCACCAGGCCGGGGGATCTGACATGGAAACAGCATCTCCAGCAAAAATATTCGATGGGCCCGTCAGCGACCCGCGGAACATGCTTCCACATACCGAACATTCCGCGGCGCGCAACGCTGTGTGTGCAGCGCGATGGGGGCTGATCATGGGGCGTGTAGCTTCTTGAAATGGACCGGCCTCAGCAGCAGGGCGCATGAATAACCCACGCGCGCAGGCACGTGGGGATACCAATCATGGTGGTGGCAGAGCGGCCGTCAACTCACACGTACTACGCAGCGACCTGCCGTGAGTTTGAGCACGCATCGTCTTGTGGAATCAGGGGCACGTGGCGTATCGCATCGCGCAGAGATCGGCGCGCCCGGACGTTCGCAAACGCGCGAATCGCGCGCAGACAGTCTGCAGCGCGCGATCTGGCTGTTTTCCGCGTGGCGGGTCGTCTCGTTGAGGGCGTTGTCGAGGCAGATCATGGCGTCGGCGTCAGGTTGAACAACAGACACAGACTCCACGCGATGTGCGCCGATGTGAGTCCGCGATGCTTGGCATGCAGACGCACGATTGCATCGGTCATGGCGAGGAGCCTGCCTTCTCGCAGTTGCAGGGCACTCGCGCCGCCATGGTGGATGATCTCCCCGCCGGGCGTGAAGCGCACCTGCCAG
>CAZVXI010000376.1:0-1693 GCA_964631295.1 uncultured Isosphaeraceae bacterium
TGACGATATGACCTCGCCGACACCCACCGGGAGACCCGGCTTTCATAGTTTCTTTTCTTCCCAGACGATCAGTCACGTTTGCAAACAGATCGGGATCACAGATCAGACGTACTACCTACCGCCGTAACGCCAAAGGCAGCTGATACAACACGGTTGATGACGACCCCAGACAACTACGGGGCCGCGAGTTCAGCGTGCCAGCGAGTGGCCGCACTCAGAACAACGGCCCTGAGAGCTGAGAAGATAATAACCACAACGGACACATTGGCCGCGCCGTCTGCGGCCAAATCTGAGCATTTGCTGTAAGCATGCCTGCAGCAGGATGCCGGCCGTAGCCCAGAATACGACGTTAACAGCAAGGTATCGCATCCGCGGCTTAAAAGCTATAATTCGCACATCACCGAATAGCGCAATAGTCAACCCGCCAATGCGTGCATAGCGTTCTTCAGTAGCTCCAGCAACTGTACCGGTGGTCTCAATACACTCGAAACATGACATTGGCCACCCCGTAGTTGTCACGATGCCATTGTTGACGACATCAATCGCTCCTCGTGATCGCATTTTGCGCACGAGTTTCGGATATTCATCCACAACCTCAGACCACATATCGACAGCTATGGCTGCGTCTGAGGATGCGACGGGTTCGGTGGACGCAATGTAGGTCATAATTGTTAAGCGCGTGGAAGCATTCATAACAAAGTACTCTCGTGTGGCAATGCCTCGACGCACTTCAACTACACTTGACGACGAGAAATCTTCATGTGGCGGAGTCGATACTGAAGCGACTAGTCGTGACGCTGGATATGCACAATCGATCAGACCAGTGCATGCAGTCAAGGCGAGTGCCATGCTGCAATGCTTGAGTACGAAGAGTATCCGACTAGTCAACATGCGAGCGGTCTTCCGTCGCACAACCTTGGCAACAAGCCACTCATATACATCGTGCACATGCCAAAACACGTTGTTAGTACAGGCGTTGGCATAGGTGGGAAGTTTGGACAAGATGCACATACATCGCTACAACATGCAATTATGTCATAATCTTCAGAGTTATAGCCACAGATAGAGTGAGCGCCCTGTTTGGGATCGATCTCTCTACATAAACACCCGATACCGGGATCGGTCCATTGAAGCTTGCGCGTAGGATAATCCGGCGTAAGCTCACGTAGGCGACATGCCTGAAGCATGTGGCGCAGCTCTTCGACAAGCGTGTCGCAGATAGATCCGGTACAGTTGCCTCGTGGCCAACAAATGTAGATATTGCCAGCCTTTCTGCCGTCTGTCGGGTCATTGTCAAACACACCGATTGGTAGAATATAGCGACCGCACTCAGGGCAGTTTTGGCATCGAATACGACTGCGAACATCATCAAATGAGATGTGGTTACAATCGGCGATCTGTGCTATCAGCGGAGCGACTCGGTCATCGTTGAGAACACAACTATTCAGTGCTTGCTCGCATACATCGATTGTCGTGCCGTATACGTCCCGATGATGTGCTGGAGCAGAAGTAGTGTATTCATACACACTCATCCCGTCTACATACCCGAGCGGATCCCTCTGCATCCACCTGCCAAGCGTCGGATGCAGGAAGCGATTGCGGACTTCGTAGAGCCCTGATTCGGCGTCCAGCCGATACCCGGCGAACAGATGATGCTGCTCGTAGTCGCTGGCGTTGTCGGCATCTGCTGAGA
>CAZVXI010000377.1:0-1691 GCA_964631295.1 uncultured Isosphaeraceae bacterium
TGATCGCCACTGCCTCGTCAATATCGCCAGAGTCCTCGACCACGGATTGCTCGGCGACGACACACAGACAGGCAGCCATCAGCATGGCACAGGCGTCAGGCCTCAGTTGAATGGGTCGATGATTCACAGGCCACGACATCCTGCGCTACATAAGTCTTTCTCCTTGTTTTCGCTCGACATTGCCTCAATCAGCCGCTCAACCTCCCGAACATATCGCTGATTGAGATCCTGTCCTTCGATCCACGCAGATTGAAGTTGGCTCTGAGCGTCGTCGCTCTTTGTCACAGCGGTCGCCAGTGTGATCAAGTTGTCAATGAGCTGCGCTTCGACTCGTTCAGCTTCGATCTCATATCGCTCCGCAATTTGCTTGATCGCATTGGCTGCCTGCGGCTGCTCTTCCATGACACCTGCGACATCGGCGATGGACATGATGTCTAACGGTTTCCACATCTCGTACACCTGTGAGAACATCACACGCCTCGTCGCATCGCGCCACTGCGCCGCAAACGCTGGATCACGCTCGGCGAGGACGATGGCAACAGATGAGCACAGTTGACGCATTCGCTGGACCTGGCGCTCCAGCACACGCGCCTGATGGCGACGCCAGCGAAGCGACTCCTGAGATCCTGAGGCAGCAAGAGGCGGATCACCATCCCGCTGGGCGTCGCTCAGCAGACGATGCCCTCTTTCATACTCCTGCATCAGCAACTGCAGGTCCGCCTCCTGCGCACCAAGTCCACGTTCAGCCAGCGTTGCACGCCATTCGACCAGTGCAGCCGGGGCGTTCTCCGGTAGTGCAATTCCCTCATCCAGCCACAGGCGAACATCCAGCGCACGCTCGACCAGACGGGTTGACCGCTTCTTGGCATACTGCCCGTGGACATCGACACCGAAAAGGTATGCATGCTGTGCCACCACCCCCCGCACAAGTTGGTCATCTGAGAGGATAGTCTCGACCTGTTGAAAGAACCTGCGGTGAGCTTCTGTCGTTGCGACACCGACTGACTCGCCAATCTCCCGCATCAGCAGATTCTGTTTGTCGTGCAACTCGGGCGGCATCGCACCGACACCCGGCGTTCGCCCCATCTGCCGCTCGATGTGATATCGCATCAGGCGACTCTGATCGTCCCTGTCCAGTGTCTCGAACTGTTCGGAGTATGGGCTGATTTGATAGAACGGATCAGTCGCTGCAAGCGCCTCGAATGCTCGCGTAATCTCTGCAAGGCCCTCGGCATATCGCGCGTTGGCTTCTTCCAACGTCTCTGACAGTTCAGCCGTGATCGCGCTGTGTATTCTCCGAATCTCCCGTTCCTGCGCATCACTCACGCGAAGAACAACGATCGCGCGTTCCAGCGCAAAGTGCATGGCTGCTGTCTGCGGGAACTCATCGCGGGTGCGTGACTGTTCGTGATCGGCAGGGACCTCATGTTGCGCCGACACCTCAGCAGCAACCACGAGCACAAGCGCGAGGCCTGCGAGAAGCGCCCATCGACAGGTCGGGCACCATGCCGAATGTGTCTTCATTCCAGGGGCCTCCCTCGTCCAAGGGGTGGAAGCAAGCGCGATGAACCCCGCGGCCATCACAGGTGTATGCAACCATGGCCAAACGGGGTTGTCAAGAGAAGGAAGGAAAGAAAGAGGAGATTTTCCGCTCAGGCGGCCTCAGACGCCCGGAGAGGCCCTTGTGCAGG
>CAZVXI010000378.1:0-811 GCA_964631295.1 uncultured Isosphaeraceae bacterium
GCGAGAACTGGAGCGTGAGATATGAACAAGATGAGCCAAAGTGTCGTCAAAATGAGGACAGGAACACGCGAGATAAACAGACCAACGGCGAAAGGAGATTCTTATGCTGTTGGTATTCATCGCCTTTCGATGGATGACTGCGAAAAAGCAATGCAACACGCACCGCCACAGCATCCGCCGTTTCGCTTCGATCGAAGTGCCCTTCGTGTTGCCGTGCTTGTGCTCCTGCTCGCCTCGTGCGTCTCGCAGCAGGCCAGTGCGAATCGGCCCGGCTTCCCGGGACTCGATCATGTCGTCGACGCAGAAACATTCGATGCGCTTTGTGATGACCTGACCCTGTCCGAAGCGCAGCAGCGTGCAGCAGCACGATCACATGCCACCTATTTCGAAGCGATTCGCGCGTTGCAGGCCGAGCGGCAGCGAAAGGTGTCGGAACTCACGGAGTGGCAACGGCAGGCACGTGCGGCTGGTGATCTGTCAAGCGATGAGATCGAAGTCGAATCACTGAACCGAGCGGACACGATCTGGAAGCGGCCGATGGTTGAGGCCGACCGGCTGCTGCTCGAGTTCTATCAATCGACCACACCCATCCTGACCGACGAGCAACTCCACCGGCTTGCGCGTACGAAACGACTCGTCCGCAGAATGAACTGGCGAGGCGAACCCGCACCCGATTCGCTCGTGTGGTTCGGGCAGTCTCCCGATCCGTTCGCGCTTTTCGATGTGGCGTGCGATCCGAGTGAAGGCGGCGAACTTGCTCCGCTGATGACTCCGCATGTGAACGACCTCGCTGGCAGAGAACTGGAGGCGC
>CAZVXI010000378.1:821-1672 GCA_964631295.1 uncultured Isosphaeraceae bacterium
GGAGGCGCGGCAGGCAATCGACACCATCATCATCGCTGCAGAGATCGAGCTCGATGCGAATCTTCAGCGCAGAGAGCAGCGCATGCGGGCGCCCGAACACTTCACGCTGAAGAATCTGCGCAACCGTGAACGGTTCAAGCGTGGCCAGCGTGAAGCATCGCTTCGGCGTGCAATCCTCAACGGCTTCGTGCGCGATGTGGCGATGATCATCAAGCCCGTGCTCGGCGAAGCGGCGGCACGGGCATGGGAACTCCGATATTGGCGAAACTGGCACAGTGGCGCGTTTGACCCGCTGCCGCTCGACGATTTCGAGCCGTGGCTGGCAGAAGCCCAGCTACCCGAAGCACACAACAGCGCAATGCGCGAAATGTACACAACAGCACGCTTCAGATTGCATGAAGCACGTCGAAGCATCTTCTCAGCAGCGATGGAAGCACTTGATGAAACCGGGCGGGCCGCAGGGGTTGAGCAGTCGCACATCCAAGTCGTGCAGAGGATTGCGTCGCTCGTGCAGGAGCACGATGCCAGTGTTGCCGCACTCGCTGCGCTGGTCGATGAAGACACGCAGACGCGACTGACACAACATTTCGCTGTTCCGAATCTCGCAAGAACGCTCGCCAGTGGAGCCCGGCTGCATGCGATGGTCGAAGGCGGCATCATCGATCCGCAGACACATCGCGTTGTCATGCCCGACCCACAGACAGGGGAGCCGGTGCGGCATCGGCTCCGTCGAAACGATGAAGGCCTCTGGGACACAGTGATCGATCAATAAGGAGATCCGTATGAGCCGCCGGCAACAAATACTGCGTCGGATTCGGAGATTTCGGTTAGCATAGAGTCCCGAGAGCAAT
>CAZVXI010000379.1:0-1639 GCA_964631295.1 uncultured Isosphaeraceae bacterium
GGGCTTTGGCGGGTCGATGTGTGCAGGGGTCGGGGTTGGGGCGGGGTCGTCCTGTGTTTCATCGAGCGCGATTGGTTCGCGGTCGATGTTGTCATCGTGCGAATCGTGGTCGTCGTGTTGATTGTCCCGGGTCTGGTCTTCCACTCGGTCACCTCCATGCTTGGGATGCGGGCAGTGAAACGATGGCGATGCCCACTGGATCATCCTATCATCATTCACTGGAACCCGCTGGTTGTTCGGGAGTTGGCGTGTCCTCTTCCGCGGAATGCGGGTCACCCGGGGGTGCAACTGGTCCGGGCGTGCTCCCAACAAGGTGTTGTGCATGTGGAACGCGGGCTCGCTGCATGGCCTGGCCCCTGATCGCGAAGGAAATTCGGAGTCACACAGTGCTGTTGCGTGTTTCAATCGTGGTTATTGCGTTGCTTGTGGTTGCTGTCATTGCAGGTGGTCTGCTTGCCGGCCCGCAGTTGATGCAGGGATCGGGGATGTTCAGTGCCGAGGCTGCGAAGACGGACGTCCGCGCGGAGCGTGCTTCGATCTCGCGGCTCAAAGAGATGGTGAAGGCTCCGGGGGCGATCGAGCCCAAAAAGATGGTGAATATCTCCGCGGAAGTGTCAGCGAAGATCGAGATGTTGCCGTTTGAGGAGGGCGATGTGGTTCGCGTGGGCGATGTTGTCGTCAAGCTCGATGATCGCGATCTGAAGGCAGCGCTGGAAGGCTCGAAGGCTCGGCGGGACAGCGAGAAGTTTCGCCAGCAGTCGGAACAGGCGCGGCTGGAAGGGTCGATCGCCAGCCACAAGTTCGCTGAGAGGGAGCTCGAACGTCAGCGATCGCTGTTCGACTCGGGCGATATCTCCAGGCGCGAGCTCGATGATGCGACCGAGCGTGTGGAAGAACTGGAAGCAACCATCGAAGCGGCGAAGTACAACATCTCCGTCATCGAGAGCAACCTTGTGAGCCTGAACGCGGAGATTGACCGCGCGACCGAGGCGCTCGGCAAGACTGTCATCGCCAGCCCGATCCATGGCATCATCACGGCGCTCAACACCGAAGAGGGCGAGGTGGCGATGGTCGGCACGATGAATAACCCGGGCACGGTGATCATGACGATCGCGGATCTTGATCGGATGCTGCTCAAGGCAGAGGTGAGCGAGAACGATGTGGCCAAGGTCACAATCGGCCAGGATGCGCGGGTGTATGTGACGGCCTATCAGGATGAAGTCTTCAGCGGGACAGTCACGCACATCGCGCTGACTCGATCGGTGTCGGGCGATGGCTCGGGCTACTTTGAAGCAGAAATCGAACTCGACCTGCAGGGGCGGCAGTTGCGGTCCGGGCTGACGGCCAACGTCGACATCGAAGTGCAGGAGCACGAAGGCATCGTCGTTGAGAGCCAGGCGATCATCGACATGGTGATTGATGACCTGCCCGATGAAGCGCGCAGCAATCCGCTGGTTGATCGTCGAAAGACCGTCACGTATGTGGTGTATCGCATCCGGGATGGGAAGATCGACATCACGCCGGTGCAGCCCGGTGCGAGCGACCTCACGCACCAGCTTGTGCTGCGCGGGCTGGATGCGGGAGATTATGTGGTGACCGGGCCGTACAAAGTGCTTGCGTCGGGCCTGAAGCAGGGGGC
>CAZVXI010000380.1:0-579 GCA_964631295.1 uncultured Isosphaeraceae bacterium
CGGCGCATCTGCAAGCTCGCCCCGCCCGGGTGACCGCCCACCGGTGTCTACCCACGCTTGTCCATGGGCACGTAGTCACGCTCGGTAGGACCGGTGTAAATCTGCCTTGGCCGACTGATGCGCCCGTTGCGGTCGTCATGGACTTCCCGGAAGTGGGCGATCCAACCGGGCATCCGGCCAATCGAGAACATGACTGTGAACATGTTCACGGGAATGCCGATGGCCCGCATCAGGATGCCCGAGTAAAAATCCACATTCGGGTAGAGCTTGCGCTCGACGAAATAGTCGTCGTGCAGCGCGACGTCCTCAAGCCGGCGTGCCAGGTCGAGCAGCGGGTCCCTCACCTTGAGTTTCGCGAGCACCTTGTCGGCGATCTCCTTGAGGATCTTCGCACGCGGGTCGAAGTTCTTGTACACCCGGTGGCCGAAGCCCATGAGCCGCTGGTTGGAATCCTTGTCTTTCACCTGCTCGATGAAGTGCTCGAGGTCGATCTTTTCCCGATCGATCTTCTCGAGCATGTTCAGCACCGCCACGTTGGCGCCGCCGTGGAGCGGGCCCCACAGCGCGCACACGCCCGCC
>CAZVXI010000380.1:589-1618 GCA_964631295.1 uncultured Isosphaeraceae bacterium
CAGGTTCGCACGGGCCGAGGCAACCATGCGCACCGTGCTGGTGGAGCAATTCTGCTCGTGATCGGCGTGCAGAATGAGGATGAGGTTGAGCGCGCGGACCACGTCAGGGTCCGGCGTGTACTCCTGGAACGGCCGACTGAACATCATGTGCAGGAAGTTAGAGCAATAGTCGAGCTCCGGCTTCGGATAGATGATCGGCTCGCCGATCGAGGTCTTGTAGCTCGCGGCCGCGATGGTCCGGGTCTTCGACAGCAGCCGCGCTGCCGCCGTCATGAATGTCGCATCATCTTCCATCTTCAGCACATCCGGGTGATAGCAGCTCACCGCGTTGATCATCGCCGAGAGCACCGCCATCGGATGTCCCTGCGAAGGAAAACCCTGGAAGTGCGAGCGCAGTCCCTCGTGAAGCATCTCGTGCTGGGTCAGCAGGGCGCGGAAGCTCGCGAGTTGCTCGCGCGTGGGCAACTCGCCGTAAATCAGCAACCATGCCGTCTCCACGAACGTGCTTCGCTCGGCGAGCTGCTCGATGGGAATGCCGCGGTATCGCAGGATGCCCTTCTCACCATCGATATAGGTGATGGCTGATTCGCAGGAGCCCGTGCTGCCGAAGCCGGGGTCGAGCGTGATCAGGCCCGTCTCGCCACGCAGGTTGCCGATCTCGATCCCCGTCTCGTTCTCGGTGCCGACGACCAGGGGCAGATCGATCGACGTGTCCTTGTATGTCAACCGGGCCGTGTCACTCATAGCGCTTTGCTTTCCGCAATCTGTGGGACGATCTGGACAGTCACAGGCAAGGGGAGGGTCCACACAGCGCGGCCGATTCGCCGCGCCCCACCTCACGACGCCAGTTTAGGGTGCGCATGGCACCGGTGCCAGCGAGCCCGGTGCCGGACGCAGACCCCTGCGGATCGCCGCGGTCGTCCGCAGCAGGCGGCGGCGACCGGGACGACCTCCGCACCCCGGACCTACGCATTCGGGTGGTGCGTCTGACTGGGTGGCGCCGCCGGGGGCGGCGGCAGCAAGCCAGGC
>CAZVXI010000381.1:0-1607 GCA_964631295.1 uncultured Isosphaeraceae bacterium
AGCAATCGACAGAATTGAGACGTCGTTGACTTAGGACTATTGATTGCACGACCGGGAAGGACTAGGGGTCGGGAGTCGTTTTTTTGGTTGATTCTGGGGATTGCCATCATCTGATAAAAACGATCCCCGACCCCTATTCCTTTACGACGCCCGCGACTTGGTGCAATGCCTGCGTGTGGAATAACTCCCCTTCTGATTGAGTCATCCGTCATCAGGACGCGTGGTCGTTGTGTTTTGTTCGGCTTGCTCCGCTTCCTGCTTCCGCTTTTCTTCGAGTTCCTTCATGGCACTGCGGATCGCAGCGACCGCTTGGATGAAATCCACCTCGATGCTGGCAACCTCATCTGCTGTGATCTGAATCTTCGGCACGTTGTGTTTGTCGAGATCAATCCCGGCACGGATGACATCATACAAACCGAATTGTTCGGGCCGTCCAGTAAAATAGCCAGGTGCAATGTAATACACACCAGCAGGTGCATATGGATCGACGTTCCAATCCTCAAGTGCCCGTCCAGAATCCTCTATCCATGAATACATACGTGTGCCATCAGAAGAGATCAACGTTACACCTTTTGAAAACACCGCCCAACGATGTCTCGTGCCTTCCTGTTTTCCATAGGCAGTGATGTTCGTACAACTAACTTGGAACGTGATCGGTTCTTGTCTCCGTTGCAACACAACATCGACATACACAGTGTCCTTGTCGTCAAATGTCTCTGTCGCTACCGAAAGAAATCCCATCACTGGAAATGTCCGTATAAAGACGTCAAAGTCGCGATCGCGCGGACAGCCATGAAACTGGATGCGTCCGGCGTCCATGTTGTTTGTTATGGTGAGCCAACGCGATGGTCGAGATCGAGCAGTATATCGAAAGTCCTTTGATTCATCAGACCATCGCACCTGCACGTCAATCGTTATGCCCGGCTCGGCAACGAACTCCAGATGTGCCGATGCTTCGTCCGGTTCGGGTTTAAGCAGTCGGCCATCGAACAGATCAACATCCGGCGGCTGATATCCGGCCTTGGCCAGTTCCAGAATTCGCTCGCGGTTTGCGCCGCCCTCGCGCATGATTTCGGATCGTGACAGACCGGGTTGCAGTTTGATGCCGCCATACAGTCGACCGCCTGCAAGCTTTGCCAGCGGAACCTCCAGCAGCAACTGCCCCTTGTCATCGGTCTCGCCCCATGCGAGAACGATTTCGTTGTCTTCGTCATCAAGTTCCCACACGCCGATCGGCCAGCCGACCAGGGGTTTGTCATCCCACGTCATGAAACTCACATGCACGGAGGCAGGTTCTTCGCGCTGTCGATCCTGCTCGGGTCGCGCGCCACGTATCGTCTGGCAACTGGCCATGTCCGCGCACAGAGACAGAACGCACATTGCGAACACGAATGAAGACAGGCGCATCACTGTTCCTCCCGCATGAAGTTGAACATGCCCGTCGACACCGGATTCGGAACAAACGGACCGATGGCGGCCACTGTATGTCATCAAGCGACGACGACAGGATACGCCCGATCTGCTGCGCGATCCACGGCGACGCCGGTTCCGAATACCAGTCCAGCGAAGAAACGGGGTCGGGAGTCGTTTCGTGCGTCGGGTTCAGC
>CAZVXI010000382.1:0-1607 GCA_964631295.1 uncultured Isosphaeraceae bacterium
TGATGCCCGCGCCCTCTACAGATGCCGCCGCAGGCGCGCCCCGCGCGCGCAGGGCTGATCGAGACGACGAATCGCCGACCACACTTTGTCGTAAACTCCTGATGTGAAGTCACTTACGACTTCGAGATTTTTCGCGATTCTTTTCGCAATCGTCCGCTGAACAGCGCCGCAGTGTGCGCCTTTCGATGGCGAACACCCGCGCGTCGCGCCACGAAAAAAGCCGCGACACATGGCCGCGGCTGTCATCCAAACAGGGGATCCAGGATTCGAACCTGAACTAAATGAACCAGAATCACTCGTGCTACCGTTACACCAATCCCCTAATCTAACCTCAAAAAGCATATCCCGCCGCCCACGCTGATCAAGTATCGGCCTGCCCGCTCGCGGGCTTCACACCTGCTGTGGAAACGTTCGAAACGAGCCAGGAGACCGCCCGTGACCAACCCCGCTGATGCCGCCGACCAACCCGCCCCGGAGCCCGCCCCTGTCTCCGCCTCCGCCCCGCTCGACATCGCCTGGCTGCCGGGCACCTATGCGGTCTGTCGGCTCAACCCGGCCTCGCCAATCCCTGCATGGGCCGCCCAGGAACTTGCCAACCCAGCGAGCAAGCTCATCTCCATCACCCGCACCATCGATGAGGTGTCGATCGTCGCGTCCGAACACATCGTGCCCGACGATGTGCGTATCGAGCCCGGCTGGGCCGCGTGCCGCATCGTCGGCACGCTCGACTTCTCGATGGTCGGCATCCTCGCGCGGCTCACCACTGCGCTGGCGGACGCGGGCATCTCGGTTTTCGGGCTCTCTACATTCGACACCGACTACCTGCTCGTGAAAGCCGCAGATAAACCACCCGCTGCAGAGGTGCTTCGTTCCGCCTGACCCGGAGCAGCCCCGCCCAACTGCCCCCGTCGCAGGTGTCCACTGCATTCAGCGATGAGTCAGCACTGAAACAAGCCAGGTCCCTCGCGTCGCGCTGCTTTCACTCAATCGCGCCGGCCAAGTGCCGGGGTCGACGAACCTCGCGCAGTGTCCTGCGACACCAACCATTCTGCGATTTGAATCGCATTGAGCGCTGCGCCTTTGCGCAACTGATCGCCGCTGACCCAGAGATTCAAACCCATCCCCGGCATCTGCGATCCATCGCCACGCACACGCCCGACGAGCACATCATCGCGCCCCTGCGCATGCACCGGCTCTGGGTAGCGCGAACCTGCGCGATCATCAACCAACATCACGCCCGGCGCGCCATCAAGCAGTGCTCGCCCATCCGATTCGCTCAGCGGCGAACGCAACGTCAGGTTGATCGCTTCGCTGTGCGCTCGCAGCACCGGCACGCGCACGCATGTCGCGGTGATGCGGATCGAATCATCTCCGAGGATGCGATGCGTCTCGCGCACCAGTTTGGCTTCCTCTTCGTTCGAGCCGTCCGGCTGGAGTGCTGATTCATGCGTGAACACGTTCAGCGCGAGTTGTCGTTCATCTTCGCTGAGCGTGACAGATTCGCCGCGCGTGTGCCGTTCAAGCTGGTCGAGCAGTTGCTGCATCATCGCAGCCCCGCCGCCCGATGCTGCCTGGTATGTTGCCACGACCATGCGCTCCACACCAAC
>CAZVXI010000383.1:0-1578 GCA_964631295.1 uncultured Isosphaeraceae bacterium
TGGGTGGCTCAGTCGGATATGGCGTGGCTGGATCAGGCCGCTGGCAATCATGTTCGCGATTCTTTTCACGATGCGATCAGCCGTGGCGGACTGGAACGATGTGCCCAGCCAGTCGATGGAGCCAACGCTGCTCGTCGGAGATCGCATCTTTGTGAACAAGCTCGCATATGGCCTGCGCGTGCCGTTCACGATGACATATTTCCAACGATGGGATGCACCAAAGCTCGGTGAGATTGTCGTCTTCCACCACCCGAAGAACGACAAACGCATGGTGAAGCGCATCATCGGCACTCCCGGCGACCGGGTGTCCATGCAGCGAGGGCGGCTGATCGTCAACGGCGTTGAGATGCCGACGGAGATGCTTGACAACACTGCGGCGCCGGGGGTCGACCTCAGTGACCCGCCGCCGCACCAGTTTGCGCATGAAACGCTCGGCGAATACGAACATGCGACAATGTTTCTGCCCTGGCGTGCTCGGAGTCGGTCGTTCGATGATCGCATCGTGCCGAAAGACCACTACATGGTGCTCGGGGACAATCGTGATAACAGCCGCGACAGCCGTTCATGGGGTTTTGTGCATCAGGACCGCATTGTTGGTCGCGTGGTTGGTGTCGCGTTCAGTCTCGACCGTGACGGCGGCTGGGTACCTCGATGGGATCGCTTCATCAGCAGTGTTGACTGATCGACGAGCCGACGAATGACTCGCCGGCTCGCCGTGTCTGTGGGCGTTGGTCCGCGCGGGTTCAGTCTTCTTCATCGCGCGGATTGAACTGTGCGACGACCTCTGCCTGAACATTCGGCGGTGTGGGAGCATCATGGCTGTACTCCATCGAGAACGTTCCCGCGCCGCCGGAGATCGACTTGAGCTGCGCGGTGTAACTCATGACCTCCGACAGAGGTGCCTCTGCATGCACGACTGCCTGATTGCCCGGCAGCATGTCGGTCGCCTGGATGCGCCCGCGACGCCCGGCGATATCTGATGAGATGTCACCGATCATGTCGGCGGGCACGGTGATTTCCATCGCCACGAATGGCTCAAGCAGGACTGGCCGCGCCTTCTGCACGGCATCAATGAACGCTCGTTTGCCAGCCGTGATAAAGGCGACCTCCTTGGAATCCACCGGGTGATGCTTCCCGTCGTAGACGGATACTTTGATCCCCTGCATCGGATAACCAGCGACAGCGCCATCCACCATAACTCTGCGAATGCCCTTCTCGATGGCGGGCATGAACTGCTTTGGTACCGAGCCTCCGAAAGTGTCGTCCACAAAGACAAGGCCGCCCGCGGCGTCCTGCGCCTGCTCACCATCAATAGGTTCAACCCGCAGATAGACCTCACCGAACTGTCCGGCACCGCCGGTCTGCTTCTTGTGCCGATGATGGCCTTCCGCTTTCGATGTAATCGTCTCCTTGTACGCGACCTTCGGCGTCTGTGTCTCAACTTCGACACCGTACCGGTCCTTGAGCATCTGCAGTTTCACCCGCAAGTGCTGCGCACCCAGTCCACGCAGCACAGATTGTTTCGTTGCCTGCACACGCTCGGACGGGAGGAATAGGCCTCGACGGGATTCGATACAC
>CAZVXI010000384.1:0-1562 GCA_964631295.1 uncultured Isosphaeraceae bacterium
TGTAACCGCCGCCACCACCACCGCCGCCACGATTGTCGTTGCGGGGCTTGGCTTCGTTCACGTTGATGTCTCGTCCGTCGATGTTGGTGCCGTTCAGCGCTTCCATCGCGTTCCTCGCACCCTGATCGTCCATTTCAACGAATCCGAAACCGCGCGGCCGGCCGGTCTCGCGATCAGTGATCAATGCCGTCGACTGCACTTCGCCATGCTCGGAGAAGATCTCCTGCAAGCGGCTCTCGGTCGTATCAAACGAGAGGTTCCCTACGTACAACTTCATGAGTATTTTCCGTTCCTGAGTGCCTGAGAGAAGTGAACCGGTGCGTGATCTCAGGCGAGGCATCAGGCGTCGGACATCTGGAGTCTCCTGCCGACAGCAGGAGGCGAACTCCATCTAGGTTGGCATCTTAGGGCGACTTTCATGATCGAGCTGGAAAATTTCTGGATTTTTTCCGCTGCCCGTCCCCTCGACCGCCCATCGAACAGACCCTCGGGCGAGTTCGGACTTCACCGAGCCTTGCTGGTACCCTGCCGGGATGATGAAACCATCCCGAACAGGGCGGCAAGGCGCGGTGGTGTGGACGGCAGGACTTGTGCTTGCCGGCGCCGGTGGGTGCAGCACGCCGAAGACATCGCCCGAGTTCACATGGCAACCGCTGGACACGGGTTCGACTGCCAGCCTGCGCGGCGTGTGCGCACTGGACGGCGGCATCGTGTGGGCGAGCGGCAGCCGCGGGACAGTGCTGAAGAGCACTGACGCAGGCAAAACATGGCAGCAGTACCGTGCTGGGAACGACACGCTTGACGTTCGCGACATTGAAGCGATTGATGACATGCACGCGTGGGCGATCGGCATCACTGAGCCGGCTCAGATTCTCCGCACGATCGATGGCGGTGAGACATGGACGATCGTGCATCAGAGTGACGACCCGGCGTCGTTCTTTGATTCAATAACGTTGCTGGAGACTGGCGGCGGAGTGGTGTTCGGCGACCCGATAAGGGTCGATGGAATCACCGCGTTCGAGATTATTCGATCATCGAATGGACTCGACTGGACACGCGTCGCAGCGAATCGGATTGCTCCCCCACGTGACGGCGAAGCAGCATTTGCGGCGAGTGGAACATGTGTTGTCTCTCAGGGCGACCACGTCTGGATCGGCACGGGTGGCATGCATGCGCGAGTGCTGCGATCAACTGATCGCGGACGCTCGTGGGAAGCAGCAGATACGCCAATGCCGCAGGGCTCGTCGACAACCGGGATATATTCGGTGGCATTTCGTGATGAACTGCACGGCGTGATTGTCGGCGGGGATTACACGCACCCCGATGCGCGCACGATGAATGCGGCGCAGACGACGGACGGTGGGCATACGTGGAAGGTAGCGGATGAGCCGCCGAGCGGGTATCGCAGTTGTGTGGTGTACCTGCCGGGACACAAACGGACATTGGTCGCCGTGGGGCGCGGCGGGTGCGATTATTCTACGGACGCAGGCCGCACTTGGACGCCGTTCGGTGGCCCATACACCGATCTCAACAGGGACGGCGGCCGCATCGAACTCGGATAC
>CAZVXI010000385.1:0-1556 GCA_964631295.1 uncultured Isosphaeraceae bacterium
AATATCCTCGAGAATCCCGGCTGGTATACGCAGTACACACCGTACCAGGCGGAGATCGCGCAGGGCCGGCTGGAGGCGCTGCTGAACTTTCAGACGATGGTCGCGGACCTCACCGCCCTGCCGCTCGCCAATGCATCACTGCTTGATGAAGCCACCGCCGCGGCCGAAGCTCTGGCCATGTGCCACTCTATAGTTGGCAACAAACAGCGCCACTCGGTCTTCGTGAGCGATGCATGTCACCCGCAGACGATTGCCGTTGTCGAGACGCGGTGCAGATCTCTCGGCATTGATGTCGAGGTCGGCTCGCTTGATGCAATTGATCTGGCCTCGGGCCGACACTGTGGCGTGCTGATTCAGTACCCCGCGACGGACGGGAGCATTGCTCATCACACTGCGTTGATTGAGAAGATCCACCAGGCAAACGCGTTGGCAGTCTGCGCCACAGATCTGCTCGCGCTCACGCTGCTCAAGGCGCCGGGCGAACTTGGCGCGGATATCGCCATAGGTTCATCACAGAGATTCGGTGTGCCGCTCGGCTTTGGCGGGCCGCATGCTGCGTTCATCGCGACATCAGAAAAGCACGCGCGAAGGATGCCGGGCAGGATCGTGGGCGTCTCGCGTGATGCGCGCGGCAACAACGCCTATCGGCTGGCGATCCAGACGCGCGAACAGCACATCAAGCGCGAACGCGCGACAAGCAATATCTGCACCGCGCAGGTGCTGCTGGCGATCATGGCTGGCATGTATGCGGTCTACCACGGGCCGGAAGGATTGCGCCGAATCGGTACGCGTGTGCATGCATTGACCCGATCGCTCGCGGCCGGCCTCAAGCAACTCGGACACGAGGTGCTCAGCGATCACTTCTTCGACACGTTACACGTTCGCTGCAACAATAACATAACCGCAACAGTCTTCGATGCATGCGCCGCGCAGCGCATCAATCTCCGGCAGTTTGCGGATGGCACACTCGGCATCTCGCTGGATGAACGCACGACGCGGGCAGAGATCGCAACACTGCTTGCCTGCTTTGCAGGCAGCGAGCAGCCGAGCGCGAACGTGGATGACCTGTTCGACACAGCAGAAGCAGCCATCCCTGCGCCGCTGCAGCGCGAGAGCGGCTACCTCACGCACCCGGTCTTCAACACGCATCACTCCGAGACAGAGATGCTGCGTTACATTACGACGCTGCAGTCGCGCGACCTTTCGCTGGCAGATTCCATGATCCCGCTCGGCTCATGCACGATGAAGCTCAACGGCACGAGCGAGATGCTGCCGGTCACCTGGCCTGAGTTCGGAAGCATTCACCCGTTCGCCCCGGCCGACCAGACGCGCGGCTACGCAAAGCTCTTCAACGATCTCGAAACATGGCTCTCGGAGATCACCGGCTTTGAAGCGGTGTCGCTGCAGCCAAACGCCGGCGCACAGGGCGAATATGCAGGGCTCATGGTCATCCGCGCCTGCCACGAAGCGCGCGGCGACACGCATCGCAATGCCTGCCTGATCCCGGCGTCAGCACACGGCACGAACCCCGCCAGCGCGATCATCGCCGGCTTCGA
>CAZVXI010000386.1:0-1548 GCA_964631295.1 uncultured Isosphaeraceae bacterium
GGCCCTGCGAGATTGAAGCCGACCTCTCGCCTTCCGGCCTGCCGAAGACGACCATGTTATGTCCAAGCTTCGGGCACTGCGAAAGTCTCAGATAGAGCGCCTATCGCGAGGCCCAATGAGTCGGCCACATTCAGGGCAACGATGACTCTGAAGATCTCGCAAGTCGTAGCCACAATGGGTACATCTGCCGCGACGACTCCAGAACAGTCTGCGACCACTCCGGAAAGAAAAGTACAGTACTGCCCAGAACGCAGACCAGGCAAACATGTCGCACACTGCACCGGTCATTATCATTCGAGTGGGTAGTGCCTCATGCGACCCGAAGTCGTCGACCGTATCATCGATGAGATAGCCAGCTACCAACTCGCGGCCTGGCAGACACACGGCGGAATATGCCGCGGGTAGCGGCCAACCCGACGCCTGTACTATTAATGCATCACCTTGATGTATCAGATTACTCGAATGGCGGTCGGCGACAGACAGTACCCACGAAGGCAGCTCTTGAAAGTCATAATCCTCCTCGTCAACATCTCCCAGTACTACACACGCATGTTGTGATTTCCCAGCTACTTCTAGTGTGTAGACGATCCCTGCGATGTCATCCGTGGGCGTGACCAGGTCAAAAGTCCCCATGGTATACTCAGCTGATTCGACATCCACATAGACAGCCAACAGTGCAGTTGACGCAATTGTCGAGACGCCAGCAAGCGTAGTGATCACCGCAAAGGTAGCAACATGCTTCACCGCTCCCATGGCATCTCCGGCGTGTTCGGATTGTTCTTCAGCAGTCTATGACAGGCTTTCTCACACTCAACTCTGTTCTTCCAGTGCTGCTTGGGAGAGTCTGATTTCCAGAATGTCTCGCAAGATGAACAGACGTCTTTGCAACACTCAAAGCCCTTGCCACGCTGTCCACAATTTCGACCTTCTGCTCGATACGCATAGAACTCCTTCCAAAGGCAGTTTACTGCGCGACCATCCCACTCACGCCATAGATCACGATGATCATCGCGGAGAAACCTGTGAGCATACCTGCACCATTGCAACATGTGAGTGAGTTCATGAATCAGGGTCGCACAGGCATCGTCGTATAGACAATCTTGGCTGTAGCACAACGATATCACCCCCTGATGTCGAATTGGCTCGAACGCATCAGGCGAGAAGGGATCGGGTCGCCGAAACACCCCACACGAATCGCACTTCGTGCAAAGGGTGACCAGCTGCGGAGCTACATCCTCTCCCCAACATTGATTGATCTCGCGAACAATGGCATCGACAGTCGCCTTCTTGAAACAATCAGCAGCATAGCACTCGCACTTCTCTCTCGCAGCCTGATCGTCAAGGCTGGCTTGGCCAGTGTGTAAGGCAGTCTCTTGAATGCCACAGCCTATACACCAACCAGTCGGGTCGGTAAGCAGTGTCGGCACTGCCGTCACATACTCATACACACTCATCCCATCGACATACCCAAGCGGATCGCGCTGCATCCACCTTCCAAGCGTCGGATGCAGGAAGCGGTTGCGGACTTCGTAGAGTCCGGACTCGATG
>CAZVXI010000387.1:0-1515 GCA_964631295.1 uncultured Isosphaeraceae bacterium
AGACAGAATCTTACCCGCATTTGCCATTGTTGCGTCAGGTGTTCTCTGCCTGGACGTTTTCGATCCACGCCCGTACACGCTTCTCAAGGATCGGCAGTGGGATGGACCCGGAGAGCAGGATGACATCGTGGAACGCGCGAATATCGAATCTGCCGCCGAGTTCCCGCTCTGCCTCCGCACGCAATCGGCTGATCGTGATCTCGCCGAGCTTGTATCCCAGCGCCTGCCCGGGCCAGCCGATGTAGCGGTCGACCTCGTTGGCGATATTCAGCTCACTGAGCGCCGTGTTCTGTTTCATGTAGTCGATGGCTTGTGATCGTGACCAGCCAAAAGCATGGATTCCCGTATCAACGACGAGCCGACACGCACGCCACATCTCGTACAGCAGCCTGCCGAAGTGTTCGTAGGGTGTGGTGTACAGGCCCATATCGATGCCCAGTTTTTCTGCGTAAAGAGCCCAGCCCTCGCCGTACGCGGTGAACCAGAGGTCCTTGCGAAACTCCGGGACGTCTTGCTGTTCCTGGGCGAGGGAACTCTGGTGATGATGGCCCGGCACGGCTTCGTGGAGCGTGAGCGCAATCATCTCGTACGTCGGCCGCTGATTGAGCGCCCATGTGTTGGCAAAGAAAAAACCGGCCTTGCCCGTCAGGATGTTGCCCGGGTCGTAGTACGCGGTCGTCATTGTGGGGGCCATGAATCGCGGTATCTCACGAACGCCGTACGACAGTCGCGGAAGCGTGTAGAACAACTCCGGCATGTGGGCGTCGATATCTTTGCAGATGATCTTGTATCCATTGAGAAGATCTTCTGCAGTCTCGTGGTAGAAGCGATCATCGGTCCGCAGATACTCGATGAACTCCGCGAAGAGAGCATCATCGCTCATGGTTGAGGCATCATCGCGCAGCTCCATGAAGTCGCTGCTGCGAATGACATCCATCATCTCTCCACGAATACGGGTGACTTCCTTGAGGCCAATCTCATGGACTTCCTTTGCCTGGAAATCGAGCGTCGTCATCTGCCGAATCTGCTGGTTGTAGTAGGCTTCGCCATTCGGGTAATCGATTGCGGCGATCGTCTCACGGCATGCAGGGATATATGAGTGCACACAATAATCGTGCAGCCGCTGGAGGGCAGCACGAATCTCCGGAAGGATCGAAGAATCATATTCTTTCAGCAGCGTGTGCCGCACTTCCAATGAAAGGTGCGCCGGTGCATTCTCCAGCGGTGCGCGCAACATCGAGAGCGCATCCTTCTTCAACAGCATCCCGATCCTCTCTGGAATACCCACCATCGTGATTGTGGGGCGCGTACGGCCTTCGTCAGCGCCGATTCGCATGAGATCAATGACATCATCAACCATCTTCGGGACTTGCGCGAGGCGCTTGAGATAATTGCGATAGTCGTCTTGAGTTCTCAGTTTCAATCCGGTGGACATACTTGGAACGTGCGTCTCAAAGCCGAACCATCCACCCACGGGCATCAGAAACGCGCGACTTGCGTGTGCATCAATGTCGT